>CAKTTL010000070.1 GCA_934615235.1 uncultured Clostridia bacterium
GAGGGAAATCGAAGGTTTAGTGGGGCTAAATCGAGATTTCCCGACGCGGAAATGGCGGAAAAGACGCCGTGATGGAGCCTCAGGGAATTTTTCAGATACACCCTAAAACGGAGGAATGAGCCATGCAGATATTGGAGCACGGGCAGGAGAACAAAAGATTGCTGCTGTTCTTCCCGTGTACGGCGGAGCCGGTATGGGCGTTTGAAGGCGCGATGCGCCTGCTTTCGCAGAAATGGCGTATCTTTCAAGTGATTTACGACGGACATCAGCCGGAGAATCCCGGTAATTTCACCTCTGTGGAACAGACGCTGGATGAAGTCACGGCGTATCTGAAAAAGCGCGGCGTTACCCGGCTGGATGCGGCCTATGGCTGTTCCCTGGGCGGAGCGTGTCTGACGCGCCTGCTGGCGCTTGGGGAACTGCCGGTAGATCGTGCGATCATCGATGGAGGCATTACGCCTTACCGCTTTCCGTACCTGCTGCGAAGGCTTGTGCTTTTGCGGGATGTGCTGGGTTTCAAAATCGTCGCAAAAAGCCGCAGGGTCCTGGAAGCCGCCTTTCCGCCGGAACGCTTTACCCTTCCGGGACATGACGCACGGGAAGAGTACGACGCGATAGCGGCTTATCTCAAAACCTACTCCGCGCAAACGATTCGGAACGTATTCTGGTCGGGAAACAATTATGCGCTCCCGCATCCGCCTGCCCCAATCGCTGCAGAAATCGTCTACTGGTATGGCGACGAGGAAAAGAAAGACCGCCGCGGCAACATTCGCTTTATCAGGCGCTATTTCCCGCAGGCGCATATCCGCGCCATTCCAAAGATGGCGCATGCGGAGCTTGTAATGGTGCATCCGGAAGCGTTTTTCCGGTATGCGGAAGAATTCCTGAACAGCCAGAAAGAGGATGGACGGCGCGGCTGAAGGGGGCCGCTTTGAGCGGCGTATTAATCCGCTTCCTGTGTCGTAGCGTGCGTTCTCTCTTGACAAACGTTTTTGTCCGCTTTATAATAACGTACGTTATTTATAACAAACGTTATTCGTGGAGTAAGGAAATGCCTGCCATCAGGAAAACATCAAAAGAGGCGATTATAAACGCTGCGGTCGACGTGCTGCGAGAAAGCGGCGCAGCCGCCCTCAATGCCCGAAATGTGGCAAAAAAGCTGGGCTGTTCCACACAGCCGATCTATCTGTGTTTCCAGAATATGGAGGATCTGAAAGCCGCCATGACGCGGCAGGTCATTGCGCTGCACACGCAATCTGTAAGAGAGTGGCTTCATATTCTGGATGCGGACGACAGCTGCTACAGACAGCATAGCCATTACAGCAGCTATGGCATCGGCTTTGTGAAGTTCGCAGCGCTGGAAAAGCACCTGTTCCGCTGGCTGTATCTGGAGGGCGGGCAGCCCGGCCCTCATCAGGACGACGTACTGCTGCCGGAGATCATTGCGGCCATCGTGAACGAGTACGGATATTCCGAGGAACTTGCAGAAAAGCTGCATCGGGACATGACATACTACTCCTACGGGCTGGCGATTCTGGCGAATACGGGCCATCTGAATTTGACGGATGCAGAACTGCTGGCTTCGTTTCGCAGAGAATTCACGGCGCTGGCCGCCTATTACGGCGTATCCCCCATACCGCTGCGTTTCAGGGAACAGAGCGAAAGGACAGACGTATCATGAAAGAAATCAAAATAAAAACAAAAAGAATGACGCTGCGTCCTATGTCCGACGAAGAGATTGAGGCGCTGATAAAACGTACCGATTCCGATGAACTTCGCGCCGCTTACGGCGAAATGCTGGACGGCTGCAAGCGCGATCCGGAGAACCGAATCTGGTATGCGCCATGGAAAATGACGCTGAAAGCCGGTTCGGAATTTGCCGGTGATATCTGCTTCAAAGGCCCGGCGAAAAACCATTCCGTAGAGGTCGGGTATGGTGTTCTGGCCGCATATGAGGGCAACGGATATGCGTCGGAAGCGCTTCAGGCCATGACGCAATGGGCGTTTGGGCAAAAGGACGTTGCGTTCGTCGAAGCCGAAACCGTTCCGGACAACAAAGCCTCCCAGCGTATTCTGGAAAAATGCGGTTTTGTGCCGGACGGGACAATGGGCGCGGAAGGCCCGCGTTTCGTGCTGGAAAGTCCGCTCACCAACTGGGCGCCCATCTACATGCTGTTTGGTATGAGCATTGGTATGGCGATCGGCCATTTTCAAGCTCAGATGCTTTGGGGCATGGCGATCGGCATGAGCCTCGGCGTTCTTGCTGGTATCCTGCTCAACAGTTTCGAAAAGAAGAACCGCGAAACGCTCCGGCAGCAGCGCCATCCCCGGGCGTGAGTTTTGCGGGGCAGAGATTCGCATTCCCTGTCCCCGAATGGTTGCAGCCGCGCCGTCTTTCCATCTTCTCCGATGTTTTTTCACCGTTCCGTATTCCTTTTGCAGAAAACAGCTGATATAATGCTATTTGGAGGATTAGAATCCGAAAACAGTCATGGTCAGATACTCTGGCACGGCTGCCGGCCTGGAATTGGAGGAAGAACATGCAAAGCGAATACTATGCCGGGAACCGGCGCCGCCTGTACGAGCGGCTGAGCGAAGGAGATCTGCTCGTTATCTTTTCCGGCGATGAAATCTGGAAAACCGGCGACGAAATGTTTCCCTTTTTTGCCGATCGAAATTTTGTCTATCTCACAGGGCTGACATGCCGTTCGGCCGTTCTGCTTGCGGGCATGGATTGCCGCGGTGCCGCGTGGGAACGGCTCTATCTCCTTGCGCCGGACGCGATGGCCGAACGCTGGACGGGAACGCGCGTCAAGCCGAAGGAGGCCGAAGCGATTTCCGGCGTGAAGGATATCCGCCTGCTTCCCGAACTGGATCGCGACCTGAACGCGTTGGCAACAAGCGGCAACTACAACCGCCTGATGCTGGATCTGTATCGCTTTTCGCCCGCGCAGCCGGATCGTGCGTCGCATCTTCTTGTGCGCAAAGCGCAGAATGAATACCCCTACCTGCGCATCGGAAACGCGGAGCCTTTCCTGCGCGAGCTGCGGCTGATCAAACAGCCCTGCGAAATCGAAGCGCTTCGCCAGGCTGAAAAAATCACGGGGACAGGGATTCTCGCCATGATGCGCAGCTCGCGCCCCGGAAAATACGAATATCAGTACAAGGCGGATTTCGACTATGCGCTCGGCCAGTTCGGGCCGCAGGGCCCCGGCTTCCCTTCCATTATCTCCGCCGGGAAGAATAATTTCTGCATCCATTATTACAGCTATACCGGACAGGCCGCAGACGGCGACATGGTTCTCAACGACGTCGGCGCGCAGTACGACAACCTGATCTGCGACGTTTCGCGCGCATGGCCATGCAACGGCGTTTTCTCGGAAAAACAGCGCCGGCTGTATGAATGCGTGCTGGAAACATCCAACCATATGTTCTCCATCATCAAGCCCGGCATGGAAATGGCGGAAGTCGACGCGACCATCCGCCGCTACAACGCCGAGCGGCTCGTCCAGGCGGGAGCAATTTCGTCCGTCTCCGAGGTCGGCAGGGTGATGTGGCACGGCGGCGCGCATCATATCGGCTACGACGTGCACGATATGATCAAGCGCCCTGAAATCATCGCGCCCAACATGGTTTTCTGCGTCGATATCGGCGTTTATCATGAAGAATGGGGGATCGGCTTCCGGTTGGAAGACAATTGTCTGGTTACGAAAAACGGCTGCGAAAACCTTTCCGCCGCTATCCCGCGCACAATTGAAGAGATCGAAGCCGTTATGCGCGGAGCGTAACCGATGGAGCAGGCAATTCTCTGGATTTTATCTGCCGGCGCGCTGCTCGGCGGGCTTGACCTGCTCTTTGGAAACCGTTTCCGTCTGGGAGAGCACTTCAAAGAGGGCTTCGCCCTGCTCGGGCCGACGGCGCTGTCCATGGTCGGCATTTTATGCTTCGCGCCGCTTCTCTCCCGCGCGCTGGAAGGAACCGCCGCGCCGCTTTTCCGCCGAATCGGGCTGGATCCCGCCCTGCTCGGCGGCATTCTCGCAATCGATATGGGCGGCTATCAAACCGCCTGTTCGCTGGCGCAGCGGGCGGCAATGGGAGAATTCGCAGGGATTCTCGTCGCCTCCACGCTCGGCTGCACCGTAACCTTCACCATTCCCATGGGAACGGGAATTATCCCGAAAGAAGCGCTCAATGATTTCTTTCGCGGCGTCCTGATCGGACTGATTACGCTGCCCTTCGCGCTGCTTCTCGGCGGCGCGGTATGCGGCCTGCCCGTTCTGTATCTGTTCATGCAGAGCCTTCCCATTTTTCTGCTGGCGCTGCTCTTCGGCGCAGGCCTGCGCCTTTTCCCGCGGCAAACGCTTCGGTTCTTTTCCGGCTTCGCCGCCCTGTTACGCTGGCTCTCGATTCTCGGGCTGACGCTCGGCGCGGCGCAGTATATCTGCGGGAAAACGTTGATCCCCGGCCTTGCGCCGGCCGAGGACGCGATGAAAATTGTGGCGGGCATCTGTCTGTTTATGGCCGGCAGCCTTCCCGCCGCAGAGCTGCTCCGCCGCGCGCTGTCGCATCCGCTGCGCAGACTCGGGCAGGCGCTTGGCCTGCACGACGACAGTCTGGCCTCCCTGCTCATCGGCTTCGTCAGCGCAACGCCCGCTCTGGCAATGTTTAAGAAAATGGACGCGCGCGGCCGAACGGTAACCGCCGCCTTCCTTGTCTGCGCCGCGTCGACGCTCGCTTCCCATCTCGGGTTCACGCTGAGCGTTTCGCCTGAAATGATGCTGCCCCTGCTTCTCACAAAATCCGCCGGCGGCGCGCTCGGCGCAGTCGCGGCGCTCGCGCTTACGCGCAAAGCTGCGTCCTAAAAAAAAGACGCCCCTCCAGCCCGCCGGAAACACGCGGCGCAGGATGGGCGTTTTCTTGCTGTTTCAATCGTTTTGATGAAGGCGCTACGTTCAAACCGTCTTTCGCGGCAAGAAAGCGTCCGCCGGGCAGACGTTTTTTTGCGCCCGGACAGCCGGTTACAGCTTCGCCTTGCCGCCAAACTGCGGCAGCCATTCTTCGTTCTGCCGGAACATCTCATTGACCATATCGCGGATCTCCTTGAGCGAGCAGACAGAAGCCGTCAGTGGATCATAACAGATCGCCTGATAAATCATCTCCTTGTCACCAGCCTGACTGCCCTCGACGGCCATTTCCTCTATCTGAGCAGACGTACCGCTCAGCAACGCCAATTGCGGTGGCAACTTGCCCACATGCATCGCTTCCAGGCCGCGCTTGCTGGCGAGCACCGGCACTTCGACGCAGCAGCCGTACGGCAGGTTCTCGACAAGATTCCAGTTCCGGACGTTGCCGTTGAACTTGAACATCTCGCCGTCGCCCAGAATTGCATTGAAGATATATGCTGCATATTCTTCACCACGTTTAAGATCAACCGGCTCCTGAAACCATTTTTCAATTTCACCCTTCCAAGTGGTTTCACGGTTGCGGTATTCTTTAAGAATATAAGCATACTCGCCAGGATTCCAGTTTGTACCATGTGTGCAATATTTCTCAATCAAATCAGGGCGCTTGCGGAACCATGCATTATACTCGCTGTTATGCCCGGACGACTCGGTGGGATAATATCCCAGCGCCAGGAACATCTCGTTGCGAACCGGTTCGGCGTTGTAAATCTCCTCGCGCTCGGTCACAGCCTTGCGGATGAGCGGATACGCGTCCTTGCCGTTCCAGAGATACTGCGTATAGAACGCCTGATGGTTGATGCCCGCGCAGGTGTAGCTGATTTCATTCTTCGGCGCGCCGATCCATTCAGCCAGCATGGCGGCCGTCCCCTGAACGCTGTGGCAAAGGCCGCTGGTGGTCAGCTGCGGGTACGCGCCCTGCACGGCGCGGCAAAGCATCGCCATGGGGTTGGTATAGTTGAGGTATACCGCGTTGGGGCAATACCGCTCGATATCCCGCGCGATGCCGAGAATGGGGTTCACCGTGCGCAGGAAGCGGAAAATGCCGCTCGGGCCGCGGGTGTCGCCGACGCAGGTATCGACGCCGTACTTCTTCGGGATCAGAATATCATGCTGCCAAACGTCGCAGTTGCCCTGCAGGATGGTGGTGATAACGCCGTCCGCGGCCCTGAGCGCTTCCACGCGGTCCATCGTCGCAACGACCCTGGCGGGATATTTTCCCTCCTGGACAATGCGCTCCACAGCGCGCCTGATCGCGTCCAGGCGCTCCGGATCAATGTCCATCAGCGCAAGCGTGCAATCGCTCAGCGCCGGGAAAGAAAGGATATCGCGGATCAGTTCGCGCGTGAAGCCGAAGCTTCCCGCTCCGATAAACGCAAACTTTTTAGACATAATTTTCTCCCTTCCTTAGGCTTATTTCATGCCGGTAATGGCAATGCCTTCAACAAACTGCTTCTGGAAACTGAGGAAAACGACCGTCACGGGCAGCATAATCAGCGTCGCGGCCGCCATAATCGCGCCCACGTCCGACAGGTGCTGGCTGGAGAAGTAGTTGATCGCCAGCGGCATCGTCATGTTCGCCGTGCGGCTCAGATAAAGCAGCGGCCCAAGATAATCGTTCCATTGACCCAGGAATGTGAAAATGGCGAGCGCGCCCAGCGCGGGACGAATCAACGGCACAATCACCCGGGAATAGATGAACATATCGTTCGCGCCGTCAATGTGCGCGGCTTCCACCAATTCGTCCGGAATATCCATGATGAACTGACGGCAGAGGAAAATGCCGAATCCGCCGACCATCCGGGGGATGATCAGCGCCAGCAGGCTGTCGTACATCCCCAGTCCCTGCACCAGCAGGAAGCTGGGAATCATTGTGGTCTGCGAAGGCACCATCATCGTGGCAAGAATAAACATGAAAATAAATTCTTTCCCCTTAAACGAATACTTCGCAAACACAAAGCCCGCCAGCGAACTGGTGACCAGCATGATGACCGTGCCGCTCACCGAGGTGATAACGCTGTTGCGCAGCCATTTCCAGATGGGCGCCTGCGTCATAACGGTGTGGTAATTCTTCATCGTCCATTGCTTTGGCCAGAACGTTTTGCCCTTGGCGATTTCGGTCAACGGCTTGAAAGAATTCAGGAGCATCCAGACATAGGGCAGGATAAAAATCAGGCCGATCAGCGTCATCACAAGTATCACGACGACGTTATAGACCTTTTTGTGATTTTGACGATTCTTACGCATGTCAATACCCCCAGTCCACGCGATTGAAGCGCTGCTGGATCAGCGTTACAATCAGAATCATAATGAACAGGGTAACCGAAATTGCGGACGCATATCCCATTTCCTTCTGCGCAAAGCCCTGATAATAAATATACGTGCTCAGCACCTGGCCGGAATAGCCGGCTCCGCCGCCCGAGGTAAGAATGGCAAACTGCGCAAACGCCTGAAACTGCGAGATAAAAGTCATGGAGCTGACGAAAATGAACGTGCGGCGCAGCAAGGGCAGGGTTATGTCGAAAAAACGGCGAACAGGACCCGCACCGTCAATCTCCGCGGCCTCGTAATAATCGCCCGGAATGCCCTGAATGCCCGAAATAAACAAAATCGTGTTATATCCAACGTCCGCCCAGAGGGACAGAAGGATGATCGACGGCATGATCATCGCAGGGTTTCCCAGCCAGTCAATCGCACGGCCGCCCAGCGCCTTGATCATCATATTAAAGCCGCCCTTGAGGCCGAACAGGCTCTTTTGCCATACGACGGAAATCGCCGCAAGCGGCGCCACGCACGGCATGAAGAAAAACGTACGGAACAGCGACCGCCATTTGTTGGACTCCAGCGAGCAGAGAATCGCCGCCGTCACCAGCGTCACGCAAATGTTGATCGTCACCATCGCAAGAACGTAATACAGCGTGTTAACCAGCGACGCTTTATAGCGCGCGTCGGAAAAAAGCGCCGAATAGTTTTTGAATCCGACAAACACGTTGCCGCTCTGGCGAAGCGGATTATAATCCATGAAAGAGATCGCGAAGCTGGCGATGATCGGGATCACGACAAACACCGTCAGCAACAACAGCATCGGGATCAGCACCATGTAGGGAAACTTGCTTTTTTTCATTGCGTTATCACTCGACCTCCTGTTTTTTTGGAGGAATGCGGGGAGGAAGCAACCCCTCCCCGCAACGGGTCAGACTGACCGTCTCCCCGCGAAAGGCACGCGGCGGTTAATAAATCTTCAGGTTCGCCGCGAGATTTTCCGTCATCTTCTGACACGCGTCCTCGACGGAGGTATAGGTGCCGTCGTCAGAGCAGAGGGAAACGAACGTGCGGCGAATGGTGTCCTTGAGCACGTCGCTGTTGAACTTGCCGATGAATTCGGCGTTGTCCAGGTTGTCAAGCAGCGCCTTGATATAAGGGGCATTCTCGATGAATTCCGGATTGTTGGCAACGGACTTGCGCGGCGGGATCTGCGCGCAGGCGACGTTATGGCGGAGCATGTTGTCGGGATCCATCACAAACTTGACGAACTTCCAGGCCGCGTCGGCAACGGAGGTATTCTTCGCAACGCACAGGGACCAGCCGGTTTCGGCGACCCAGCGCTGCGGAACGCCTTCAACGAACGCGGGCTGCGGAATGTAATCGAAATCAACGCCCTCTTCCATGCCGTAGGTGGTAACCAGGTCGGCAAGAACCCACGGGCCGCGGGTAACCATGTAGCACTCGTCCAGGCCGATAAAGGCGTGACCGTCGTAGCCCAGAGAGCCGGTGCTGGATTCGAGGCTGGTGAGATGCTCGTCCTTGATCCAGGAGACAAGTTCCTTCATCGCGCTGACGGCTTCGGGGGTGGTGAAATCCAGGGAACCGTCTTCCTTGCGGTATTCGCCGCCGTTTTGCAGGATCATGGCGAGATAGTTCGCCGTGAGGTTATCGCTGGTGGCGTATTCCAGGCCGCGCATTTCCATGACGCCGTCCTTTTCCACAGCGACCTTCCGGGCGATATCGAGCACTTCTTCCCACGTGGTCGGGTATGCGAGGCCGCTTTCTTCAAACAGTCTCTTGTGCGTGACGATCCCGCCGTATTCAACGTTGAGTTCCAGCGGTGCGCCGTAGTATTTTCCGTCCTTCTCCAGCGTGCCAAGCACGGGGGCGTAGGTGTCTTCCTTCAGCTCCGCCGCAAATTCCGCGGACATCTCGCTCAGCACGTCGTTTGCCACGAGGTCGAGCATCCAGCCGCCCCATACTTCGTAAATGTCGGCTCCGGCGCCGCCGGTCAGAAGAGAGGTCTGAATCTTGGCTTCAAAATCGGCGTACGGGAATTGCTCATATTCGATCTTGATATCCGGATTCTGCGCTTCGAATTCCGCAATCAGCTCTTTGTAGTTGTCGTTCCAGGCGTTATTGAGATGGGTCCAGAACTTCACGGTCGTGGTTGCCGCGTTTGCAGCCGGAATACAAAGACCCAGCACAAGAGCGAGCGCGAGGACAAAAGTAACCAGTTTCTTCATCAGAATTTACCTCCAGATTATTTTTTCAAAGGGAGCCCGCAGGCCCTTTTGAATCAGTATACATGCCTCCACGCTTCAGGCAACAGATCGAAGTTTTCCTCGATAAGCGCCCTGAGAAGGCCTTCCGGATCGTCCGCCATGGCGCACAGCGGATCCAGATACATCGCTTCGGCCGCTTTCTGCAGGCTGCATTCCACGGCCGCGTCGACCAGCAGCACATACTCGCGTCCCAGCGCTTCGCACTTGGCGGCGATGCCGTCCGGCAGGCGGCCGATGTGCATGGGCTTGAGCCCCATATCGTTGACGAACGTCGGCAGTTCGACGATAATTCCATCGGAAATATTCTCGATATAGCCGCGATTGATGACGTTCACCATCTCCCATGTGGTTTCGCCCGTGGCGAGCGCTCTCATAAAATGCGTGGCGCTTTCGCCGCTGCCCTCCATGAAATGCTCGTAGACGCCTGCATCGCCCGCGAGCGCCGCGTCCACGCGCTCGTCCCCCTCAGCGCGCCAGCCGTCGATCACCTTGAAATCGTTGTTAGGCCATTCCAGCTTCCGGTCGCGGATCACATTGTCGCGCAGGAAGGAAGAAAAGAATTCCTGCACATGGCGGTCGCCCGGCGCGGGATACAGGCCGAACACGCGCAGCAGATCGCTGGAAACCTGCTCGCGTTTGCCAAATTCCGTCGTCTTCAGCCGCTGACGCAGCAGCGGATAAGCGTCCTTCCCGTCGATTTCAAGCTTCGTAAACCATGTCAGATGGTTTACGCCCGCAGCCTCGTAATGAAGCCGCTCCAGCGGCACCTGGAAAACCTCGTCGGCAAGCGCTCTGGCCGTATCGGGCGTTCCGTGACAAAGGCCGAACGAGCGAACGCTCGAGTATTTCTGAATCGCCAGGCACTGCGCGCCTTCGGGGTTGGTGTAATTGACGATATACGCCTCGGGGCACACGCGTTCCATCTCATGGGCGATTTCCAGCGCGAGCGGAATTGTGCGCAGGATGCGGATCACCGCGCCGGGGCCAATCGTATCGCCGACGGACTGGTTGACGCCAAAGCGCGTGCAGGTACGAATATCCTGCCGCCAGCGCGGATACGCACCTACTGCGTAAATGTTGAAAACAAAATCCGCGCCCGGCAGCGAGTTTTTATAGTGGTTATAGGAAACCACCTCAAAAGGCTTTCCGGAGTATTCCACCAGCTTGCGAACTGCAGCCGTCACACGTTTCAGCACAGGCTCATCGATATCGACCAGCCGAATGGAACCACCTTCAATAAAATCCTCATGCAGAATATCGCCGATCAGACGCATCGTAAAGACCGAGCTTCCCGCGCCGATAAACACAAAATGAAAGCGGGATCTGCCAAAGAACATCTTCCGTCCTCCCCTATTCCAACGTCACGTGAAAACGGTATTTATCGCCGCAGATAAAGCTTTCGCAGTATTCGACCGGCTGTCCGGCGCAATAGGCCGTTCGCTCCATCTGCATTGCGCTGAGCACACCCTTGCGCCCCAGCAAATCCACCACGAACTGCGGCGCAATGACCGCCTCGAAAACCTCCGTCGCTTTTTCCACTTCTCGTCCGCTGCAGCGCCGCAGTGTGTTGTACAGCCCGTTCTGCGCAATCTCTTCAGCCGTGGCGTCGCTTAGAAACTCGAGTGGAATGTAGCTGGTTTCATATGCATAAGGGGTTTCATTTGCCAGCCGCAAGCGGCATATAGCTCGAACCGGCACGCCCTGACCAATTTCCAGCTTTTGTTGGATATGCCCCTGCGCCGGTATCGTCACCATCGAAAGCATTCTTGTTCCGGGAACGATATTCTGCTTGCGCAAATCCTCCGAAAACGAGTAAATGCTCGACAGCCGCTGCTCGATACGCCGGGGTTTTACAAACGTGCCGCGCCCCTGCTGGCGCACGATCACGCCTTCGTTTTCCATATTCTGCAAAGCCTGGCGGATCGTAATACGGCTGACGCCGAATTGCTCGCACAGCTCGCGCTCCGTGGGCAGCTTGCCATTCTCGCGATATACGCCCTTATGAATCTGTTCCATCAACTGTTTCTGAACTCGCAAATATTCCGTCATTTCCATAGGAAGAATCACCTTCCCTTTTCAGTTTTCCATTTGCAGCATCCGCTGGACATCATCTTGCGTGGGACATGCGATTGTCCCGCCAATTCGCGTCACGCTGACTGCGCCCGACGCATTGCCAATTCGCGCGCAGTCCTCCAGGGACATTCCTTGCAGCCATGCGTAAAGAAAACCTCCGTTAAAGCTGTCTCCTGCGCCCGTGGTGTCAATCGCCTTGACATGAAACCCTGGAATTCTCCGCGGGGATATGCTCCCCTTCTCGCACAAAATAACGCCGTCACTTCCGCACTTAACGATTACATTCGTACCCTCTGCCGCAATGCGGCGTGCAGCTTCCATGCTGTCCTTCTGTCCGGTAATCGCTTCAGCTTCACGCTCGTTAGGAAAGAAGAAATCCGTCACCGGCAACAATTTGTCAAGCCCTTCATGCCAGCGTCCCTCTTCATCCCATCCCGCATCGAGCGACGTACTCATTCCTCTCGCCTTCGCCCGGCGATACAGCTGATCCAGGTTTTTACGAACCTTGGGCTGAAAGAAATAGGACGCCATATGGATATGGCGGGCGTTCGCCCGTTCCAGCGGCACCTCGTCCTGCCTGAACGCGTCGATCGTGTCGCCGAAGCAGGTCACCAGCGCGCGGTCGTCCGCCGTGCTGACGCTCACCGTCAGCCCGGTGCGATACTTTGGCGAAATCTCTACCAGCGTGGTGTCGACGTTATACTTTTTCAGCCCCTGCAGCGCGATTTCGCCGTAATGATCCCGGCCGAGTTTTCCGAAAAAGCCCGTCGCCGCGCCGAGGCTGGAGGCTACGCACGCGCATATCGCCGTAGAGCTGCCAAGGCATTCGGTATAGTCCTCGCCCATGATTTCCATTCCGAGAAGCGGCGCGCTTTGAAAACCGGAAAGCACCAAATCCACATTCAGTTCGCCTGCGCACAGTAAATCCACCCGTAATCCCTCCGCTCAGAGCTTGATCCAGGGATCCAGTCCGTCCGGCGCGTCCGGGTCGCACCCGACGATACCCGACTTGAAGAACGTCGCCATCTGGCACAGGTTGACCAGCGGCAGACCGGCGGCGATATCGGAAAGCTTCCTGCCGAAGGCAAAGTTGACCGTGCCTTCCATTTCAAAGGGTTCGTTCGTCGCGGTCAGCACCTGCGCGCCTTTTTTAAGAATATCCCGAACCAGCGCCGTTTCTTCTTTACGCGCGCCGTCGCTCAGGCGGACGATCACCAGCGTCTGCGGGTTGAACAGTACGATCGGACCATGGCGGACGTCCAGCAGATGATAATAGTTGCTGGGCAGCTGAGAAATCTCCTTGAACGCAAGCGCTCCCTCTTCGGCCAGGCCGTCGAACGGGCCGTCGGCGAGCACCACGCCGTGCGTCCAGCCGTTCCCGGCGATTTGACGCAGCTGCGGCTCAATACGCTCCAGATACGCGTCTCCGTCCGCCGCCAGCGCCTCGAAGCCTTCGACGACCGCCTTGTCGCCCATCATTTCGCCAACCGCCATCGCGCCGGCGGCGTACAGGTTCGACACGCAGCGCGTCTGGCAAACGCTCTGATCGAAATTCCAGGGCATCGCAAGCGTAAAATCAGACAGCTTCTCCAACGGCGTATCTTCCGCGCAGGTCAGGCTCATAAACTTCGCGCCCACGTTCATGGCCGCGACAGTTTCATACGCGTTCACCACTTCGCTCGTGCAGCCCGAACGGGAAAGCGAGACGATCAGCGCGTCGCGCAGCATCGGACGATAGTTTTCGCTGTTGAGCCAAAGATCACCGGAGGCCAGCGCATACACGGGGATATCAGCACGCACGGAGGCGATGGAGCGCATGGAGCAGGAAAGCATATAGCTTGAACCGCAGCCGGTGAACACGATCGCGCGCGGCGAAACCTCTTTATAAAAACTCGCAAGCGCTTCGCTCCGCTGTTTGACAAGCGCGATCGTTTTTTCAAGCGACCGATACTGATCCTTGATTTCCGTAAGAGTAATGTTCACAACCGGTGACTCCTCCTCAAATTTATTATAACCAATTCAAACTATACCACCTTCGTTCAAATATGTCAACATATCATGCAATAAAAAGATCGAAAATTTGTTCGTTTTATATAACCAATATTTGGATTGGTTATGTCCTGCCGTTGTATTGCGCTGTTTTCAGGAAAACTTTTTTCGATCGCTTGCAATAAATGCTATTTTGGTTATAATGAAAATAATATCGTTCTGGAGGTTTATATGCCGCAATTGGACGCCGTGATTTTTGATATGGATGGAACGCTTGTGGATACGCTGCTGATGACAATAGGCGCAATTGAAAAACACGCGCCCGCATGCGGCCTCGGCCCCGTAACGCGCGAAGCGCTCCTGCAGGCAATCGGCCTGTGCAACCGCGATTTTTACCTGGCGCTTTACCCGGACTCAAGCGAAGCGCAACGGCAAAAGATTGAAGCGCTCGTTGAAGAGGGCGAGCTTGAAATTGGACGTACGCTGGGGGAAAAAATTCTTTTCGCCGGCGTCCCCGTTATGCTGCGGCAACTGCGCGGCGCCGGTATTCGCCTGCTGCTTGCCTCAACCGGCACGGAGTATCATGTGAAAGGCTGCCTTTCTATCGCCGGCATTTTGCCTTTCTTTGAAAAAATCCGCTGCAATGCGCCCGATAAGACCGAAATGACTGCGGAACTGCTCGAAGGCCTCGATTCCTCGCGCGTCGTTTTTATTGGCGACAGCGCCAAGGATATTCAGGCCGCCCGCGGCAATCGTCTCGCCGTCTACGGGGCGGGATTCGGCTACGCGCACGCGCGTGATTCGTTTGACAGGATTTTCAGCACGCCCCGGACGCTGACGGAAGCGCTGCTGCGCGACGAATAAACTGCCGAAACGAGTTGGATGAACAGTTCTTAAATGATAATTCAGGCAATACCGTATAATTCGCGCGAAAGATGACGAGATGAATTTACGCAGGCTCTCCCCCGGAGGGTCTGTTCCTGCTTGAACGGACAAAAAACGCTTGAACTGTCGCCTTTTTTCAGATGCGCTCCGGCTTGTCAGGAGCCTTTTTTCGACAGGCTGTCGCGATAGGCTTCCGGAGAGACGCCGAAAGCCGCCTTGAACTGCCGCCAGAAAAGGGGATAATTTGCGTAGCCCGCCAGCCGCGCGATCTCCTCGGCGCTTCTTCTGCCTGCGCGAAGCAGCGCGGCCGCCTTCTCCGTGCGCACCTTCGCCAGATATTCCCGGATGGACATACCGGTTTCCTGATCGAACGCGCGGCCGAGATACGCGGCGTTATA
>CAKTTL010000071.1 GCA_934615235.1 uncultured Clostridia bacterium
CCATTACCGGCTTTATCGAACCGGTCGACGGCACGGTAAACGTCGACGGCAAGGATATTACGCACGTGCCGATTGAAAAGCGCAACATCGGTATCGTCTTCCAGAGCTATGCGCTTTTCCCGACGATGACGGTTTACGATAACATCGCCTTCGGCCTGAAGATTCAAAAGCTCGGCAGGGCGGAGATCGATAAAAAGGTTCGCGATATCGCGAAAAAGGTTGATCTCAGCGACGAACAGCTGAAAAAAGCGGTTTCGCAGCTTTCCGGCGGCCAGCAGCAGCGCGTCGCCATTGCCCGCGCGCTGGTAACCGGACCGGCGATTATCTGCATGGATGAGCCGCTTTCCAACCTCGACGCAAAGCTGCGCGTGCAGCTGCGCAACGAGTTGAAGAAGATGCAGCGCGATTTCGGCATCACGACGATTTACGTCACGCACGACCAGGAAGAAGCGCTGACGCTTTCCGACCGCATCGCGGTCTTTAACAAGGGATTTATCGAGCAAATCGGCACGCCCAACGAGGTATACAACCACTCGCAGACCGAGTTTGTCTGCAATTTTATCGGCGATATCAATCGCGTGGACGGCGAAATTGCGGCGCAGATGCGCCTGGATCCTGCAAAGCATCACTTTGTGCGTCTGGAGCGCGTGCGCGTAAACCGCCCGAAGGACGAGAGCGAACTGCAGCTGCCCGGCGTAATCGAAAGCCGCGAATATTACGGCCTGTATATCAAGTACTATATCTCCGTCGCGGGACAGACGATTAAGGCGATTGAGAAAAACGACGGAATCAACATCTACGAGCAGGGCGAAAAGGTGACCGTCGGCATCCATCCGGCCGATCTGATGAGCTACGACGCGCCTGCGCAGGCGTAAAGGAGGCCGCAAATGAACAAAAAGGCTTCCGGGCTGAACCTTTCTCTTCTATGGAAGGTGTTCGGCATTGCGTTTTTTGTGTATCTGTTTTTCGGGTTTATGCTGCTGCCGTGCCTGAACACGCTGACGCAGATTTTTACCGCGAAAAACGCGGCGGGGCAGACCGATCCGTTTGCGGTCATCCGCTTCTTTTTCGCGGGCAATATGCCCAAGTTTATCTGGAATTCGCTTAAGCTGGCGATCTGCCTTGTGGTCACGGTCAATATCGTGGGTATCTCGATTGTGCTTTTAACCGAGTACTTCGATATCAAAGGCGCGAAGGTGCTGCGTCTGGGCTATATGACCACGCTGATCTATTCCGGCGTGGCGCTGGTGACCGGCTATCTCTTCCTTTACGACAGCGACGGCATCCTCACATCGTGGCTTGTAAAGTCGTTCCCCAACATGAACAAGAACTGGTTCTCCGGCTTCCGCGCGGTGCTTTTCACAATGACGTTCGCCTGCACGAGCAATCACGTGCTCTTCCTTCGCAACGCCATCCGCAGCATCGACTATAACACCGTCGAAGCTGCGCGCAACATGGGCGCAAAGCCCTTTCAGGTGCTGCTCAAGGTCGTTTTCCCGACGCTGATTCCGACGCTTTTTTCGCTGACGGTCATGACGTTCATCACCGGCCTGTGCGCGATGAGCGCGCCGACGCTGCTCGGTTACGACTCGATCAACCCGGAAATCGTCCGGCTGGCGGGCTCTTCCATTGCGGACGAGGCGTTTCCGCAGGCGCGCGCAGCGCTGCTGTCGATTATTCTGGCGATGTTTACCATCATCCTGCTGACGGTGCTCTCCAGCTATGAGCGCAAGGGTCATTACCTCTCCGTCAGCAAGACGAAGGCGAAGCTGGTCAAGCAGAAAATCACCAACCCCGCGGCGAACGTGCTGGCGCATATATACGCGTATGTGCTTTTCGTCATTTACATGACGCCGGTCGTGATGATCGTGGTTTTCGCCTTCCAGAATTACCCGGCTATCCGCTCCAAATCGCTGAGCATGGATCAATGGACGCTCGTCAATTTCTTTGGCAAGCAGGATTTTGAATTCATGACCAACCGCGGCAAGTTCAAAACGCGCCCGGGCGCGATTTCGGGCCTGTTCGCCAACGCCGATACGGTGGGCGGCATCCGGCTGAGCTTCGTGCTGTCGGCGATTGCGGCGGCGCTGGCCTGCGTGATCGTCGTGGCGGCGGTCAACTATATTTTCAAGAATAAGGGCAAGAAGCGCGCCGTCGTGCTGGAATACTGCATGCTTTTCCCGTGGCTGCTGCCGACGATTCTCATCTGTTATTCGTATCGCACGTATTTCAACTCCAACGACGTCTGGTACGTCTTCAACCAGAACCTGTACATGCGCGAGAACGTGCGTTTTCTGATTGTGATGGCGTATACGGTTGTGAAGCTCCCGTTTGCGCTGCGAATGATCAAGGCGGCGTTTTACGCCATCGATGAAGAGCTCGAGGATGCGGCGCGCAATTTGGGCGCATCGAATCTCGTTACCTTCCTGCGCGTGAAACTGCCGATTGTGCTGCCGAGCGTGCTGGCCGTTTTCGCGCTCAATTTCAACGCGCTCTTTACCGAGTATGATATGTCCGCCACGTTCCATTCCAGCTATGGCAAATCATACGCGATGGTCATCCAGAACATGTGCGCCGAGGAAGGGCGCGACGGCTACAACGTCAACGCTTCCGGCCGACGCTGCGCGTCGACCGTGTTTATCATGATCGTCTCCGGGCTGATTCTGTATCTGGTTTACGGCGTTGGCGCGCGCGATCTGGGCGAACGGCTCGAACGCCGCGAAAAGCGGCGCAAACGCTGGGCCAAATTGACCGGCAAAGCCGGAAAAGAGATGGCAGCGTAAATCTTTCGCTCCGAAAATCATCGTTTTATAAAATTAGCGATTGATTTTCGGAGCGAATTCTGTTATACTTAGCATTGGCTGCGATGACAGCCGGGTCCCGTGCAATGCCGCCGCGTGAATCCTGTCAGGTTCGGAAGAAAGCAGCAGTAAGCGTTGTGCACATGTGCCGCGGGTGTTCCTGGCTTGAGCGGCCTTTTTTAATTGTTAAATCATGCGATTAGCGGTTCTTTAACGTCACGAATGGGGTTTCGTGACGTTTTTTGTTGATTTATGTCGAACGATTCTTTATGTAACCAAGTCGATTTTATGGTTAATAAGCGTGACAATTTAAGAAATATATGTTATAATTGCTGCAAACAGCACAAAAAGAATTCTTGGGAGTCGATGGCAAAATGAAAGGAAGAATGATGACTGAAACCTACAGCTGGGCGCACGACGTTCGAAATTGTTTACAGATGGTAGTTGCCGCTGTAACCATGTTGGAAACAGGCGAATTCTCCGCGCAGAAACGCCTCGAGTATTTCCGGATCGCTCGCCGAAATCTCGAAAGCGCAATCTATAAGACGGATCGCTTTCTTATAGACGCCTGCGTTGAGGAAGCGCACCACGATAAGCCGTTCAGTGCTGTGCGGCTGCTCGCGGACATCGCCGCTTCTTTTCAACCGTACGCCGAGCGCCTGGGCGTAACGCTCATAAGCGACACGCAGGGCGAACCGCTTCTTTCGTGCGATCACGAATCGCTGGAGCGCGTGCTTTGCAACCTGATTTCCAACGCGATTCAGAATACGCCGACCGGCGGAACGGTGCATGTGGCCGTCGTTTCCGAAAACGAACGCGCCGTGTTCCTCGTTTCCGATACGGGGTGCGGAATCGATCCGAAGCGCGTTCGCGATTTTCTGGCGGGCGAACGGGCAGCCGGACTTGGGCTGTCCATTATCAGCCGGCTTACGAAAGAAATCGGCGGAACGATCGATTGCCAGAGCGAGACGGGCATTGGCACGTCGATCGCCGTCCGCGTGCCGCAGGAGAGCTTTTCATTCGACGCGCAAGGCGCGCCGAAAAATGCCGCCGCTTCCGTCTGACGAAGCGGTTGCGGGAAGCCGGGCGTTCTGCTATAATGCTTTATGGCATTTTATACGCAGGAGGCCCGGCAGGTGAATCTTGAACAGCTGATCGACTCGCTGAAATCGAGTCCGGCTTTTATGGAAAACGTAACGCGTTGGGAGACGATCCCGGCGTGCCCGGCGCGTCTGGCGGCTTTTCCGCCGGAGATCGACGCGCGCATTCCGGCAATGCTGCGGGAGCGCGGCGTGCATTCGCTGTATACGCATCAGCGGCAGGCGATGGACGCGGTACTGCGCGGGGAAAATATCGTCGTCGTCACCCCGACGGCTTCCGGCAAAACGATGTGCTATAATTTGCCGGTCCTGAACAGCATTCTGCAAAACGAAGATACGCGCGCCCTCTACCTTTTCCCGACGAAGGCTCTGTCCGCCGATCAGGCGCACGAGCTGTACGAGATGGTAGAGGCGCTTGACGTGCCCATAAAAGCCTACACATACGACGGCGATACGCCGGCCGCTGCGCGGCGCTCCATCCGCCAGGCGGGACATGTGGTCGTAACCAACCCCGATATGCTGCATGCCGCGATTCTGCCCGGACACACCAAATGGGTGAAGCTTTTCGAAAACCTGAAATACGTCGTCATCGACGAAATTCATGCCTACCGCGGCGTGTTCGGCTCGAATCTGGCCAACGTCGTGCGCAGGCTGAAGCGGCTTTGCGCTTTTTACGGCAGCCATCCGCAGTTTATCTGCTGCTCGGCGACCATCGCCAACCCGAAGGAACTGGCCGAGACGCTGACAGGCGAGCCGATGACGCTGATCGACGATAACGGCGCGCCGATGGGCGAGCGGCATGTGGTTTTGTATAACCCGCCCGTCGTCAACCGGCAGCTCGGCATCCGCAGGTCGTGCCTGCTGGAAACGCGCAATATCGCTTCCATGCTTGTAAGAAACGATATCCAGTCGATCGTCTTCGCGCGCAGCCGCCTGCATGTGGAGGTGCTGACGAAATACCTCAAGGATCTCGTGCGCAGCGTACTGGGCGAGGCGGATCGCGTGCGCGGCTACCGCGGCGGTTATCTGCCCACGCAGCGGCGCGATATCGAGCGCGGTCTGCGCGACGGGCGCGTGACGGCCGTTGTCGCAACGAACGCGCTGGAGCTCGGCATTGACATCGGACGGCTCGACGCGTGCGTCCTGTGCGGTTATCCCGGTACGATCGCCAGCACATGGCAGCAAGCCGGGCGCGCGGGAAGGCGGCGCGGCACGTCGTTGACGATTCTCGTTGCGTCCTCCTCGGCACTGGATCAGTATATCGTCAATCATCCGGATTATTTCTTTAAGCAGTCGCCTGAGAACGCGCTGGTCAATCCGGACAACCTGTATATTCAGATGAACCATCTCAAATGCGCGGCGTTCGAGCTGCCGTTCCTGGAAGGCGAAAGCTTCGGAGATACCGACGCGACGCAGGCGATGCTCAGTTATCTCGGCGAGCAGGGCTTCCTGCGGCGGACAGGCGGGCGCTGGCATTGGAGTACGGAGGAATTTCCGGCGGCGGAAATCAGTCTGCGCTCGGCGGGCGATGAGAACTTCATGATCGTCGATATTACCGACCCGGCGAACCATAAAATCATCGGCGAGATGGATCGCTATACCGTGCCGATGCTCCTGCACGAGCAGGCAATTTATATGCATCAGGCGCAGCAGTATCAGGTTGAAAAGCTTGATTTTCCCAACAAGAAGGCGTATATTCGCAAGGTGGACGTCGGCTATTATACCGACGCGGACCTGAACGTCGACCTCCGCGTGCTGGATCAGGAAAAAGAGGATACGCAGGTCATGCCGCCGCGCGCGCTGGGCGAGGTGCTGGTGACGAGCATGGTGACGCTGTTCAAGAAAATGAAGTTCGACACGCACGAAAACCTTGGCTTCGGTCCGGTCGATCTGCCGGAAATGGAATTGACCACATCCGCCTGCTGGTGGACGCTGCCGGACAGCGCGGCGGACGGTCTGACGCAGGACGAGCTGCAGGGCGGGATGCTCGGCATTTCCACGATGCTGCGGCAGATCGCGCCGCTTTACCTGATGTGCGCGCCGCGGGATATCGCTGTGCTGTATCGCACGCGCGATCCGTTCACGCGAAAGCCGGCCGTCTATCTGTATGATAACTGCCCGGGCGGCGTCGGCCTTGCCGAGAAGGTATACGATATGCTGCCGATGCTGTTGCGCAGCGCGCGGGACGCGATCCGCGAATGCCCGTGCGAGGCGGGATGCCCGTCGTGCGTGGGGCCTGCGGGCGAAGTGGGCGAGTCAGGCAAGAAAACGGCGCTGCTCCTGCTGGAAAGGCTGATCGGATGATTGTCAACCTGCGTGCAAAGCTGAAAGAGGCTGCAAAGGAAACACCGAAACCGCAGCCGCAGATCGAATGCCTTGTGCGGGATGAACGGTTCCCTTTTCCGGAGGCGGACGCGCTTCGCGCGGTTACTGCGCGCGATATGCGCAGACTCGGGCTGGAGACGGCGGAAGTTCCGGCGGAGAAGGTGCTGTATCTCGATACGGAAACGACCGGCTTCGCGGGTGCGGGAACAGTGGCTTTCCTGATTGGCATGGGCTGGCTGGAAGGCGATGAATTCGTCGTGCGGCAGGCGTTTATGCGCGATTATCCGGAAGAGCCGGCGCAGCTCGCGCTGTTCGCCGAAAAGCTGCGGGATGCGGACTGCATCGTTACGTTTAACGGCAAGACGTTCGATATCCCGATTCTGCGCGATCGTTTTCTCATGGCCCGCATGCGCGATCAGTGGCACGAAAAGCCGCATCTCGACCTGCTGCACGCGGCGCGCCGAACCTGGAAGCCGCGGCTCGGCAGGTGCGATCTGGGCACGCTGGAGCGTGAAATTCTCGGTTTTGCGCGCGAGGATGATATTCCCGGCTCAGAAGCCCCGGAGCGGTTTTTCCAATACCTCAAGACGGGCGATTTTTCACTTGTGGAACCGGTTATGCGCCACAATGCGGAAGACGTGGTTTCGCTTGCGCGGCTGCTGGCGCATATGGCGGGCGTTTACGAGCGCGCAGAAGAGCAGCAGAGCATGCTCGATGTGCTGGCCGTCGGCGCGGCGCTGGAAAAGTTCGGTGAGCCGGAACGGGCGCGGCGGTGTTATCGGCTGGCAAGCGGTTCGGAATTGAGCGCGCTTGCGCGCGGAAAGCTGGCCACGTCGTACGCCCGCGCGCACGAATATGCGCAGGCTGCGGAGACGTATCAGGCGATGATCGCGCGCGGAGAGGGCGGGCTGGACGCTTACAGATCGCTGGCCATTCTGCTGGAATGGAGACTCGGCCGTCCGAAGGACGCGCTGCGCGTGACGGAGCAGGCGCTGGCCAAATTCTCCGGCGGAGATTTCCGCTACCGGGTGGACGAGACGGCGCTGGAAGGGCTGCAGAGAAGATATCTTCGGTTAATCCGCAAAGTATAGAAAAGGAGACGAAAAGAATGGGACTGTTCGATAAGTTTGCGGCGCGTAAGGCGCTGCTGAAGCATTCCAAGGGCGAAACGGAAGAGGCGTACAAGGAGTACGGCGAGCTTTTCGAGGCCGGAAAGATGGTCGACGCGAAATATCTGCTGCCGTATTCCATCCTGCTGATGCGCCGCGGCGAATACGAAAAGGCGCGTGAAGTGCTCAAAAAGGCGGAAAAATCGCCCGGCGGCATCAATGCGGAACAGCGCGCCACGCTGCTGACCAATTACGCCGTCTGCTGCTGGAAGCTGGGACGCAGGGATTATGCGCTGGAGCTGATGGAAGAAGTGCACCGCAAGAATCCTAACGGCAACAGCTATGGGACGCTCGGCTATCTGCTCGTTGAAAACGGCGATTTCGACCGCGCGCTGGCGTTTAACAAGCAGGCGCTCGAATACGACGATGAGGACCCGATCGCGCTGGACAACATGGCGCAAACCTACTACTGGCTCGGCGGAGAAGAGGGCAAAAAAGAGGCGCTCAAGTGGTTCAAAAAGGCGATCAAGTTCAAGCCTGAAGCGATCGATACGAATTATTTCCTCGCCAAATATGATATTGAAGCAGGGGATTATGCCGCTGCGCGCGAGAAGCTTGAAATTTGCAAAAAGGGCCGCGTTTCGCCGCTGAACTACGCCACGCGCGAGCGCGTGGACGAGCTTCTGGCGAGCATTCCGGAATGAGCGCCGTTTCCCGTACGGTTTTGCCGGAGGAAGACGGCAAACGGCTCGGCCGTTTTGCGCTGGGCGCGATGGGCGTAAGCCACCGTTGCCTGTCGAGCCTGAAAAACGTGGACGGCGTGCTGGTGAACGGCGTACCGCGGCATGCGGATTATATCCTGCATACGGGCGACGTGGTGAAGTTGGAACTGCCGGAGGACGAAGGGCGCGAGGACGTCGTTGTCGTGCCGGAAGAGGGGGAAGCGCCGGTCGTATGGGAGGATGAACATCTTCTCGTAATCGATAAGCCTGCGCCGCTTCCCTGCCAGTGCTCGTGCCGGCAATCCGGCGGCACGCTCGAAAACCGGCTGGCCTGGCGCTATCGCGACGACCCCGGCTTTCTTTTCCGCCCCGTAAACCGGCTTGACAAAGGAACCAGCGGCCTGATGGCCGCCGCGAAGGACCGGCACGTCTGCCAGCTGATGCAGGCGCGGCTGCACACGGAGGATTATGTGCGCGAATACCTCGCCGTGGTTGAGGGGCGAATGGATGGGGAAGGCGTCTTCGAACTGCCGATGCGCAAGGAGGACGGCGCGTCCATCAAGCGCATCGTCGATTTTGAATGCGGCGCGCGCGCCGTGACGCATTACAGGGTGATACAGCCGGGAGACCGCTATTCGCTTGTGCGGCTGCGGCTTGAAACCGGGCGCACGCATCAGATTCGCGTACATCTGAGTTATTCCGGGCATCCGATCGCCGGAGATTTTCTGTACGGTTCGGAACTGGAAAGCCTGCCGGGCCGTTTTGCGCTGCATGCTTCGCGCATCCGGTTTCGTCATCCGCTGACGTGCGAAATGATCGAGCTGACTTCGCCGCTTCCGGCGCCGCTTGCGGCGCTATTAAACGCTCCGACCAGTTGATTTTTCCAGATCAGGTGCGTATAATGGTATCCGTAAAAAGAGAAAAGGAGAAAAGAAAATGAAAGAAGTAAACATTCGTCTCAGCCTTGCGGAAAATGTGAAAGCGTTTGTCAACGTTGTGGGCCGCTTTGATTATGAAATGGATCTGCAGTCCGGCCGCCATGTGGTCGACGCGAAGTCCATTCTGGGCATCTTCAGCCTGGATCTGTCCAAGCCCGTAAAGCTGATCATCCACTCTGAAAACTGCGACGACCTGCTTGAGGCCGTGAAGCCTTTCGAGGTGTAACAAATGCAGCGCCATCCGTCCGAAACCGAAAACAAGCTGCTTCTGCTGCACGCGATCGACCGCCTTGGCGCGGCTACGTCGCAGCAGTTATTGTCGTTTGTCGTCGAAAACGAACTGATGGACTACATTTCGCTGCAGCTCGGCCTGGCCGAACTGGATGAATCCGGCTTTCTGCGCAAGCAGCCGCATGCGCTTGGCACGCTCTACGCGCTGACCGGAAAGGGTCACGACGCGCTGATGATGTTCCGAAAGCGCGTGCCGCTGTCGCGGCTGGCTGAAATTGACGAACACGCCGAAGAATGGCGCGCGCGCTTTCGGCGTGAAAAGGAGATGCTCTCCAATTTCGAAAAGCGCGGCGAAAATGATTACGTCGTACGCCTGCGTCTGCAGGAACGAGGGTGCGATCTGCTCGATTTGCGGCTTTCCGTACCTTCCCGCGCGATGGCGCAGCAGTTTTCGGACGAATGGGAAAAGCGCGCCGGACGCGCGTATGAAGCGCTTATGCACGCGTTGGGCGACGATCTCTGATCGTCAGTCCATCAAACCACCGCCAGCCCGGAAGGACACTCGAGCCGCGCGCGGCGATAGATTTTGCCGCGCCGCAGGTCGATAAGGCCGATATAGCCGTCCGTCTCGTCGGCAAAGGCGGCGAAACGCTCCAAAGGCACGAGCTGCGTAGGCAGTCCGCGCATTTTTGTTTGCCAGCGGATACGGCAGTTCGGTGCGTCGAGCATCGTAAGACAACCCAAATGGCCGACGAGCAGCCCGCCGCCGCATGCACACAGCGCGCCGGGGAGGCCGGGTAAGGCGATTTGTGCCTGAAAACGGCCGCGCGCATCAATAAAACCGACAATGGAGCGCAGGTCGTATTCTCCTTCCGCGCAAAGCGCGTAGATACAGCCCGCGAAAAACTCCGCCGCGCAGGCGATGCCGTCCACCGGCCAGCAGGCGCGCGGGACAAGCGCTTCGGCGTCCAACAGCGAAAGGCAGCAATCCGTTCCGCCGGCAACGGCCAGCATGCGCCCTTTAGGTATCAGCGCCAGTGCGCGCGGATATACGCCCACCTGCGCGCTGCGCAGCAGGTCGCAGCTTTCTGCATCGAACGATTGCAGGCAGTTCGCTGCGCCGGAGAGCGCGTAAATTCTTTCTCCGGCAGCAGCCAGCGCTTCAGTTTCCGGGGCGATGGGGAAGGAGCCGAGCGGCTCCAGCGTGCGGCGGGAGAAACGCCGCAGAAGCGGCGCGGCGCGGTCGGCGCAGAAAAGCTCGCCTCCGGCGGCTAGCCGGCCGGGACAACCGGCGAATTCCGCGCAGAAGGCAGGCTCGAGCTCAGGCAGCGTAAGCAGCCAGATTTTCCCGCGCTGCGCGTCGGAAACCGCCAGCATCTCCGCCATGCAAGCCACCCCTTTCCGAAGCATCCTATGCCGCCGCGGAAAGCGGCGTGAAGCGCGAACCAGAGGGGAAGGAAACCGATTTTGCGAAAATACGAAGGAAGAACAAACTGGGTGCTGACGGCCCTGCTTGCATGCTGGGCGCTGTTTCAGCTCTTTTTTTCCGTTTTGGGCACGATGGACGCGGTCACGTTTCGCGGATGGCACGGGTTGTTTCTGCTCGCATTCGCGTTTGTGTTTTTTTCCGGAAACGGGAAGAAAGGGGAGAAGCTGCGCGTTCCGCCCTGGCAGGATCTGCTGCTGATTGCGGGCGTGCTGGCAACATACGGTTATTTCGCAGCGCGATATGTAACGGTAGCGATGGCGGGCGGCGCGCTTGGCGCGCTGGATTATATTGTTGCAGGCGCAGGCATTGCGCTTTTGCTGGAAGCCGCGCGGAGAACGGCGCCCGGGCTGATGTGGCTGACGCTCGCGTTTCTGCTTTATAACTTTGCAGGTAAATATTTGCCCGGCGCGCTGGGGCACAGCGGCGTAACGTTCAAGCGGCTGCTGCGCCATCTTTTCTGGGGCAGTCAGGGAATATTCGGCGTAGGCGCGGGCGTGAGCGCGGGATATGTGTTCATCTTCATGCTCTTCGGCGCGTTCCTGCGCAGAAGCGGGTTTTCGCAGTTTCTGAACGATCTCGCCCTGGCGCTTGTCGGACGCTATGCGGGCGGCCCCGCGAAGGTGGCGGTCGTAGCGAGCGGTCTGCTGGGAATGATCAACGGCAGCGCGGTCGCCAACGTTGCGACGACGGGCGCAATTACCATCCCAATGATGAAAAAAAACGGCTATTCCGCCGAGTTTTCCGGGGCGGTGGAGGCCGTCGCGTCCACAGGCGGGCAGTTTATGCCGCCGGTGATGGGCGCTGTCGGTTTTTTAATGGCGGAATACCTTGGCGTGAGCTATACGAAAGTTGCAATTGCGGCGGCGGTTCCAGCAGCACTGTATTATCTGGCGCTGTTTCTGTCGCTCCATTTTGAAGCGAAGCGCCTCGGGCTTTCGGGCGTTTCAAGGGAGAATCTGCCGCAGGCCGCAGAAGTGCTGCGCAAAGGCTGGCATTTGCTGATTCCGCTCGCGCTTCTTATCGGCATGATGCTTTGCGGTTTTACACCGCTGCTTGCAGCCGTATGCGCAACGGCCGCGGTGCCGGTATGCGCGGCTGTGCGCCGGGAAACGCGCATGAGCCTGCGCACGGTTTACCATGCGCTCTCCGAAGGCGCGCAGAGCGCGGTTTCCGTCGGCGTGACGTGCATGCTGATCGGCGTACTGGTCGGGACGGTATCGCTGACCGGACTCGGCCTACGGCTGAGCGAAGCGGTAATGCGGCTGTCGCGCTTTGGCGGGCTGTACGCGGCGGCGGTGCTTTCCGCCGTGCTGTGCACTGTGCTGGGGATGGGCGTTCCGGGCGTCGCGGCGTATGTGATCGTCGCCTCGATCGTCGCGCCGACGCTGGTAGACGCCGGAGCCGCGCCGATGGCGGCGCACATGTTCTGTCTGTTTTACGCTTGCCTGTCCAATATCACGCCGCCGGTCGCGATCAGCGCGTATGTGGCCAGCGGCATCGCCGATTCGGACAGGACGAAAACGGCGCTGCTCGCTGTGAAGCTCGGGCTTGTCGGGTTCCTGCTGCCGCTGTTTTTCCTGCGCAACCCGGCGCTTTTGTGGGGCGTAACGGGCGTGAAATGGTGGCGCGCGGCGATGGCGGCATGCACGGCGGCGCTCGGATGCGGCGCGCTTTCCGCGGCGCTTTTCTGGCGCAAAAACGGCAGGCGTCGCATCCTTGAACGCGCGCTGCTGCTTGCGGCGGCGCTCTGCCTGCTGGATCCGACGCTTATGACCGACTGGATCGGCATGGCGTTGGCCGTATTGGCGATTCTGATTTATAAATACGGAAAAGGAAAGAGAAACGTATGAAAAACAGGAAGATCCGGTTGATTTCCGCGCTTTGCGCGGCTGTAATTCTCGTTGCGCTCGTATGCATCCGCGTGTTTTCGCCCTCGCAGGCGACGCAGATCAACTTTCCCACGGCTGCAACGACCGGCACGCTGTATCCGTTGGGCGCGGCGATCGCCACGCTCTGGAACGAGAAGATTCCCGGCGTGCAGGTGACGGTGCAGGCGTCCGGCGGCGGGGTGGACAACCTGAACTTTCTGCGCGAGGGCGAAGCGCAGGTGAGCATGGCCGTCACAAGCGTGGCCTGGCAGTCGCAGCACGGCGCGGATACGTTTGAAGGCAAGCCGGACGCGAAGCTGCGCATCCTGGCGGGGCTGTATTATAACCCGAATCAGGTCGTGGCGACGAAGGATTCGGGCATCGAGCGACTTTCGGACATCGCGGGCAAGCGCTTCGCGCCCGGCGCGCCCGGCAGCACGACCCTCGGCGAGACGCAGGCGCATCTCACGCGCGCGGGCGTCGCGTATCCGGACGGCTTTTCGGCGCAATATGTCGGCTTTAACGAGGCGATTGACCTGATGCGCAATCGTCAGCTCGACGGCGCGTGGATCATGGCGGGCGTCCCGACGGCGGCGGTCAGCGAAATCTGCTCCACGGCGGGCGGGCATCTTGTGCCGATTGACGACGATGTAATCGCCGCGCTTCAGGCGGATTATCCGTGGTACGAACCGTTTGTGATTCCCGCCGGAACGTATGCCGGCCAGGAAACGGACGTGCAGACGACCGCCATTCGCATGGTGCTGATGGCTTCGAGCGATCTGAGCGACGAAGTCGCCTATCAGCTTGTCAAAACGCTCTGGGAAAACATGGACGGCCTTTCTGAAAGCTTCGCGGCATTGAAGGGGCAGTCGGTTGAAAACGCCGCAAGCGGCATTGCGGAAATTCCGCTGCACGACGGCGCGGCGAAATACTATCGTGAGATCGGCGTGCTGTAGGCAGGGAGGGCTGAAAAAATGAACCGCCACGAAAAATTTATGCGCCGGCTGGACGCGGTGCTGCAAAAACCGGGCCGCTCGAATTTTCATACGCATTCGACGTTTTGCGACGGACGCAATACACTGTGGGAGCTGGTCGAAGAAGCTGTGCGGCTTGGCTGCCCGGCCATCGGCTTTTCCGGTCATTCATTTTTTGTACTGAAAGATGGAACGTTTGGCATGACGTTCGAAAAAGCGGAAGCATACCGGCAATGCATCCGTGAAATGCAGCGTGAATATGCGGATAGGATCGAGATTTTTCTCGGCGTCGAGCAGGATTTCTATTCCGATACGCCAGAAAATGAATACGAATACGTAATCGGTTCCGTGCATTATCTGCGGCGCGGCGACGAATACGCGCATGTCGACGGAAGCCGTAAACAGTTTGAAGAACATGCCGCGCGCTATTACGGCGGCGATTACTACGCCTTTGCGGAGGATTATTATGCAACGGTGGCGCAGGTTTATGAGAAGACGAAATGTGATATCATCGGGCATTTTGATCTGATTACCAAATTTAACGAGGGAAACGCGCTGTTTGATACGAATCATCCGCGCTACCGCGCGGCGGCGGAAAAAGCGCTGGATGCGCTGCTGGACGCTCCGGTGATTTTCGAGCAGAATTATGGCGCGATTGCGCGCGGATATCGGACGCAGCCGTATTTGGAAGACTGGATGCTCGAGCGAATCCGGGCAAAGGGGAAGCTCGTGCTGAAAACGTCCGATTGCCATGCAAAGGAAAAGCTGCTGTTTGGCTTGTAAAAAGCGTTTTTTACTTGACCTGGAGTCCGCTCAAGGGTGTACGATAAACGCAGAGGAAAGGAGCGAACGACATGAAATATCTTTCAAAAGAAGCGTTCAACGCGGAGAACGTATTCGGACTCGGACTTGAAAACACCGCCTATGCGCAATACTTCATCGGAAATTCGTATCTCAATCCGCTGACAAAGCCGGAAGATGGGCTGCATCTGTCCAACGTTACGTTTGAGCCGGGGTGCCGCAACAACTGGCATATTCATCACGCCGCAAGCGGCGGCGGACAGCTGTTGATCTGCACGGCAGGCGAAGGCTGGTATCAGGAAGAAGGAAAGCCCG
>CAKTTL010000072.1 GCA_934615235.1 uncultured Clostridia bacterium
TCTTAGAGGAGGGGGTCTGGGGGAGGAACCTTCTTTCTCCAGAAAGAAGGTTCCTCCCCCAGAAAAACCCCCGTTCCCCTTACTCGCACTCCACGACTTTCGTCAGCGCGCCGCCTTCTTCGGCGCAGATGTACGCCTTGCCTGCGGAGAAGCTGACGGACGAGGTCTGCCCGTCGTAGAAGACCTGGTTGTTCAGGCCGTCGGTGCCGCAGCGGTAGAGGCAGCCGCCCGTTACGTAGTAAATCTTGTCGCGGTAGACGGTCATCCACGTCGCGCCCGCGTCAAGCACGAGGCGGCTCACGCCGTTGTCCAGGCGGTAAATCGCGCCGCCGGAGCGGAAGAAGACGACCGTGTCGGCCAGCGCCACCTGATCTGCCGGCGTGGTGACGAGCGTTTCCGTGCCGCTGCCGTTCAGGCCGACGCGCTTGACGCCCGAGTTCGTGGCGATGTAGGCCATGTAGTCATAGATGTCGATGATGAAGTCGTTCACGTCCGTCGCCAGATAGCTGGCGTTGCCGGTAGACGGGAGCTTGACCAGCGTGCTGCCGTCAAGGTAATACATCGTACCGTTGACGAGAGAGAACTTGTCGATCGAGCCGGCCTGCGCCTTGACGGCGATGTTCTTGCCGTCGAACGAGGCGGAGTAGATCCGGTTGCCGCTGACGAACGTCAGTCCTGCGGACGAGGCGTGGATAAACCGCGCGGGCATGTCGACCAGCAGCGTGCCGGTGCCGTAGCTGTTGCCGGCATAGATGCGGCCCTGTTCGTCGCCGGTGTAGTAGAGCGTGCCGTTATAAGACGCGGCGATTCCGCCGCCGGAAAGGCTCGACTGGATCGCGCCGCCCGCGTTCTGCTCTTCCAGTTCGCGCGAGCGGTTGTTGACGGAGGAAAGCGTTCCCTGCGCGCTTTGCGCGCCCGAAACGACCGTCGCCGAATACAGCGCCGTCAGCGTCGATTCGCCCGCCACGCCGTCGGACGCCAGGCCGTTCTGCTGCTGGAAAAGGCGCACCGCCGCGGCCGTCGCTTCGTCGTACAGGCCGCTGGAGACGAAGCCCGAATAGCCCAGCGCCGCGAGCCGCTGCTGCAGCTGGAGCACGTCCGTGCCGCTGTCGCCTAGGCGCAGCGTCGTGCGCGGGGCGGCGGTCGCAACGGCGGCGGGCAGCGCGTCGCCCGAATAGAGCAGCGCGAGCGTTTCCGTACCGGCCACGCCGTCGGCGGTCAGGCCGTTTTTCTGCTGGAAGGCGGTGACGGCAGCCTTGGTGGTGTAGCCGTAGCTGCCGTCGATGGCGGCGGTGTAATAGCCCTGATCGGCCAGAAGCTCCTGCATGCGCTGCACGTCCGGACCGGACATGCCCTGCTTGAGCGTGGTGAAGGTTGCGGTCTGCTCGCCGGCGCCCTGCTGCGCGGTGACCGGCGTGCCGGTATAGAGCAGCATCAGCGTGGCCGGGCCCGCCACGCCGTCGACGGACAGGCCGTTCATCGCCTGGAACTGCTGCACGGCCAGCAGCGTCGCGTTGTCGTAAACGCCGGTGTTTTCGGCGGTGTAATAGCCGTAGCTGCGCAGGAGAGTCTGCAGCGCGGTAACGCGCTCGCCGCTGTCGCCCGCGCGCAGGGTGGAGTAGGTCGCGTCCGCAGGCGCAAGCGCCTTCGCGCCGCCGCTGTAAAGCTTCTTCTGCGTGCGCGAACCGGCCTTGCCGTCCACGTCGAGCCCGTTCGTCTGCTGGAAGAGTTTCACGGCTGCGGTTACGTCGTCGTCGTACAGGCCGTCGATCGCGCCGGTGTAATAGCCCAGATCATACAGCGCCTGCTGCAGCTGGTATACGTCCGCCCCGCTGTCGCCCGGTTTGAGGGATGTATAGCCGCCCGCGCGCGCGGTGGGCGCGGGCAGCGCCGCGTCGGCGAAAAGCGCGCGCTGCGTCGCGCTTCCGGCTACGCCGTCAACGGACAGGCCGTTGCGCTGCTGGAAGACCTTCACGGCCAGCTCGGTCACGTCGTCGTAGGAACCGGAAACCTTGCCGGTGTAGTAGTACAGCTCGGTCAGCCGCTGCTGCAGGCTGCTCACGTCGTCGCCGGTGGAGCCTTTTTTCAGCGTGCGATAGCTTACGGCCGTCGGCACGGGCGTTACGGCGACCATGCCGGAAAGCGGCAGCGCCGCGCTGGAATAGAGCATGCGCTGCGTATCTTCGCCCGCCACGCCGTCGACCCACAGGCCGTTGCGTTCCTGGAAGGCGATGACGGCTTCCTTCGTCGCGTCGTTGAAGGTGCCGGAGGCGGAGCCGGTGTAATAGCCGAGCTCCTTGAGGCGCTTTTGCAGGTTCGTCACGTCCTTGCCCGTCGAGCCGGACTGCAGGAAGCGGTACGTGCTCAGCGTGGAGGGCGTATAGGTGAGCGGCGTGGGCCGCGCGGTGGCGTAGATGTAGGTGGGCGTTTCAACGGGCTCGGGCGCGCGCACGGCGGAACCGGAATCGAGCAGGTTCTGCGTGGCCGCGCCGACAACGCCGTCGGCCTTCAGGCCGTTGCGCTCCTGGAAGGCCTTGACGGCCGATTCCGTCGCCGCGCCGAAGTCGCCGTCGATGGAGCCGGTATAATAGCCCAGGCTCTGCAGCTTCTGCTGCAGGGCGCGCACGAGCACGCCGGAGGAGCCGCTGCGCAGCGTCGTGTCGGCCGTCGGCGCGACGGTCGCAAGCGCGCCGGGCGCGATGGTAACCGTGCCGGTGGTGGCGATGGGCTTGATGGTATAGACCGGCTTCGCCGTCGGCTGCGGCGTAATCACAGCGATGGGCTGATACGTCTGCTGGCCGCCGGCCGAAGCGGTCGAGCCGGTCGCGGCGGCGTCCGCGCCCCAGGTCTGCAGCCCGTTATCGGGCGGCGCGGTGGGGGTAGGCGTGCTGGTGGCGAAGGGGAGGAGGTTCACCTCGCCCGTGTTTTCCACCGTGGTGGGGTCGGGCTTGATGACGCAGCCGGTCGCGACGAGCAGCACGGCGGCGAGCGTCGCGCACACGAGCAGGCGTTTGACGGTAGTCTTTTTCATTCCGTTTCTTCCTTTCCCGCGTTGGGAAAATTATTTCCGCGCGCTGAGCGCGTCGTTGGAATAGAGCATGCGCTGCGTGTCCTCGCCGGCTACGCCGTCGACCCACAGGCCGTTGCGCTCCTGGAAGGCGCGAAGCGCCACTTCCGTATCCGCGCCGAAATCGCCGCTGACGGAGCCAGAGAAATAGCCCAGATCCTTCAGGCGCTGCTGCAGCTTTTTCACATCGCTGCCGCGGCTGCCCTGCTGCAGGTAGCGGTAGGAGCTGAGCGTCGAGGCGACGTAGGTGCGCATGGCCGGGCGCGAAGTCGCGTTGGAGCTGACCGAGACGGCCGACTTGGCGCTGGAGGAATGCAGCTTGTTCAGCGTCGCCGTGCCGGCCACGCCGTCGGCGGTCAGCCCGTTGGCCTTCTGGAAGGCGACGAGCGCCTTGCGCGTGCCCTCGCCGAACGTGCCGTCGACGGAACCGGTGTAGTAACCCAGCGCCTTCAGCCGCTGCTGCATGGATTTGACTTTCGAGCCGGTGGAGCCGACGCGCAGCGCGCTGCTGGTGGGCGTGGGGGTCGCGGTGGGCTTGGGCGAAGGCGTGGCGGCCTTTTTGGCGTTGCCGGAATCGATCAGCTTCAGCGTCGCTTCGCCCGCGACGCCGTCGGCCGTGAGCCCGTTGCGGCTCTGGAACGCCTTGACGGCTTTTACCGTGCCGTCGCCGTAGTCGCCGTCGACGGTGCCGGTGTAATAGCCGAGATTTTTGAGCTTCTGCTGCAGCGCCGTCACGCGCTCGCCGGACGAGCCGCGCTTGAGCGCGGGTTCGGCCGTTGGGGAAGCGCCGGGTTCGGCGGTGCCCAGACCGATGCCGGCGACGCCCAGGCCGTTATCATCGATGGGGACGGTGTTGCCGCCGATGGAGAACGTCGCCGCGGCGTTGGGGTTTGCGGTGACGGTTGGCTGCTCGATTACGGCAGCCGGCGCGGTAGTTGAAGCGGAAATGTTCAGCGTGGGCGCGGGGGGCGTGTGGGTGCTGAACGCGATGGCGGTCGGATAGTCCTTGTCCGCGCCGTTGACGGGATCGGGACGGATCAGACAGCCGGTCGCGCAGAGCGTCAACCCGGCAAGCAGCGCGCCCAGCGCGCAGAATTTCAGGATTCTTTTGAAGTTTTTCATAGCCACTCAAGCGCCTCCTTCAAAGATCGGATTTCATAATCCGGTGTAAAAGCGGTGGTGTTGCGTTTCCCGTGGGGGTTGAACCAGCAGCCGGCCACGCCCGAGGCGTTCGCTGCAGCGATATCGCTCGTGAGCGAATCGCCGAGGATAAGCGCGCGGGATTTATCGACCGTATCGATGCGCGCAAGCGCGCGGTCGATGAACCGCGGATCCGGCTTGGCCACGCCTTCGTCGCCGGAGATGACGACCGCGCGGAAAAACGGCGTCATCCGGCTGAGCGAGAAGCGCGAATGCTGCACGAAGGAAACGCCGTTTGTAATGACCACGACCGGCACGCGCGCGGCGGCCTCGCGGACAAAATCATACGCGCCCTCGATTTCGTCGCAGCGCCGGGAAAGCTCGAGCATGAAATCTTTCGCCATGCGCTCGAAATCGGCGTCGCTGCCGAGCGCCTCGAGAAAAAGGCGGAACCGGTCGACCTGCAGCGCCGCCTGCGTGGTCTCCCTGCGCTCGTACGCCTCCCAGACGCGGCGGTTGATTTCCGAATAGCGCGCCTGGCGCGCGTCGTCATACGCGACGCCCTGCGCTTCCATCGCCAGCCGCAGCGCGATTTTTTCTGATGCGTCGAAGTCCATCAGCGTTCCGTCGTTGTCGACGAGAAGAAGATCGTATTTCATGAAACGCCCCCTTTCGTTTCGAACGGGCCTGGTCATAAACTCGAAATTATGATAATTCACCATCATCAGCATATCACGCGAACGGGTTCGCGTCAAGGAGAGATGTCTCCTTATAAATAAGACGATTTTTGACCCGCGCGCGTTGCAGCGAAAAAAGAAAAACGCCGAAGCGGCGTTTCAGAATAAGTCGAGCGTATTTTCCAGATAGATTTCTTCCCGAACCCGCAGCTGATATTCCGGCTTCGTCATGTAATAGAGCAGAAACTCCAGAATCAGCGCGCTGCCAAGGCTGCGGCCTTCGATTTTGAAATGGGAAAACCCCATCGGCAGGTAGACGTTTTGAATGTCGTCCGCGCTGATAAACCCCGGATTCGTCATCGCTCTGGAGAAGCGGTACCCTTCGGCCGCGCCGGGCGCTTTGCAGCGATGCTCCGGGCCGGGCTCGCCGAGGTTTTTGCGGCTGACCGCCTCGTAGCACGCTTTTCTGTCTTTGCAGCCGAACCAGCAGCATTCGTTGCAGAGAAATTCCACCTTATCCTTCTGCGGCTGCGGGAGCGCGTTCAGCTGCGCAAACGCTTTGTTCAGCCGGAAATCCGGCACGACGAAGCGGAAATCGTCCCGCGCGGTTTCCTGCGCGAATCGTTCGAAATCCGTCAGCACTTTGGTGGTGGAGGAAACGAAGTAAAGCCCAGGGTAACGTTTCTTCAGAAAGTCGAGCAGCAGCTCCGAGTGGACGATCACGCCGTTTTGTGGCTTGCCGCTTTCGGCGAAAAGGCGGCAAAGCGCGTTGCACTTTGAATCCGTGAGATGCTCGCTGCGCAGGAGAGAATTGCTGAACGTCTGCCGGGCGGAAATTCCGTATTCGCGCGTCAGCGCGAGAATTGCCCGCGCATCCCGGTCTCCGCTTCCGACGCGGCCGCCGCCCCAGAGACAGTCCGCCGGCGCGCCGTACAGGGAACCGATTTCGCACCAGTCGTAAAAATACTCCCTGTGCTCCCGGAACAGCGGCAGAAACGCGCGATACAGCTCGTAAAACTCAAACAGGCCGGGCAGATGATAATAGGCGATGGGTTTCTTGGATTCGTTCATAGCGCGTTCTCGTGTGCAAGCGACTGGTAATAGTTTCCGAAATCGGCGAGCGCGTCGATGATCGGCAGCATTTCTTTTCCAAGCGCCGTAAGCCCGTATTCGACGCGCGGGGGCATCTGCTGATAATCGCGCCGGTAGACGAGGCCGTCGTCGATCATCTGGCGCAGGCTGTCCGTCAGCACTTTCTGCGAGACGCCTTCCAGATCGCGCTGCAATTCGTTGAACCGCCAGGGGCGCGCTTTCAGGTTGCGCAGGATGAGCAGCTTCCATTTTCCGCCGATCAGCGCGACGGCGGTTGCAACCGGACAGGCCGGGAGCTCGTTTTTTGTTTTCATCGGCATGCACCCCCGGCCGCAAGTATAACACATTTCTTTTTGGATGTACAGTTACAAAAAAGTGCGTACTTGTTTTTTACTGCGCACGGACGTAGACTAAGGGCGAGCAAGGGAACTTGCGAATAACTTCTGGAGGGTCTTCATCATGGCAAACTACACGAAAATCAATGTTGGAAACGAAGGACGCGTCGAGCTTCACGATAAACTGGCGCTGACCGGCGCGGAAGTCAGCGTCAACCGGCTGCCCGCCGGCGCAGGCGTGCCGTTCGTTCATTCTCATAAGAACAATGAAGAAATCTACGGCATTCTCGAAGGCCGCGGCAAGGCCGTCATCGACGGCGAAGAAATCGCTCTTGCCGCCGGCGACTGGCTGAGAGTCGCTCCCGCCGCAAAGCGGCAGTTCTCCGCGGCGGCCGATGCGGGCATCGCCTACGTCTGCATCCAGGTCAGAGAAAACTCCCTCGGCGGATTTACGGCGGACGACGCGGTAGTGTATTAAAAAAGGCGGAGGAAAAGCAGGGCTGTGAAAGAAGTTTGCCTCTTCTTTCACAGCCCGTTTTTTGTTTTTTCTGAGCAACGCTCAAAAAATCTTATTGCCGCAAGAAAATTTCCACTGCTTCGCTTTCACAGAGCGTCGTTCCGCCGTCCGACGCGCGCAGACGAAGGGAAAGCGGAAATATTATACGTGAGAAAAAAGAAGCAGCAAAAAAACTCAAAGATGAATTGCCCACCGGAGCAACATGTAAAAGCGGCTTTCTTAGAGGAGGGGGTCTGGGGGAGGGACCTTCTTTCTCCAGAAAGAAGGTCCCTCCCCCAGAAAAATTTTAATACCTCACCTTAACCGTCTTGATCTCGAACGGGCGGAACGTGAGCGCGGCGGGATCGGCCGCTTCCTGCTCCTCTTCGAGCATGTTGCACAGGGACACCGCTTCCACCTTGTGGCCGAAGGCGAGCGACGCGCGGACGTAGTCGCCGGTCGCTTCGTAAAGGCGGACGATGTAGGCGCGCTCTGCGTCTTCGCAGGGCTTGACGGCCTCGACGATCACGTTCGGCGCGCTGACGGTGAACAGCGGCTGCGCGTCGAACGCGCCCGCTTTTTCGAGCGGATGGAAGTTGAACGCGTACGCCGGGCGGACGACGCTTTCGGCGTTGAACGGCGCGTCGTGCACCAGCAGCGCGTAGCGCGTGAAATGCCGGCCCTTATCGCCCGCACGGTCGGGGCGCATGCCACCCTTGTGCAGCGAAAGGCGCATGCTGCCTTCCAGCACGGAAAGACCGTATTTGCCGTCGTTGAGCAGCGCGACGCCGTAGCTGTTCTCGCTCAGGTCGCTGTATTTGTGGTTGCAGATTTCAAAGCGCGCCTTCTCCTGCTCGGTGGAACGATGATTGGAGCGGCGGATGCAGCCGAACTGGATCTCGTTGCGCACGCCGTCGCAATGGAGCGAGGTGTCGAACGCGGTCTTGAGGAAGCGGTGCTCCTCCTGCCAGTCGATGACCGTTTCGAAGGCGATCATCGGGGAGGACGCGTCGAAGACCATGTCCTGCTCGATGGACGAACGCGCGGAGAGCGCGTATTTGCTGCGGATGCGCAGTTCGACCGCGCTGTCGGCGATCACGCGGCGCTCGAGCAGCTTGCCCGCAGGAGCGAACTTGTCCGTCAGATCCGCGTCCACGTCCCAGTTGTCCCAGGCGGCGGAGAGATCCTCGGCCATGAGGAAGGTGTTGAAGGGCAGGCCTTCGACCAGCTCGCGGCCGCTGCGGCGATCGACGAGCGAGGCGATGGCGCCGTTTTCATTGAAGCGCACGCGGAAGAAGGGCGTTTCAAGCGAGTCGCCGTCCAGCGCGAAGGGCGAGGGGGCGGCGCAGGCTTCGTCCGCGAAGCGCAGCGTGACCGCGCCCAGCGCGGGCTGTTCCACGCCGGAAACGGCCAGCACCGTTTCGCCGTCGAGGTTCGTGAAGGCCTGGCTGACATGGCCCTCCACGCCGGCGCGGTCCGTTTTGAGGTAAACGGTATCGCTGCGGGGGAAGGAGAGCGTGTTGAGAAGCGAAACGCTGGCGGCGTCCGAGGCGGCGGGCAGAAGCGCCTGCGCCTGCGCGCGCGCGGTTTCGATCGCCTCGGAGACGACGCGGCGGGTTTCTTCGTGCACGCTGTGGATGCAGGTGCCGGGAAGAATATCGTGGAACTGGCGGACGAGCAGCGTGTTCATCAGCGGCCGCACGGTATCCTCGCGCGCCTCGACGCCGCTGCGCACGGCGTCCAGAACGAGCGCCAGCTCCAGATCGTGCAGCGCGATTTCGCACAGGCGGTTGTTGCGCTTGATCTCATGCTGGTTCGTCAGCGTTCCGCGGTGCAGTTCCAGATACAGCTCGCCCGCGTAAACGCTCGGCATTTCGATTGTCTCTTCCAGCTCGCGCATGAAGCTGCCGACGGACTGATGGCGGCAGCGCGGCGCGCCCTCGAGGTCGGTCAGCCGGCGGGCGGATTCGATGTATTCAAACTCCGGGCCGCCGCCGCCGTCGCCCTTGCCGTAGGAGAACAGGCGCAGGTTGGAGACGCGCTTTTCCTGGATGGCGTCGCTGCCGTCAGTCATTTCATGCAGCGCGTCGGGCGTGGGGCCGATATGCGTGCGGTTGAGGTGCGTGAGCACCTTCGTGCCGTCCAGCCCCTGCCAGTAGAAGGAGGTGTACGGGAAGCGCGTGGTGTCGTTCCAGGCCATTTTCGTGGTGAGGAAGTATTGAATGCCGCAACCCTTCATGATCTGCGGGATGGCGTAGGAATAGCCGAACGTATCCGGCAGCCAGAAGCTGTCGGAGGTGTAGTTGAAGTATTTGCGGGTGAAGCGCTGGCCCCAGAGGAACTGACGCACCATGTATTCGCCGCCGGTGATGTTGCAGTCGCATTCGACCCAGACGCCGCCGTTGGGCTCGTAGCGCCCTTCGGCGACGGCCTTGCGGATGCGCTCGAACAGCTCGGGATAGTTTTCGCGGATCACCTCGCCGTGATAAGCGGAGGACTGGACGAAGATATATTCCGGATATTCGTCCATGAGGTTGAGCTGGTTGGCGTAGGTGCGGGCGCACTTTTTGATCGTCTCTTTGATTGGCCAGAGCCAGGCGGTGTCCATATGGCTGTGGCCGGTCAGGCGCACCTCGGGGACGGTATCGCCGTTATGACGCGCAAGCGCGTCCTTCAGGCAGACGCTTGCGGCGCGCAGGCCGGAGCGGAATTCTTCGTCCGTGCAGGCGTCGGGGTCGTAGAAGAGCACGGTATGCGCGCGATAGAGCGCGTTCTCAATTTCGGCGCGGCGGAAGGAAGTTTCGGGCAGCACGTCGTGCAGCGAGAGCAGCGTTTCCAGATCGAAGCGGAAAGCCATCATCTCGTCGTCGCGGACGCATACGTCGACGGGCGCGATGGGGTAGATGAAGTTCTGCGCGTCGTTCTCGAGCGGCTGCGTGCCGGGCATGTCGTGATAGGCGTAGCATTCCAGCGCGATGTCGAACGTTTCGCCCGCCCTGGCCGCGGCGGTGATGCGGTTGCAGTAATGGTTGCCGTGCGAACCCTCGACGAATTTGGCCGCGTAGTTGGAATGGATGCGGCCGTTCAGCCAGAGCGTCGCCTCGTAAAAGCCCATGCGCGGGTACAGGAAAAGCGCCTGCCCGGCGAGAGATTCGGGCACGGTGTAGCTCGTTTTGAACCAGGCGTATACGCCGTCGCCGCCCCACTGGGCGGTATCGCCGACGGGCGTGAAGCGCGCGTCGTCCGGAATATGATGAATCGGCTCGTTCGTCTGATATAGGGTTTCAAGCGCCGCCCGGCCTACCGGCTGGAACATCCGGTCCGCCAGCAGGCGCGCAAGCCGCTTGAGCTTGGCTTCGGTCTGCCGAAAGCTTCCGTTTGTGAGCATGATGCAATCCTCCTCGTTTTGCGCGCGGAACGCGATAAGAAAATTATAACAAGCGCCGGGGAAAAAAGCAATAAAAACGCGGGCTGCGCGCAGGTAAACCGTGCGGCGCGCAGCGCCTTTTTCAGCCGGATTGCAGGATTTCGCATGCCGGGCAGCGTATCCTTATACGATATATTTTTGCGTTTTTTCAGCATAACGCGGGGGAGAACCGAATGAAGCAGAAACTGATCGCCGTCGTCGGCACGAACGCGTCCGGGAAAAGCGGCCTGGGCGTGGAGCTTGCGCTGCGCAGAAACGGGGAGATCGTCTCCGCCGATTCGCGGCAGGTTTTTCGCGGGCTCGATCTGGGCAGCGGAAAGATTACGCCGGAGGAAATGCGCGGCGTGCCGCATCACCTGCTGGACGTGCGCGAGCCGGGCGAGTTTTTCTCGATGAAGGATTTCCAGCGGCTGTCCTACGAGGCGATCGACGGGATTCTCGCGTGCGGGCGGCAGCCGTTCCTTGTGGGCGGAACGGGGCTTTACGTCGCCTGCGTGACGGAGGGGTACGTCCTTTCCGAAATCGAGCCGGATCTCGCTTACCGCGAGGAGCTGGAAAAGCTCGACACGCCCGCGCTGTACCGGATGCTGATGGAAAAAATGCCGGACGCGGTCGTCGATTCGCCGAATAACCGCAACCGCGTCATGCGGCTGCTGGAGCGCATCGAGGCGGGCGATCTGCATCGCGCCGCGCCCGAACCGCGCTACGACGTGCTCAAGCTGGGCGTAACGTGGGATAAAAAGACGCTCGACGCGCGCATCGACGAGCGGCTGGAGCGCCGCATGCGCGAGGGCATGGTGGACGAGGCGCGGGGCCTGCTGGAGGCGGGATGTCCGCGCGAGTTCCTCTATAAGCTCGGGCTGGAATATCGCTTCCTCTGCCGGCTGCTGGACGGCGAGTTCGCGTCGGAAGAACAGATGTGCCAGGAGCTGGCGCGCGCAATCAAACAGTTCGCCCGTCGGCAGATGACCTGGTTCCGGCGGGATAAGACGATCCACTGGCTGGATATGACGCAAAACCCGGTCGAAGAAGCGCTGGAGAAAATCGACGCGTTTCTGGGGTGTATCTGAAAAATTCCCTGAGACTCCATCACGACGTCTTTTCCTTTTTTCAGATACATCCAGGCTGAACAAAAGAAGGTGTTTTCATGAACGAAATGACGGCCGCGGCGCAGTTTTTAAACGATGCGTTCGCGGGGGTCGATTCGGCGATTCTGACGTTTTATCATAACCTTGCCGTTCGCGCGGGCGGCGTGCTCACGCCGGCGATGAAAATCCTGACGCTGCTGGGCGAAAAGGGGCTGCTGTTTTTTGCGCTGGCCGTCGTGCTGTGCTGTTTCCGCAGGACGCGGAAGATGGGCGTGTGCGTGTTCGGCGCGGTCTGCTGCGGCGCGCTGGTGACGAACATCCTGCTCAAGGACTGGGTGGCGCGGCCGCGGCCGTTCCTGTCGGGCTACGCCGAATGGTGGCAGTTCGTCGGCGCGCCGGCGGAGGATGGGTTCTCCTTCCCCTCCGGACATGCGACGGCCTGCATGGCCGGCACGCTCGCGCTTTGCCTGACCGGGCGCGCAAAGGCGCGGTGGGGGCTGCTCGCGTTCCCCGCGCTGGTGGCCGCCTCGCGCAATTATCTGATGGCGCATTATCCGAGCGACGTGCTGGCGGGGCTGCTTATCGGCGCCTGCGCCGCGATGATCGCCTGCGATATTACGAATCTCATCTATCGGTATTTGCACGCGCATGAAAACCGGCGCTGGTGCCGCTTCGCTCTGCGGGCCGACGCGCGGAGAATTTTTACACGATAAGGCCGGGAGGGAAAAATAATGAAAGCGGCGGTTTTACACGGCAACGAAGATCTGCGATACGAGGAGTATCCCACGCCCGAGGTGCGCCCGGGAACGGTGCTCGTCCGCGTAAAGGCGAGCGGCGTCTGCGGCAGCGATATTCCGCGCGTGCTGCATAACGGCGCGCACGGCTATCCGATCGTTCTGGGCCACGAGTTTTCCGGCGTGGTGGAGCAGGTGGGCGAGGGCGTGACGAGCGTGAAGCCCGGCATGCGCGCGTCCGGCGCGCCGCTGGTTCCCTGCATGAAATGCGAGGACTGCGCGAAGGGCAACTATTCCCTCTGCAAGCATTACAGCTTCATCGGCAGCCGCGAGCAGGGAAGCTTCGGCGATTACGTGCTGCTGCCCGAAAGGAACGTCGTGCCGTTTGCCGACGACGTGGATTTTATCAAAGGCGCGCTTTTCGAGCCTTCCACCGTGGCGCTGCACGGTCTGCGGTGCAGCCATTTCCGCGGCGGCGAACATGTGGCCGTGCTCGGCGGCGGAACGATCGGTCAGTTTACCGCGCAGTGGGCGCGGATTATGGGCGCGAAGACCGTAACCATGTTCGACCTCGAGGACAGCCGGCTGGAGGTCGCCAAAGCGCTGGGGAGCGATTACGGGATCAACACCCGCCGCGAAAGCTATCGCGAGGAGGCGCTCGCGCTGACGGACGGCAAGGGCTTCGGCATGGTGTTTGAAACGGCGGGCAGCCCGGTGACGATGCGCATGGCGTTCGATATGGCGGCCAACAAGGCGCACGTGTGCTTTATCGGCACGCCGCACACGGATCTGACTTTTACCCCGAAGCAATGGGAAATGATGAACCGCAAGGAATTCCGCCTGACGGGCAGCTGGATGAGCTATTCCGCGCCTTTCCCGGGCGAGGAATGGGCGCTGACGGCGCACGAATTCGCGACGGGCCGCCTGCGTTTCGACGAGCGGCTGCTGCACGCGGTCTTCCCGATGGCGAAGGCGGCGGAAGCGTTCGCGCTGTATAAAACGCCCGGCCTGGTGCAGGGCAAGATCATGCTGGTGAACGAGTAAGACAGAGCGCGGAGGTGCGGGAAATGGCGCGGGGCGAAATGATTGTGCTGGCGGACCCGGCATACGAGACGAGCAGCTGGTTTGCGCGCTGCTTTGCCGGACTCCGCGCGGAAGCGGCCCGGTGCGATTTTCTCGTCACCAAAGCGGATTCTCCCGCCAAGGCGCGGGAAGGCGGCGCGCGCGCGTGCGTGCTCTTCGGCGCGGACGCGCCCTGGGTGCGCGAGACGACGGCGGCGCTGCATGCGCTGGGCGTGCGCAGCGTGCTGGCCGGGGCGCAGCCGGACGCGTTTTACGGCGCGAGCGGCGCGGTGGTCGACCGGCGAATGCTGATGGAAGACACGGTGCGCTATTTCGTCGCAAACGGCCGCAGGCGGCTTGCCTGCCTGGGCGGCGAGCCGACGAACATCAACGACGCGATTCGCATTGCGGCGTTTCACAGCGCGATGCGCGCCTGCGGGCTTTCAAGCGGCGAAGGCGACGTGTTCACGGCCGAAAAGGGGATCGACGCGTGCGCGCTGGCGCTGCTTGAAAACGCGCGGCGCTACGACGGCGCGCTGTGCGTCAACGATCAGACGGCTGTCCGGCTGATCGCGCTGGCGCGCGAAAAAAGCGTGCGCGTGCCGGAGGATCTGTTCGTCTCCGGTTCGGGCAACCTGCTCGTGGGCAGGCTCTGCCACCCGACGCTGACAACGAGCGATTTGGACTATTACCAGATGGGCCGCAAGACGGTGGGCGTCTGGCAGCACCTGGAGCGTACGCCGGATGTGACGGCGATGACGGTGACGATCCCGCACCGGCTGATCCCGCGCGGGAGCACGGCTTTTCTGCCGCCCGCCGACGGCGCGGCGTTCCCGACCGGCGCGTCCGCGCCGCAAAGCGCGGCCAGAGACGCGGCGCGCGAGCAGGTGGAGCAGTTTGAAAACTGCCTCTTCCGCTGCGACGCGCTCGATCTGCGCATCCTCGCGGGCATCGCGCGCGGCCACAGCATGGAGGCGATCGCGGCGGAGCTGTTCGTGGCGCTGGGCACGGTCAACTATCGCGCGAAAAAGCTCTACCGCGCGATGGGCGTGCAGTGCCGGCGGGAGCTGGAAGAAGCCCTCGCCCGCCAGCAGGCCGATCCGGACGCGCTCGACGAGATGGCGAGAGAAACGGAAGAGGGCAGATGAATA
>CAKTTL010000073.1 GCA_934615235.1 uncultured Clostridia bacterium
AATTTCGCTGTTCGGGTGTCCTAAAACCATTGATATTACTGTGTTTTTTGAAAAATGCTGTATCACCACTCGCACCATGGCGGCTTTGGCAATTCTTCGACAAACCGACTATATTTTTCAAGATCGATCCTGCCAGGAACTCCTTCCTGCCATATGTCTCCCGTCAAATCTTCGCGATAACTTTGCGGATAACTGATAACCGCATCAATCAAATGTTCTTTCGCCCACGTCTCCATATCCACGCCAACATAACGGCAATCATAAATCGAATACAAACCGCGCGCATGGATTCGCACATGCCTCTCCAGAAAGCGCTCATCCAATGCTTTACGAAGTCGACGAACAAATCCTGTCATAATCTCACATCGGAGAGCAATTACCCGCGGATCTTCAGAAGGTATTTCACAAATATTTTCACCATACCGTTTCTGGAATGCATCGATAAGAGGTTGTTCAAACAATGTATAAGGTACGCCCCGGTTATACATCATCTCCACTGCATCAAACCCATCCGCCGCAAGCCGAAGGAACATAGAAATAATATAATCCTGCGTTTCCGGATACGCATAGCTCATCGCATCAACGATATGCCCATCCCGGTCAACGCAGCGAAGCTGAGGATGCGCATGTCGGAAACTATTTTCAAAATACATTTCGTCCCATGTACACTCCACTCCCCATGCGCCCATCCGATGCGATGCACACATCTTGAGTCCCACCTCATGACCGCGCCGGACAAGACCTTGCAGCATTTCATCCGTATAGCTTTTCAGTCCATCCTGGCATTCCTTATGCAGTAAACGCGAAAACGGGAATTGTTCAAACGGAACATCCGGTTTACCGTCAAAAGAATACAAGTTTTCAACCGAAAGCCATTCCACATCGCTTTGTTCATAAACCTGCGCGGCAATTTCCCACTCTTCCTGTTTTGTTGGATGAACCGCATAAGCCATGCAATGCATATCATTAGTTGCATAAATGCAACGATGGGAATCGTCCATCTGATCCGCTTTAAAGTCTTCGACCTCTTTTTCTGTCATCGGCTCAAAACGAATCCAGGCAATATTTGCATCTGTCAGCGAATCAAGGACGAAGCAGCCTCTTTCGAACCGTGAGATTTCCACAGCTTCTCCCGTCATATCCGCACACTTCCAAAAGCTTTCTTCCACCCCTCCCGCGCCAGGGACTCCGCCGTCAGGGTTAAACACCGTGCGCGCAGGATCACCAGTCAGGCGAATCGGGAGCACGTTTTTACGCCAGTCAGAATTATTAAAAACAGCCAACCCAACATAAATGCGATGCCAGCCGGTTAATGCAGGGTTCAGGTAAACAGGTTCCGGCCGATTCTCATTCATAGCCGTAAGCAGCGTTCCCTGAACACCGGCTACTTCATAGGAGATAGCGTTCCATTTTCCTAAAATACGCTGGTCGCTAATACGATCAGACGGAGTACAAACCGCCGCAAGATCAGCAAAAAGAATCCCGTCAGGTTTCAAAATTTCCACTCCCTTCAAAATATAAATCAGTTTTTTAACGCACTTTTTTACTTTTCATCTGATATCTTAGCGTCGGGCGAATCCGAATTCAACATTTGAATGCGCGTTTTTTTATATGCTAATGCTCTTTCTATTTCATTTTCACGGAGCATAAAAGCGGTTATTCGTTACTGCTCCATCCTTTTAACATAATGCGCAAAATTCTTTAAAAATTTGCGTTTTTTCATGCTTGATATTGTTCAATCGTCATGCTATTCTATACAAAATGAAACAAAATTTCTCGGAATAATTGCGAACATTGTTCTGTTCAATTCTTTATTCAATATAACCATCGTTTTGTATTTCAATAACTGAAAAGGAGTAATGTTTCAATGACTAAACAGGAATTATTTCATATCATGAAGGGAACGATTATCGTCTCTTGTCAGGCGACTCCAGGGGAACCATTATACGAGAAAGATCGCTCTGTTATGTATCTGATGGCTCGCGCAGCCAAACAAGCCGGTGCAAAAATGATCCGCACCAGTTCGGTGCGAGATATCGTGGAAATAAAAGAAGAAACCGGTCTGCCTGTCATTGGCTTGATTAAACGCGAATATCCAGGCTATACCGGACGTATCACCATGACAATGCGCGAAGTCGACGAATGTATGCAGGCAATGGCGGATATCGTCTCAATCGACTGCACCAATTGTACTCGCGGCGACAACTTGTCTCCCTCTGAATTCCTAAAACAAGTTAAAGAAAAATACCCAAATATCATTATAATGGCAGATTGCGCCACCTATGATGAAGCAATTGCGGCCTATCAAGCCGGTGCTGATCTTGTCGGCACAACGATGAATGGCTATACCCCTCAAACAGCAGATTACAATGACGGTCCAAACTTCGAATTGGTGCAGCAGCTTGCTCATACGCTTCCTTGTCCTGTAATTGCCGAAGGACGTATATATACCCCTGAACAGGCTCAGAAAATGCTTGCGCTTGGAGCCTGGGCCGTCGTCGTCGGCGGCGCAATTACTCGACCTCTTGAAATCGCCGGACGTTTCTTTGCCGCGCTTCATAAATGATGGAGGATTAATATGATTCTTGCGATTGATATCGGCGGCACAAATGTAAAAATGGGGCTTGTTGACCATAATGGGAAAATACACGCTTTTTCAGAAGCGGCTGCTAATTTTGATGAATATAAGACCCCCATTCTTTCTACCGTGTTACGCCAGTCAAAATTGTTTATAAAGCGCGCGCAAGCGCGCATAGAAGGAATCGCCGTTTCCGCTACTGGACAAATTGACACCTGCACTGGAACAGTCATTGGCGGAAACGGCAGTATCCCCAATTACATTGGCTCGCAAATCAAAAAGACTCTCGAAGATGAGTTTAGCGTAAACGCATGGGTACTCAATGACGCAAATGCCGCTGTACTAGGCGAATGTTTCGCAGGACGTGCTCGCGGCCTTCAAAACGTATTAATGTTAACGCTTGGCACAGGTGTCGGCGGCGGACTCGTTTTGAATGGAGAAATCTACAAAGGATCGCGCGGTATTGCAGGTGAACTCGGTCACTTTTCTCTTTATCAGGATGGACCACGCTGTACATGCGGAAAACGCGGCTGCTTAGAACAATATGCATCCACAAGCGCTCTTGTGCGTCGTGCGCAGCAAATAACAGGCGATAACACCTTGACCAGCCGAGCGATCTTTGCGCTTGCGGAAAGCGGAGATACTGTTTTTATTAAAATTCTTCACGAATGGATTGTTGACATCGCCGCCGGAATAACCGGTTTAGTACATATTTTCAATCCTGAAATGGTACTTATCGGCGGCGGCGTCAGCGCACAAGAAGAATTGTTGATTCAACCGCTGCGCAAGCATGTACTTGCAGGGGTAATGCCGTGCTTTGCAGAAGGCCTTTCAGTCGAACGCGCCACTTTAGGCAACGACGCCGGAATGATCGGTGCGGTAAAATTTTATTTAGATAACCAATAAATTCCCTTTCACGCACATTGATTATATCAACCAAATGCGCGCCATGTTCCAAAAAAATGCGTGCATTCGAATTGCGCCGTTCAGGTATGACTGTTATACTATATTCAGTTCAGATGATAAGCAAATTTACCATTGACAACTTTGGATTGTTTGCTTATGTTTATTTACTTATGGAACAGAAAGGAGTTTAATGATCAAATGTACATACAGAATCGTTGCAGAACAAACTTGGGACGACAATTCAAGCGGCATATTCCATGTTATCTTTTTTTGATATTGCCGCTTGCACAAGTAATTATTTTTAATTACTTTCCAATGTATGGCATTCAGATCGCATTTAAGAAGTTTGTCATAGCGCGTGGAATCACGGGGAGTCCATGGGTTGGATTAAAGCATTTTACAAAGCTATTTAATGATCCTGCCTTCTACTCCGTACTTCGCAACACACTACGATTAAGTTTTTTAGGGTTGGTTATTAATTTTCCATTCACTATTATCTTCGCATTGTTATTAAATGAGATTGGTAATGCAAAGTTTAAGCGAATCTCCCAGACTATTACTTATATGCCCCATTTTCTTTCCTGGGTTGTCGTTGGAAACTTTGTTTTTCAGCTTCTTTCTCCTTCAAACGGTGTTGTTAATGCAATCCTCCTCAAACTCGGAGTAATTGATAAACCGATTTATTTTGTTATTCAGGAAAGCGTTTTCACTCCGATGTATATTATTTCCACATTGTGGAAGGAAGTAGGTTGGGGCAGCATTATTTATCTCGCGACCATCGCCGGTATCGATCCCAGCCTTTATGAAGCGGCAGTTATCGATGGCGCCGGCCGATTCCAGAAGGTTTTGCATGTCACCATTCCGGCTATTTTGCCAACGGTAAGCACTTTGTTTATTTTACAGATCGGCAGTATAATGAACGTTGGCTTTGACCCGATTTTCAACCTTTACACCGAAGGAACCTACAGCGTTGCGGACGTTATTTCTACGTTCGTATACCGCAGAGGACTTGTAGAAGCTAAGTACGATTATACCACTGCTATCGGCTTGTTCCAGAATTTAATCGGATTTGCGCTTGTGCTCTTTGGCAATTTCATTGCTAAAAAAGCGGATCCCGATTTCAGGATTATGTAAAAGAAGGTGAGAGAAGTGAAGAAAAACGCTTTTCATATTCGTCATTTTATCGGCAGCAGAATTTTCGATTTTGTTAATTATGCCTTCTTTACCCTGTTTTGCCTTTTTATCCTCTTTCCATTTTGGGATCTTATCGTCAAATCGTTTTCTCGCGCGCAGGACGTTAGCATTGCCAGTTTGAACCTCTGGCCTAAAAATTTGTGTTTTGATTCTTATAAATACTGTTTTGGCAATCGACTGATTGGTATTGGTTTTCGCAATACTATTCTCAGAACCATCCTGGCCAGCACATATCACCTGCTAGTATGCAGCCTTGCAGCTTTCGCTTTGACACGCACTGAAATGCCTTTGCGCAAACCAGTTACTCTGATCTTCCTAATTACAATGTTTTTTTCGGGCGGTCTGATCCCGACCTACTTGAATATGAAAAACCTTGGTCTTACCAATAAGTTCTGGGTCTATGTCATTCCAGGCGGTTTCAGCATGTATGACACGATTATCATTCGCAACTATTTCTTTTCGATTGATCGATCGATGGAGGAATCCGCATCAATTGATGGCGCTTCAATGTTGCAGGTATTATTCAAAATTATTCTGCCCCTTTCTACGCCGGTTTTGGCGACCGTTGGTCTTTGGCAGCTGGTCGGTAATTGGAATGCATGGTTCGATAATCTTATTTATGTCAAATCGGATAATTTAATCACATTACAGTATCTTTTGCGGAGAATGACTGTAAATATATCAGACTTGACGCAAAACCTGAACAGTTCCTTGGCAAATACACTCGATCAAGTTAATGCAGGTTCGTACACATCCGAAACGATTATTGCAGCCACAACAGTAATCATTCTTTTCCCGATTATGTGTACCTATCCATTTTTGCAGAAATTCTTTGTGAAGGGTATTATGCTTGGCGCAGTAAAAGGATAACAAAGCTTGGATATTGACCTAAGAAAGGAGGATATTTTTTCCACAATGTTATCCTTGTTTTAATAAAAAGGAGGAAAATTATGAAACGGTTTCTTGCTATTTTGCTCATCTCATTGATGATTTTTTCTTGCGCTACTGTAAACGCAGAAGAACAGACTACTATTTCTTTCTACTCGATCGGTTGCGGCCTTTTCGACGATGACGCCTACGTTCAGAAGTATATTGAAAGCAATCTCAATATCAAACTCGACGTTCGTCATGTCTCCCATACCGACAATGAAGCAGTCAACCTGATGTTCAGTTCCGGTGAAATGCCTGATCTTGCATGGACCGGGAAAAGCTGGAGCGAGTTGGACAGCAACGGATTGGTTCGTACTATTCCGGTTGAAATGGTTAAAGAATATGTCCCTGGCCTTATGGACCTTTTCGAAAAGTATCCGCTTCTATACGCCATGGCGCTTGATCCGAACGACGACACGCAGCTGCGTTGTATCCCCGATGTATGCAACTTCGTTGCCGACAACTTCCCGTCCTGCATTTTCCTTCGTTACGATTGGATTAAGAAGCTTGGCATTGATCTCGGTGTGAACGTCGAACAGTTGACGGATACCTTCTTTATCTCTGATAAGGGCGTTTCTCTCGAGGTTTTCGAGCAAATTCTTCGCGGGTTTGTTAACAATGATCCTGATGGTAACGGTGAAAATGATACCGTCGGTCTCATGCGTGTTTGGGATAACGTATTCCTTCCCCCCTTCGGTATTCGTTATAATGCGAACATGAACATCGATGGTAAATTGACGGATTGGTTTGTTAACCCCGCAATGAAAGATGTTCTGACTTATGTTCAGAGCCTTTACTCCGAAGGACTGATCTATCCTGAAATTTTCACTGTGCAGTGGGGGCAGGATTGGGAATACGTCAACAATGAAAAGTGTGGTATTTGGACCGGTCTGAATCCCGGCGCCCTCGATAGCTGGGCCTCCGGTCGTCCGCCGCTCTCTCTTTGGAACCAACATCCCGAAGCGGAGGTCATCGTCATTCCTGGCATCACTGACGCAGATGGAAAAGTTAATTATACGAAAGAATTTTCTCCGAATCGCGGGGAAAGCGGCTTCATTAACGCAAACGTTTCCGATGAACACCTGATCGAAGTATTGAAATTCTTTAACTGGTGCAACTTCAACGATGATCCTGAAGTAACTGCTACGCTGAACTATGGCGAAAAGGGCGTCGACTGGGATTGGGGCGAAGACGGCCGTCCTGTTAAACTGTCTGACATCACCAACTCTTCTCGTGGTCAGAGCACGTTCAATCGCAACATGCAGACTGGCATTCTGAACGACTGGATTTGGTTTGAACCGCTGTATGAAACCGGCATGAAATACTACTACGACGGCATCTGGTGCGAGGATCTGGATTATACCTATAAGAAGGATATCCTTAGTGTTCGTCCGGAAGAAGCCGTTGACGTTGAAAACGAATATTCTGCCGACTGGGCTAATGTTCGCAACGCGTACTTCATGAAGGTGATCACTGGCGCCGCCAACGTGGAAGGTGATTGGGACAATTACCTTTCTGAAATGAGTCGCTTGAAGTATGACGAATACCTGGCCGGCTGGGATGACGTGAAACCCATTGCCAAATATCTGGAAGAATACACCAAATAAATTAATTTGAGTGCGGAATATTCAAGGATATTCCGCACTCAAACATTTATCCGAGCGACATGTTCTGCAAAAAGCATCACATGTCGTTTATTTTTACACTGTATTTAATGAATCTATTAAAGCACAACAAAGAATCAAAAAGCAAAAGTTTCCTTTTCCTCCCTTGGCTCAGTCATGTTATAGGATCCTTTCCACGATTTTTCTCTCGATAACTCGATGGTGTGCATCCAACGCATTTTTTAAAAACCATAGAAAAACACTGCGGTGAATTAAAACCAGTAATCTGCCAAATTTCAGTAATCGTCTTATCCGTGTTACACAATAGCTGCTTGCAAATATTGATGCGTTGGTTATTAACAAGCGTAGAAAAAGACATGCCGTATTCCACTTTTAGGATTCGTCGGAGATGTTGTTCACTTAAACTGAGCATTTTGGCCATTTCATGAATATCTGCATTTGCATACGACACAGCTAGATATTCCTCGATTTTATCCATTCGCTGTAGCTTGATAGGCATAAAACCTCGCTTGGACGAAGACACTCCCCCTTGCGTAAAGTTGTTGCCCTTAGGCGACGCCCTCAACAAATAAACCAACAATTCTGCTGCGTATAGATTCAGCAGGCTATTATTAGCATACGCCCTGGAATGTTGGGCACACACCATCCGCTCCACGCAAGATATAATATCGGGCTGGCTATCTAAAAGCAATATGTTCTCCGCACGCAAAGCATCCATCTTTTCCCTGCTTTCATTCGTCTCCGCTTCAGGTATGCTGGATGACTTGTATAACTGCAGTCCAAACGACTGTAAACGAAAATGTTCAGTTACATTACTAATTTTATGATAAATGTTCGGCGGAATCAGCACAGCTTCTCCGCTATTAAGAAGGTAGCTACCTTTCTGTGTTTCAATTCTTGCAATTCCTTCAAGTAATGTATGCATTTCAAAAGTAAGATGTGCATGCATGGCAACATTTCGCACTGCCCATGTTCTGATCCCAGAAGGCGTATTTATCGTGATACCAACACCATTAAGCTCCCCTGTTGCAAAATCTGAAATTGTTTCGTTCATTTTGACCTCCATCGATTATTTATCGGAAACGCTTTCAATAAAAATTAATGGTGTAAATTCTTGATCAAAGTATATATTGAAAGCACAATTATGTCAACGTCTCAAAAAAAATATTGCTTGTAATTCTATGCGCATTTTTGCTCAAAAAAATGCATCGCTATATGTTGTAATCATTTTCTTGACATGGTAATGTAAGTATATCAAATTGAATTTCAAACTATCTATATGGAGGAAAAAATGTCGATACCAGAGAAATTTAAAGGTGTGTTTCCCGCATTTTACGCTTGCTATGATAGTAATGGAAACGTCTCTCGCGAACGCACTTCTCGCCTAGCACAATTTTATTACTCGCTAGGAATTCCGGGCCTTTACGTAGCCGGTAGTTCCGGAGAATGCATCTATCAAACCGTAGAAGAACGCAAGGCAATCCTCGAAGCCGTTATGGATGCTGTTGGCGGCAGAATGACGATCATTGCGCATATTGCCGCACCTTCCACACAAGACAGCATTATACTCGCTCAACATGCTGAAAAGTATCATGCCGATGCAATTGCTATGATTCCCGGCATATACTACGGTTTGTCTGATCAGATTGTAAAAAATTACTGGTGTGACGTTCTAGACGCAACCGATCAAATTCCATTATTTATTTATAATATTCCTGTTACTGTAAATGGTTATAATCTCTCCACTGATCTGTTCACGCAGATGTTGGAAACCAAACGTATTGCAGGTGTCAAAAATTCTTCTGGTTCTGTCGCTGATATCATGCGTTTTCGGTTAGCCGGCGGTGATGATATCGCCATTTTCAATGGTGCAGATGAACAATATCTCGGTGCAAGAATGATGGGCGCATCCGGCGGCATCGGCGGAACATACGGTTATATGCCTGAGCTATATTTAAAGCTTGAAAACTATATTCGCAAGGCAGAATTTGAAAAAGCGTATGCTCTTCAAAAGCAACTATTTGCGCTCATAAACTTCACATTTCATACAAAATCGCTCTATGCCGCCGCAAAAGAAGTGCTGCGACTTCGTGGTCTTGACGTCGGTAGCGTTCGTCCCCCATTTCTCCCGCTTAGTGGGGATGAGTTTAAAATCGTCCAAGCCCTCTATAAAAAGATTCAAGAAGTCAATAATAATTTCTAAATTCCATAGTTTGCACATCGCATAACGGTTCCGCACATCCTGATTGCATGGATAGCCAGCTCTATATTATGGGAAACGTTGTACGAAACCGGCGGTCCGCCTCTGCTGACCGCCGGTTTTTTGTCATTTACTTCTTATGGAACACAATCGCGCGGTCGTATACGATCTCATAATACGACGGCCCCACGCCGGTGGCCGGCTCCATATAGGCGCGATAAGCGATAAACAGCTGCGTTCCGTTATCCGCGCCGTAGAAGCGGCCGTTCGGGTTATCCGTGCTGTACGGGATAGCGGCCGTGTAATCGTCCTCGGCGGTTCGCGCCATTTTGATTACGTAGTAATCGTCGCCGGTCTCGCCAGAGAGATACTTCGCCGCGGAATCCGCGTACATGGAATCGTACAGGCTGACGATGCCGTTGAGCATCGGCCGGGCGTACAGAACCGTATTCGCATACGTCGCCTTTCCCGCCGCCACATGGTTCACGCCGTAAACCACGACGAAATCCTCGTCCGAGTTGAGCGTGAAATCGTTCGTCATCAGGTAGCTCGTATCGCGGTTGTCGCCCTGCGCGTTTTCGTCGTTAAGATAGCCCGTCATTCCTTCCGGAACGGCGATGCGCGCGGAAAGCTCTTCGTAGTCGTATTCGTCGCCGTATTCCGCAATCAGCTGCAGGCGAATCGCATCCAGCGTCTTGTCGGCCTCCGGCATCGTCTGTACCTCGTGCACGCCGGTGCCGCGGGGCGTAAGCGTCGGGTATTCATATGCGTTTTCGGGCGTTTCCTCCTTCGGGGTCACGCGGTAGACGCGCATATCCGTCGCAAGTGCCGCCAGCCACTGGTCAAACGCCGCCTCGTCCGCCGGCTGCGACGTCCGCATGAGGATGCTGAATACGTCCGCATTCTTCTCAAGCCCCATCCGCATCGTATCGGCGTAGAACGGCGCGACGTTAATCATCTTTTCATCAAAACCTGCCGCAATCAACGCGCTGCGCGCGGCTTCCGCCGTCGCCTGGTTGCCCGTGGCGATATAGGCGAATTCTCCGCCGAAACAGGAATCCGCGCCCGCATAGCGGATGTTGTTCATATTCACAGGCTCGCCCATGCTGGCGAATATGGGATGATAAACGCCGGCTTCCGGGCTGCCGTATTTGAAAAAGCTCCGCTCCGTATATTCCTTGCCGGGTTTCACCTGAGAGGCGAAGACATAATTGATCAGCGAAAAATACTTGCACTCCGGCGGAAGCTTGCCGATGAGCACAACCGCCTCGTCCTGACGCAGCTTGTACGTCCAGCCGACGGGGCTGAAATACGGGTTGGCGGGCTGGTTTTCCGCCGCCGGATCGTACAGCGCGGACGGCTCTTCCGCGGGCCAGCTGAACTGCCCCATCTCCGTCGCCGGCGCGGCTTCCTGGTTCGGCGCGGGCGGGATCATGGGCACGAGATAGCCGGAACCGGCGTTGTTGCCAAAGCAGGAAATCAGCTTGCCTCGGCTCGCCAGCGCGATGGTATCCATGTATTCGAAATGGCCTTCCTGCACGTAGCAGGCTTCCGACAGGTTCTGCGCAAACAGATCCGCTTCGCCGGTTTCAGCCGCGGCGAAGCCGCCGAACAGACCGCACGCCGTCAGCAGCGCAAGAATCAAACAGACTGTCTTTTTCATACTTTCTCCTTTTTATGGGTGTATCTGAAAAAGGAAGAGGCGACAGCACGAGCGGATTTTTCGTCAGTTCAAGGAGGGAAATCGAAGGTTTAGTGGCGCTAAATCGAGATTTCCCGACGCTGAAATGGCGGAAAAGACGCCGTGATGGAGTCTCAGGGAATTTTTCAGATACGCCTCAGGGTTCAACGATATGGAAATACAGCTCCGGCTGCGCCATGCTTTCGCAGAGCGCCTTGAACAGCGTTTCGTCGCCGCGCTCGAGCGTAACGAGCTTCTCAACGTTCTCCTGATCGCCGTTGGCAATGGCCAGAATGCCGGTGCGGACGGTGGAGAGCGTCAAATCGGCGTTTTCATCGGACGCGCCCTTGTAGTACAGCAGCACGCCGTGGTGGACCTTCAGCAGATAATCGTCGCCGTCCTGAAGTTTCAGGTTAACGGTAAAGGTCCGGTCGGCCAGCTTCTGCGCATCCAGCATGATGCCCATATAATCGAGCATCGTCTGCGCGTCCATGCCCTGCGCGGTGGTTCCGACGCCGACGCGCGTCGTCTGCGGGTAATTGTCCGTACCGTTGCGCAGTTCAAACGCGGCGACAAGATACGCGTTTCTCCATGCGCCGGATTCGGCCTGATAGCCGAGCTGCTCCAGCGCGTCGGCGCAGAGATAACGCGCTTCCATATTGGAAGGATCGGCGAAAACGAGCGTGTTCGTAATCTGCGCAACCCACTGATATTCGCCCTTTTCATAATCGGCGCGCGCCATTTCGAGCACCTTATCCGTGTCGCCGAGATATTCGACCAGCTTCTTCGCATATTCGCCCGGCTCCAGCTCGTCGAGATTCACCGGATTCGCGTCGTACCAGCCCATGTATTTCTGATAAACCGCCTTGACGTTGTGCTTGAGCGTGCCGTAATACTGGCGGGTATACCAGACCTTTTCCAGCGCCTCGGGCAGCTGAATCATCGCGGCAATTTCATCGGCGGTATAGCCTTCGTTGATGTAGAGCAGCGTCTGGTCGTGCATGAACTTATATACGGCGGCCGTGTTGGTCATGTATTCGTCGACCGTTTCCCTGCCCCAATGCGGCCAGTTATGCGACTGGAAGACGACTTCGGCGTCGCCAAAGAGCGTCTGCGCCTCAGTGATATAGCGCGCCCAGGCGTTTGCGTCGCGCACCTCCGCGCCGCGGAGCGTATAGAGGTTATGCATGGTGCCGGTGCAGTTTTCCGCCATCCACAGCGCCTTCATCTCCGGAAAATACGTGTTCATTTCGGCGGGCGATTCGGTGCCGGGAGTCAGCTGGAAGACGGCTTTCACGCCGTCAATTTCGGTTTCATAAATCGTATCGGCAATTTCAACCGTCGGCGCGATATAGCCCACGCCGCCCTGCACGGCCGTCAGCCCGATGCCGACGGAAAGGCGGCCCTGCTCGCCGTACTGCAGGAAGCTGCCGTACTGGTAGGTCGCGCGGCGCTTCATCGCCGTCCCGACGAATACGTTTTCCTTCATCACCGCGTCGACGAACCCCTGCGGCACGATGATCGCGGTCTTTCCGGACGCAATCTGTTCATCGAGCGGGAGCGAAGGATCGGCCGCGTCTTCGGCGGAGATCAGGCCTTCAATGCCTCCATAATGATCAACATGCGCGTGGCTGATAACAATGGCGACGATTCGCGCGTCCCCCATCTCCGAACGGAACAGCTTGAGCGCCTCCGCAGCGGTATACCGGCTGCTTGCGCAGTCCATGATAATCCAGCCGTTTTCGCTGCGGATAAACGTGATATTCGAAATATCGTAGCCGCGCACCTGATAGATATCGTCGGTCACCTTAAACAGGCCGTAAACGGCGTTATACTGCGTGTTGCGCCACAGGCTCGGGTTGGCGGACGCGGGCGCGCTTTCATTTTCACGGACAAAATTGTACGCGTCCTGCGACCAGATGGTCACGCCGTTTTCCGCCTTGATGGTAAGCGTTTCCGGCGCGGCAATCAGGCCGCGGTTGGCGAATTCGGCTTCCTGCCCGTCGCTGAAATCAAGCAGCTGATACACCTCGGCGTTTTTCTCCTCGGTGATGGCGGTCGCCGGCTTTTTTTCGGCGGTGAGGCCGGTTTCTCCAAGCGCGCAGGGCGCGCATGAAATCGTCAGCCATGCCGCGAGCGCGGCGGCAGCAATACGCTTCATGTCTCTTCCTCCATTATCGTTTTTCCTGAAAAACCGGCCTGGCGCAGGCGCGCGCCAGACCGAATAACCCATAATGCTTTTATTTGCCGAGCACCACGGAAACCTTGATTTCCTTCTGCGCTTCGCTCAGATCGAGCACGTCGCCGTCGACCACGCGGACGCGGACTTCATACAGTTCGCCGTCGGTAAGCTCGGCGGCGGGCTGGCCGTCCTCGGTCGTGATCGTCCACAGTTCCGGCGCGACCTGCGCGAGCTTTCCGTCGCTGCCGTAAGCGTAGAGCTTCATTTCAGCGGCGCTGCCGGAAAGGTTGTTCATGCGCAGCGCAACCGTGGTGTTGGGATGGACGTTGCGCACCGTGACGGTGTTGAGCCAGCTGGCGACAGCGCCCTCGCCGCCGTCGGCAGCGAACTGATCCTGCGCAAGCACGTTACGCGCCGCCTTGTCCAGGTCGACCTGACGGTACGGCATTTCGGGCAGATACACAAACCGATCCTGCAGGCGCAGCAGCTCCAGATAGCCGGTCGGGCAGTAAAGCGCGTTGCCGCTGTTTCCGGCGTACATGCCGATGGCCATGTTGTTATAACCGTACTTATTGGAAACGTCCATGGTGAAGACGGTTTCGCCGGTTGCGAAATCGAGGATGATATACTGCCACATGCCGGTTTCCAGATCCTGCACGTAACCGTAAACATAGCCGGTAGCGGTAGACAGCTTCATGATCGAAGTATCGCTCAGGTCGTTGCGGGACCAGACGCTCTTCATTTCGTAGCCGTTTTCGGTCTTGATCGTATCCACGCGCTCCACGCCGGGGGCGATCATGACGTTGCCCTTCGTCAGCCAGTTCATATCGTAGATGTTGGCGTAGCTCTG
>CAKTTL010000074.1 GCA_934615235.1 uncultured Clostridia bacterium
CAACCGGTACGATCATTCCCATCCTGAGCAGCTCGCGAGGGCCGTGAATACGCTGCCGTGGTGATGAGGCAGGAAAACAATGGCTTTTCAACTCTTCATTCGCGTTTTTGATTCAAAGAAGACGCAATATCCGCTTCCTAAAGCTTTACGCGGCAGCAGGAATCCTTAATTGAAAGCGTCGTATCGAAGCACTGCGTTCGCGGCACATCTTCGCCGTTCATTACAGCGAAGACCGTATCCAGGATGAGCCCGGCGTAGGCGGCGTAATCCACATGCACGCTGGTCAGCTGCGGTACGGTCACCTCCGCCAGAATGGAATCGTCAAAGCCGATGAAGGATATATCCTGCGGCAGGTTCATGCCCAGGCGCCGCGCCGCGCGCATTCCGCCCACGGCGATCATGTCGTTGCTGGCAATTACCGCGCTGGGCGGCTCCGCAAGGCTCAGCAGGCGCAGCATGGCTTCGTAGCCAGCCACGTCGCTGAAGTTCGAAGCTTCAATCAGGTATTCCTGACGGAGCGGAAGCTCCAGCTGGCGCATCTGCGTGCAATAGGAAGCCCGGCGTTCCACGCTTTGAAAGCAGTTGATCGGGCCATAGAGGAAAGCGATGCGCCGGTGACCAAGCGCCACCAGATGGGTCAGCGACTGGTACATCGCCCTGGACTGGTTGATCGTAATCTGGTAGCAGTTCTCAAGCTCCACGGGCGCGGTGCAAATGAGGGGCACCTGCGCGGCCAGACGCTGCAACGCCGTTTGATAATCCTCCGGCAGTTTCACCCAGTCGGTTACGCCGCCCGCCATAATAATGCTCTCGCAGCGCTGCTCCAGCATCCGATTGACAAAGGCGATCTCCAGATTGGGATCGCCAAAGGAGTTGTTCATCATCAGCAGATAGCCCTGCGCATATGCCTGCCGTTCGCATTCGGCGAACAAATTCGCATAATAGGGATTCCGCACATCCGGGCAGATAATGCCCAGAATGCGGCTGTGTTTTTCCGACAAAGACCGCGCGGCGTTGTTGGGATGAAAATCATAGCGCTGCATCAGCGCCAGCACCCGGTCTCGCTTTTCCTGGTTCACCTTTGCGCTGCCTGTCAGAATACGGGACACGGTAGAGGGAGAGACCCCCGCCTCGCGGGCTATGTCATAGATCGTAATCGCCTTTTTCGTTTCCATCCGTGTTTTCTCCCTCTTCCGTCATCTCCCGGATTGATTCGCCAAAGAAACGGCAAACCCCTTCCCGTGATGCGTCTGAAAAGGGGAGAGTCGCCCCGTCAGGCGATTAAGCATTACGCCCGTCGGCTTTGCAGGGCTACGTCTGCCGTCAAACCGCTCTGTGTAAAAGCGTGCAGGGTAACGACGCCCGGCAGCTTTCCGGCGCGGAGATATACGATCGCTTTTCCCTCCCGCGTCGCGCGGTATGGCTCCGCGTAGCATGTCAGATCATCGGGGCTGCCGTTCTCCACGCCAAGAATCTTTGCGTCTCCCAGTATCTGATACGTCACAACCTCGTCGTTCGAAACGAAGCGGCCTTCTGTATCCAACAGGGAGACCTCAATTTGCGCCACGTCCTGTTGATCGGCGCACAGCGCCGTTTTATCCGGAGTCAGCGCCAAACGGACGGCCTTCCCGGCGGTGCAAAGCACGTCTTCCGCTTCGCCCGCAACAACGCGCAGCTCGCCATCCGCATAGGGAACCTCCCAAGTGACGCAATAATCCGTCGCAGGCTTGCGGCCGAGGCTTTTTCCATTGAAGAACAGCTCGGCTTCCGCCTGATTCGTATAAGCGGCGACCGTCTGCCTTTCCCCGGAAACGCCTGCCCAAACGAGCCGTTGCTCCCAGGGCTTTTCGCCCCCGGCGGCCAGCTTTATGCAGGGCGTATCCGTCCACATGGCCTGACGCATATAATACAGCGGCTTAGGGTTGCCGGCCAGATCCATCATGCCCGCCCGGGAAATCCGGATTGGCCAGCCGGGACATTCGCCCAGAAAATCTACGCCCGTCCACAAGAACTGTCCGCAGATATACGCGTTATCCCGCACATACTTCCATGCTTCCACATCATGGCTGTTTTCGCTGCCGTAGATCACGCGGCCGGGAAAGCGGCGATGATCCTCCTCATAGAGCTTTTCGCGATAGTTGTAGCCCGAAACGTCCAGCGCGTCGGCAAAGCCTGTGCGGGTGGACAGCTCCGGAAAGGACATGGCGCTGGTGACGGGACGGGTTGAGTCTACGCTGTGGACGATTTCTGTCAGCTCTCCGGCCAGCACCGCCAGCCGGCTCGCATCCGGCTTGCGCGCATCGTACATGCGTTCCGCCGCGGGCTTGTTCGCGTCGTTGTTGCCCAGCACTTCCTTAAACAGCGGCGTGACGTAAGGATCGTTGGGGTAATCGATCTCATTGCCGATGGACCAGAGAATCACGCTGGGATGGTTTCGGTCGCGCCGGACCATCCCCTCCAGATCGGCTTTATGCCATTGGGGAAAGTCCTCCGCATAGCCGAAACGCTTGGGCGGGTACACGTTGTGGCCGCGCCACCACTTGTTCTTCGCTCCCTCCCACTCGTCGAAGGCTTCGTCCATGACAAGCAGCCCCAGCTCGTCGCACAGATCCAGCAGATGCGAATCCGGCGGGTTATGGGCTGTGCGCAGCGCGTTAACGCCAGCGGCCTTGAAGCGGCGGAGCCGCCGCTCCCACACGGCCTTTGGAACAGCCGCGCCAAGCGCGCCCGCGTCGTGATGAACGCAAACGCCCTTCAATTTCATGGCTTGCCCGTTCAGATAAAAGCCTGTGTCGCCGTCAAAGCGGAGAGTACGCAATCCGATGCGCACGTCTCGCATGTCGGTCACACGGCCGCCTTTCAGGACGGAACCCGTCAACGTATACAGCGCAGGCGTATTCGGCGACCAGAGCTGCGGCGCGGCGATGGTCAGGCGCGTTTCGCCAGTCTCGCCGGAAGCCTCGCCTGTGGCGACCGTGTTGCCTGATGTATCCGTCAGGGAAAACGCCGCGCCATCGCCGCCAAGCGTTTCGTATCGAACGGAAACCTCCGCTTTTTCCGCGTCCGCGGAATGCGTAACGGCGAAAATGCCGTTCTCCGCAAAGCAGATGGGATCGCTGATTTCCAGCGTCACATCCCGGTAAATGCCGCTGCCGGTAAACCAACGTGAATCCGCTGTCTCGTTGTGTTCCACGCGAACGCACAGCACGTTCTCGCCCGGCCGAACGAATGCGGTTATATCATGGGTGAAGGTGGCGTAGCCGTAAGGGCGCTTGCCAAGATAATTGCTGTTGATCCACACCTGAGCATGCTTATACACGCCGCCGAAGGTTACGCGCACGCGCTGACCGGATGCGCTTTGCGGCAGGGTGAAATGCTTGCGATACCACGCCGTGCCGCCAGGCAGATACCCCGTGCCGCTGGCATGGCAGGTATCGAAGGGATGTTCGACCGACCAGTCGTGGGGCAGAGTGACCCGCTTCCATGCGCTGTCGTCATACCCCATGAAATCGGCGGCGGGTTCGTCCCCCAGATGAAAGAGCCAATCTGTGTTCAGAAGCATGGGTTTGCTCATCGTTGTTCTCCTCTCCGTTGAAAATAGCCCGCAGGCGGATTCCCTGCGGGCAACGGCCTCACCTGTATCCCCCGGCAGGGAAGGGCGTCCCGTGAGGACGCGTTTCCCGCCGGGGCAAAGCGATACGAAAGCTTACTTGCCGTACACTTCATCCAGCTGACGCTGAATTTCAGCCTGAACGGTCTCGTAGCCGGCGGCCTTCAATGCGCTGCGGAACTCTTCCACAAACGCTTCGGGCTCACTCTGTTCCATACCGAACACGATCTGAGGCATATAAGTGTTATATACATTGCTCAGGTTGTCAATGTAGGGCTGCACATCGGACAGATCGAACACCACCTGGCCGTAGGGGTAGGTGATGGCCTTCTCTTCATAGGTCGCGTACAGGGCGTCGATTGCGCTCCAGTCGCGGTCGGCGGCGCGCAGACCCAGATCATCGTTACGACCCCACCACCAGTTGAAGGACACGCCGTGCACGGAATCGTCATAGCCTTCGGGACGCACCAGATAGCCGTTCTCGTCCAGCGTGTACTGTTCGCCTTCGATACCGTACATCATCAGGCGATACAGTTCCTTGTCGTTGCGCAGCAGATCGTAAACCATCAGCGCGCGTTCGGGGTTCTTGGATGTCGCGGCCACGGCCATGGCGCCATGGGTAATATTCAGAGAAACCAGATTGCCCATCTCTTCGCCGAACCAGAAGAAACCGAGATCCGAGCCGGGCTGCGCCTTTTCCATTTCGGTGCGGAGGCCGGTCCAGGTTTCCGTGTGGTGCTGACGGGCGGCAGAGAGGCCTTCCTTCATTTCCTGCGTCTGATCGCCGGAGTAGTTCAGCACGTCGGAGCGCCAGTAGCCAGCATCGGCCCAGGCCTTCATGGTCCTGGCAAAGTTCACCAGTTCGTCGCCTTCCAGGTAGTAGTTGCTCAGCTTATAGGGATTTTCGGCGGACTCGCCGTAGAACAGATCCACGCCAAGGCCCTCGATGTATACGTTGGCAGTGTGGCTGGTCTGCCAGCCGCCGGCCATCTGCTGGCTGTAGGAAGAACCGAAGCCGTCGGCATCCCACGGGATGACGCCTTCTTTGTTATCCTTCACGTATTGCAGATACGTGCCGAGCTCTTCCCAGGAGTTTACGCCGTTTTCCAGTCCGGCTTCCCTGGCCCAGTCGCCGCGATACATGAAGCCATGGTTGGTCCACTGCGCATACTGATCTTCAGGAATCAGGTAGATGCTGCCGTCATACTTGCACAGGTCCCAGTGCTCCTGCGGCACGGCCGCCCAGGTCTGCGGAGCGTAGGTCTTGAGCATATCCTCGCTCAGAGCAAGGAAAGCGCCCTTCTGGGTGTTGGGCCACGCATCCAGCCAGTCGGTCGCGGTGCCAACCAGATCGATGTCGCCGCTCTGGGTCGCAAGCGCCAGGTTGTAGTTGGTGGTCCAGTTGGTCCACTCGATCCACTTGATCTGCAGTTCGGCGTTTACCTTTTCGGTCAGGATCTCGTTAATCTTTCCCAGTACCTCGTCGGTCTTATTTGTCGGCTTGTCGCCGGTCACCATGTAGGTGATAACGACATGCTTGGAGGTGTCGATGGCGTCGTCGGCCAGAGCGATGCAGGGAAGCATCACGGAGACCATGGCCAGCGCGATCATCAGAGCGATAAGTTTTTTCATGTGGGTTTCCTCCTTTTTGTTTTTTTCCGGGTTATCTCAAGCGGAATATTCCGCTTTAAGAACGCGAGGGCGTCAGCCCTTGACTGAGCCGACGGTCAGGCCGGCGACGAAATATTTCTGCACAAAGGGGTAGAGTAAAATGATAGGGCCTGTGGCGATGACGGCGGTGGCCATCTTCAGCGTTTCGCTGGGAAGATCTTCGATGACCACGTTAGAACCCGCCACAGAGTTTTTCAGGCTGGCGATTTTGTTAATGACATTATACAGGTGGAACTGCAGCGGACGATATTCGACTGACGCGTCCAGGAAAAGGGAAGAGTAATACCACTCGTTCCAGTAACCCAACGCGATGAACAGGCCGATTGTTGCCAGCGCAGGCTTCATGGACGGCAGAATCAGCCCCCAGAAGATGTGAAAGTCGCCCGCGCCGTCAATCTTGCCGGACTCGGTGATTTCATGCGGAATGGCCTTGACAAAGTTTTTCATCAGAACAATCAGCCACGGGTTCATCAGCAGCGGCAGCAGAATGGCCCAATAGGTATTGGCCAGGTGCAGCGTCTGCTTGATGAGCAGGTAAAACGGTACCAGACCGGCGGAGAACAGGGAGGTAAAGTAGATATAGAACATAATGCCGTTGCGCAGCGGGAAATCCCGGCGCTGCAGGGCGTAGCCCGTCATGGAAATAATGAACAGACCGATCAGCGTACCGGTTGCGGTCAGACCGATCGTAACGACGTATGCGCCGATCATCTGGCCGGGATTGCGGAACAGAAGCCCGTAGGCGTAGGTTGAAAAATCCGTGGGCCACAAAGTAAAGCCTGTGCGGCGAATGGAGGCCTCCGAAGCGAACGACGAAGCGATAATCAGCCAGAAAGGCATCAGGCAGCACAGGGAAAACAGCGATACCAGCACATAAGTGAAACCGCGGATACACCTGTCCGAGCGATCAAGCCTGATCTTTTTATGCGGCCTGCTCAGCGGCGCGTCGGGAACCGATATTTTCTGCTTATTCATCCAACATCCTTCTTTCTCTCAGCGTGTTGACGAGGACGGAACGCATATCGTCAGAACAGGGCGTAGTCGGGATCGAGATGCTTTACAAAGGCGTTGGCTCCCAGCACGATGAAGAAGCCGACCGCGCTCTGGAAAAGACCGACCGCGCTGGACTGCGCGAAGTTAAAGCTGTTCATCATGGAGCGGTATACGTACGTCTCAATGATGTCCGTAGTGGAGAACAGCACGGAGTTGTTGCCGATCAGGTTGTAGAACAGGCCGAAGTTGCCCTTCAAAATGCCGCCGATGGCGAACAGGAACAGCACGACGACCGTGGGCTTGAGCGTCGGCAGGATAATGTAGCGAATCTTCTGGAAACCGTTCGCGCCGTCGATCTGCGCGGCCTCGAGCATGGAAGTATCCATGCTGGTTATAGCGGCGAAGTACACTACCGTGCCGTAGCCCGTCCCTTTCCAGATGTTCACCAGGATGATGACCAGCGGCCATGCGCCCGCATTTTGGTAGATTTTCGGCATTTCGCCACCCATGGAGCGTACCAGATTGGAAATGAAGCCGAAGTCATAGTTCAACAGGTTGTATACGAGCAGCGAAACCAGCACGTCCGAGATGAAGTAGGGCAGGAACATCAGAGACTGCGTGGTCTTTTTGAACATCCTGCTCTGCACTTCGTTCAGCAGAATCGCAAAGGACAGCTGTAAAACGTTACCGACGATAATGAAGGCAAGATTATACAGAACCGTATTGCGCAAAAGCAGCAGCAGCTGGCCGGAGGTGAAGAGAAACTTGAAGTTCTTCAGCCCAACAAACGGGCTGCCGAAGATCCCCTTCTGATAGTTATATTTGACGAAGGCGATATACATGCCGGGCATGGGCAAGTACGAGAAAATAAAGAAAAACACAATGGCGGGCAGACACATGAGAATCAATGTTTTATTCTGCCAGAGCATTCTGCCAACGCGCATTCGGCGCGGGCGGGACGCAGCGGCTACCGGTTTTGTCATAACATACCCCTCCCTTTGCTGTATATGCTGCAAAACGCAGCCTGATACCGGTTTCAAAAACACGAACACAATAAAAATGCTGCAACAAATCAAGTCCCAATCTATTTGTGCAGTTCACGCAATCTATTGATGAAACCGGTTTCAAACACCTGAAAAAATAAATCTGACGAAAACCTTCCTCACAAATATTCCGTCAAATACACTACTTGCTTCTGTCAACAAAATAACATCTTTCTCTGTGCCCTCATAATATCACAGCCTTGTACCAATGTCAACAAAAACTTTTCAATAACATGGCGCAATTTGATGCTTTTTATATTTTTCGCGCCGGAGGCGCGAGGATCGCTGCAAACGACATGAATGACTGTCACAGCATTGACAAGAATGAAGCTAGGATGTATCTGAAAAATTCCCTGAGACTCCATCACGGCGTCTTTTCCGCCATTTCGGCGTCGGGAAATCTCGATTTAGCGCCGCTAAACCTTCGATTTTCCTCCTTGAACTGACGAAAAATCCGCTCGTGCTGTCGCCTCTTCCTTTTTCAGATACCCCCTAACAATCCAGGACAAAATTTCGCTCTTGAAACCTTCATCCACGTCCACGATATCCGCTGCGAGAGCCGCTGCAAGGATGCGTTCGGCACGCGTTACGGGGCTATCTGCGCATACCCCGGTCGGATGAGGTCATTGAGGAGCATAAGCTAATGGACAGGCTGGTTGAACGTTACGCCGCGAGCTATAAGGCGGGCGGCGCTTCGGACGTCTCAGCGGCGCACTGCGCCGAGGTTCTCAACCGCATCCTCCGGCAGCTGGAGCAGCGTTACGGCGTTGAGGTCGGCGAGGACACGCTCTCCGGCCTCACGCCTTCCGTGCTGGATGGATATTATAATCATCTGTCCGTCCGCTGCAAAATGACCACGCGCAACAACTATGTCTGCATGCTCAATCCGTTCCTCCGCTGGGCGTGGAAGGTCGCGCAGGCCGTTCCGGAAGATCTCAGCAGCGTGCTGACCACGCATGAAAGCCCGTCTTGCTTTCGGCCTGCTCTGCCTGTCAGTACGGCATCAGGGTAAAGGCGGCAAACTGCAGGTAACCTGTGCCATTAAAAGTAAAGTACAGCGCGTTCACTCCGTCGGGGATGTCTGTCTCCGCTACTGTATCGTGCCACACATTGGCGTAGTCAATAAGCGCCTCGCCCAGCACCGGACCGTCCCATGCAGTGCGGATTTCCATTTTGCCTTTGGCGTACCCCTTGGTGCGTACGCTGATGCGTTTCAACCCATGGCATTCAAAATACTTGAATCCCGCAGTAGCGGTGTTGCGCATGTTGGCAATGTAGCCAAGGTTTTCGTCTCCGTCTCCGCCCAGCTGGGTGATCTTTGGAAAGCGGTCATCCATCCAGCCCGACCAGGGCACATAGGTCATGTCCTCCTCGGTAAACAGGTTGCAGGCGATGTAGGTGGGATATTCCCCTTCTCCGCGCAGGGGAGCGAGCGAACAGCAGGAGGTCATAGTCGCCTGAATCACACTGCCATCCTCCGTAAAGGAGAGCCTTTCAAAGCAGCCCTGGCGGCTGTAATTGGTGCCGTTGGTGTGGCGGTGGTAGAAAATGAACCAATCTTCCCCGATCTGCACCATACTGCCGTGATTATTGGCGGTGTAGTAAGCACACTTCTCGGCCGGCTTGTAGGCGTCAATGTGCAGATCGCCGCCGCTGACCATCACGCCTCTGTATACAAACCCTCTGGTTGGTTCGGTGCTGGTAGCGTAGCACAGTTCGTGAAATTTCACCGAGGAATAGATGAAGTAATATAGCCCGTCTTTTTTGCGGATGGAGGGAGCCTCGAAGAATTCATGCCCTTCAAAGCCGGTGCCTTCGCTGGTAGTGCTGCTGGGAGCCAGAAACACGGGCGCCTCCAGCACAGTGAGCATATCGCTGCCCAGAACGGTACACATTGCCCCGTGGCGAGTCTCATCACCAACACCACAAAAACCTGTATACAGGTAGGTTCTGCCGTTCTCAGTGATAACGCCTGGATCGAACTGGGGTTCGTCTCCTTCCTTCTCGCCCAGGAGCGTGCCGTCTGGATAATGCACATAGCCGTAAAATTCATACCGACCGGCAGGCTCGTTGCATGCTGCCACCGACACCACGCCACAGTTGCTCAGCACATAATACAGGTAGTACCGCCCATCGGGACCGACAGTCACGTCGGGCGCGTACAGGTTGCCCTGCAGATCGCCGTTGCGGGGATCCTGCGCCTTGCGATAAATCACACCTTCATAGCGCCAGTCGCCCAGGTTGTCCACCGGAGCAGACCAGCCCACATAGTCGCCCATGCAGTACACGTCGCCCTGGAAGAAATCGTGTGAACCGTATACATACACCCGATCTCCGAACACATAAGGTTCTCCGTCCGGTACATACTCCCACGAGGGAAGATAGGGGTTTACGGCCTGCTTCAGGTTGTCCATTGGGTTAACCTCCTCATTATGCCTGTCTTTCAGGACGGGCTGTATTCCTTATCTCTGTAGACTTTGGGCGTCATGTGCATTTCCTTATGGAACCAGCGGCAAAAATAGTTTGTCGAAGTAAAGCCCGTCTTCAGGGCAACCTCCTGCAAGGGGATCCGGCTGCCCGAAAGAAGCGCTTTCGCCCGTTTAAGCCGCACTGCGGCGATATAATCGCCGACCGTTTTTCCGGTTGTCTCCTTAAAAGCGCGCGAAAGATAAACCGGATGCAAGTGCGTGTAATCGGCCAACTGCTGCAACGAGAGATCCTGAGCGAGGTGATCCTCAATATATTTCATAAGTTTCGGGATCCACGGCATTCCGACTGGCTCCTGCTGCCCAAGCTGGAGCTCGGATTGGGATGCTGACTGTGGATCGGCAGCCGCGGGCTCATGGGCGCGGCGAGTTTCCATCAATGCACGGTTCACCGTCTGAATGATCGTGTCGTCGCCCTCGCCCTTCAGGACATAAGCAAATGCATGCTGATCAAGGGCCTGCCTTGCGTACTCAAACTCGGAATAGCCTGTCAGATAGATGACACGGCAATCCGGCTGAAGCGCTGTCATCCGATTGTGCAGCTCCAAACCGGAAAAATCGGGCATGTTAATATCTGTCATCAGCACATCCATTCGCTGTTCCTTCATGATTTCAAGCGCCTCGGCTCCTGAATAGCAGGCCTGAACCTGCGCTTCTCCGTCTGTTTCGCGTGAAAGCATCTCTTTCAGACCATCCGCAATTAAGATCTCATCGTCTACGACCAGGATCTGTTTCAGAATGATCGCCTCCCTCGTTCGAATGTCAGTATGGCTGTCAGACTATTGTTGACGCTCCTCAGTTCAAGGCCGTGATCATTGCCATAATAAAGCTGCATTCTGCGATACAGATTGCGCAGCGCATTAGATTCAGGCGCGTCAGGCGCGCATATCCTTTCCCACAACGCCTGCACTTCTTTTGGACCCATGCGGCCGCTGTTATCGGAAACGATCACTTGAATCTCCCTGTCTGTGTAAACGTAGCGAAGCGACACAACACCACCCGAAGTGATATCCTTGACCCCATGTAGAAACGCATTTTCCACAATCGGCTGGATGATCAATGAAGGAATCTGCTCATCCGCCATTTCGTCGGGCAGCGGCTGTACATCGATGGTAATCCGCGGAGAAAAACGAATGCGCTGAATCTCCATATAATTCATCACATGATCAATTTCTTCCTTCAGTGAAACGATCTGCTGCGGTTTTTTTGTTATATAGCGGTAATACTTGCTCAGATTCAGGCTGAGATTCGCGATGGCGGCATGACCGTCAGACTGCGCCATGCGATACACCAGATACAGCGAGTTGAACAGAAAATGCGGATCAATCTGAAGCTGCAATTGCTTCAGCTCAGCTTGCTGCGCACGGATCTGCTCTTCGTAGACCTGGGACGTCAGTTCCTCGATATGCTCAATCATGTGATTGAATTCGGCATAGATATCATCAAAATCTGAGGTGGTATGCGGGTTCATGCGGAGCTGGCCTGTAGCCGTCGCGGCAATGATTGTGTCCAGCATTTCGTCCACAGGGCGGAGAATACAGTGGCGGTAATAGGTCAAGTAGGCTGCAAGCAGCCCCAGTGCGATCAGCGTAAGCAGCCAGAGCGATACGCGGTAATTGACAAAAGGACGCATCTGACGGTCAATCTGCCGGTAGGACACCAACGTCATGCCAAGATTTTCCACGCGTGCTTCAGAACGAATCGTGTTTGCGTCTTCCACGCCTTCATTATCAAGGCCGAATATATGGAGCCCTTCATCCGTGCCCAGCAGCGTTGTCCCGTCGTCACGCATAAGCAGGATTGCGTCTGTACGTCCGCACGAGATATCGTTCAGCCGTGTAAGCAGACGCGTTTTCGATATTTCCAATGCGATCATCACCAACGGCTGGTTACGCTCAATCCGCAGCATAGTCAGCCAGAGAGAACCGTTCCGTTCCACCACGCTGGTTGCACCGCGTTCGAATCGGGTGCACAAATCGTTCCACTCCGTAATGTCCAGCGTTTCAATTGAGTCCTCTCCTGCCGTGATGCATTTGCTCAGGAGTGGCAGCATGATTTTCAGATCCTCCGCGATGGGGGAGAATCGTCTGACTTCATAACCCTTGCGAAACAAATCATTGACCAGCACCATGCGCTGATAGGCGCTCAGAGAATCATTGAGTAAAACGTACTTCATCAGGGATTTATCATTGCATAGTTCCCGGCAAAAAAAGCGCAGCGTTTCGATATCCCTGTTCAACTCGCTGGCCATATAAATCGCGTCCGCGTTGGCCTGATTGATAAGCTGCGTACGAACGTTCCGGATGCCCATGGAATTGATAGCCACACCGATACCGTAAAACATAAGCACAGCGGCAATGGTGATCACGAGCAGCCGGACAAAGACACTTTTTCTCAAAGAGACACGCCTTTTGTTCATGCGGCCTTCTCCTTTCAGAAACTCAACGCTTTGGGGTGCGTACCACCCGCCACAATTAATAAGGAAAATCTCCGCAGCATCTGCACCGAATGCCGCGGAGTTGAATACGCCATAAATCCGACGCGTCAGCCCTTCACTGAGCCGAGCACCATGCCCTTGACAAAGTAACGCTGCAGGAAGGGATACAAAGCCAGCATCGGAACGGAAGCCACGAAGATCATGGCGCATTTGACCGTCTTATCCGATACGAGCGCCAGCGCTTCCCAGTCGCCAGCGCCCATCTGCGTCAGCTTCTGATCAATGACAATGGTGCGCAGATAGCTCTGCAGAGGATATTGATTCGGGTCGGCCATGTAGATGATGCCGTTGAACCACTCGTTCCAGTGATATACCGTGGAGTACAGGGCGATTGTCGCCAGCGCCGCCGTAGAAGTCGGCACAAAAATCTGCCACAGAATGCGCCACTGACTTGCTCCATCCATGATGGCAGCTTCCTCCAATTCGCGGGGCGTCTGGCGGAAGAAATTCAGCAACAGGATAATGTTATACACAGGTACAGCGCCCGGAATAACCAATGCCCAGAAGGTATTTTTCAGCCCCGTCATATTGATGACCATGTAAAGCGGAATCAGGCCGCCGGAGATCAGCAGCGTCAGAAAAAAGTACCACGCATACAGGGTGCGACAGCTGAATTGGTCCTTTTCTTTGCTCAGCGGGTATGCGCAGATAACGCAGAAGAACATATTGAGACTTACGCCGACCACCACGCGCTTGATCGAAACAAGCATCGCAGTCCAAAATGGCGCACGGGTCAGCACATACCTGTAACTTTCCAGCGTGAAATTGACAGGCCACAGCGTAACCAGACCGCCACCGGCGGAGGATTTGTCCGAAAGCGAGATTGCGAACACATGGACCAGCGGAATCAGGCAGGATGCCGCCAGAATACCGAGAATCAGATAGTTGAGTACAACGAACAGTCTTGAGCCGAATTTTCTGGACTCTACCATTTTTGTTTCCCCCTCGTCAGAAGATTCTGTAGTCAGCAAACTTGTACGCACAGAAATAGCTGACAGAGATGAAAAACGTGGATACAACCGACTTGAACATACCCATGGCCGTGGATTGGCCAAACTGTTGCTGGATCAGTCCCAGCCGATAGATAAAGGTATCGATGATGTCGCCCGTGGAGTAAACCTGTTTGGAGTACAGGTTATATACCTGGTCAAATCCTGCGTTCAGCACGTTGCCGAGACTCAACACCATCATCAGCACAATGATCATGCGCATATTCGGCAGCGTTACATGCACCATGCGCTGGAAACGATTGGCGCCATCAATCGTCGCAGCCTCATATTGAGTTGGATCGATGTTCGTGATGGCTGCGAGATACACAATGGTACCAAAACCGAATTCCTTCCAAACATCCGTAAATACCAATGTGAATCGGAACCAATGATTGTCTCCCAGGAAGAAAATAGGATTAACGCCAAACAGCGCCAGGAAACGGTTGAGCAGGCCGCCGTTGGGTGAAAGAATATCAATGAGGATGCCGCCCAGAATAATCCAGCTCAGAAAGTGAGGCAGATAAATCAGCGTCTGGGTGGTGCGCCGGAAAGCGGTGCTGCGAATCTCATTGAGCAGGATCGACACAGCGACGGGAATCAGCAGGTGGAGTACGATCTTCCATGCCGCGATAATGACCGTATTGCGAAGCGCGGGCAATGCCTGAGGATTTTTGATCAGCAGTTCAAAGTTGCCCCATCCGACCCATTTCTGGT
>CAKTTL010000075.1 GCA_934615235.1 uncultured Clostridia bacterium
GATGCGCACTGCGTCCAGCTTTTCCGCAAGAATTGCAAGCAGCGTCGATTTGCCGCTGCCGTTATCGCCGCAGAGAATCGTAACCGGGGCCTCGAAGCGCAGCCGCTGCAGTTCGGCGACGGCGGGAACGGTAAACGGATAACCTTCCCCCTGACGGTTTTTTATCAACTCGGAAATGTAAATCATGAATTTATTATAGCATGAGAAAAGTCCGGAAGCAACAAAACCTTTTTGCATCGCGGCCGGACAGAAAGATTATTTATAAAAAAGCGCAAATTTCACTTGTGTTCCGGGGACTTGTATATTATGATGTGGGTGAGTGACGCGGATATTTCTGCAGCGCGGAGCGCTGTAAAAAGCAGGGCAAAATTTCGCTGCGGATGGGAAACGTTGAATTCAATGTGGCGAAAAATGCCAGAATATGTTATAATTATCTCTATGGGACGATTGGACGCTGCGCGCCGGGAAAGCGCCGGGCGCGTTCGACATGGGAATTGAAAACAATTCAGCGGCGGCAGATGAGCTGGCGCGTCAGGTTTTTGCGTCATGTTTTGAGGAGGATTGAAATGGCAGAAGAGAAAAAACTGAAGATTATTCCATTGGGCGGCGTTGACGAAATCGGAAAGAACATGACCGTTTTTGAATATGGAAACGATATCGTTGTGGTAGACTGCGGCGTGATTTTTCCGCAGGAGGATATGCTGGGAATCGATCTGGTGATTCCAGATATCAGCTATCTGGAGAAAAATTACGACCGTGTCCGCGCGTTTCTGATTACGCACGGACATGAGGATCATATCGGCGCGACGCCGTATGTGCTGGAGCGGATTCCCGTGCCGGTTTACGGCACCAAGCTTACGCTCGGCCTGATTGAGCACAAGCTGAAGGAGCACAAGATTACCGACGTGCCGCTTCATGTGATCAATCCGGGCGACGAAGTGCATCTGGGCGCTTTCTCTGTGAAGTTCATCAAGGTAAGCCACTCCATCGCGGGCGCGGTGGCGATGGCGATTACAACGCCCGTCGGCACGGTGCTGCATACGGGCGACTTCAAGATTGATTACACGCCCGTCGACGGCGAAGGAACCGATCTTTCCACAATCGCGGCGCTGGGCAACAAGGGCCTGCTTGCGCTGATGGCGGACTCGACGAACGTCGAACGCCCCGGCTTTACGATGACCGAACGCAACATCGGCCGGACGTTCCGCGAACTGTTCCGCGACGCGCAGGGCCGCATTATCATTGCGACCTTCGCCTCGAATGTCAGCCGTATTCAGCTGATTGTTAACGAAGCGGCGCGCTACGGCCGCAAGTTCTGCTTCATCGGCCGCAGCATGGTCAACATCGTTAAGCTGGCGGGGCAGCTGGGCGAACTGAATATCCCGGAAGACGCGCTGATTGATATTGACGATCTGGACCGCTATCGCGACGATCAGATCGTAATCGTGACGACGGGCAGCCAGGGCGAGGCGATGAGCGGCCTGATGCGCATGGCCTACGGCGAACACCGCAAGGTGACCATTCGCTCCACCGACCTGGTGATTCTGTCTTCTTCGGTTATCCCGGGCAACGAGCGGCTCGTTTCGCGCGTGATCAACCAGCTTTACCGCTGCGGCGCGACGGTTATTTATGAGGCGCAGGCCATGGCGGATCTGCATGTTTCCGGCCATGCGCGGCAGGAAGAACTGAAGCTTATTCACCGTCTCGCGCACGCGCGGTATTTTATCCCCGTGCACGGCGAATACCGGCACCTGTGCCAGCACGCGAAGCTGGCCGTCGCGATGGGAACCGACCCGGATCATGTGGTCGTGCCGGATCTCGGCTCGGTGATCGAACTGGATGAGAAAAACATCAAGGTGACGGGCGCCGTGCCCAGCGGCAGCGTGCTGATCGACGGCCTCGGCGTGGGCGACGTGGGCAACGTCGTTCTGCGCGACCGCAGGCACCTTTCGCAGGACGGCCTGATCATCGTCGTCATCGCGATCGACAGCGAACAGGGAATGGTCGTCGCCGGTCCGGAGATTATCTCCCGCGGCTTCGTCTATGTGCGCGAGGCGGAGGAACTGATGGACAGCGTGCGCAACGTCGTGCTGCATATTCTCGGCGATTACGATCGCATCGAGCCCTGCGACTGGAACCCGATCAAAACGCGCGTGCGCGAGGAACTGCGCAAGCACCTGATCGAAAAAATCAAGCGGAACCCGATGATTTTGCCGATCATCGTTGAAATCTGAGGAGAAACGGATGAATATTTACGACAGCGCGAACGCGCTTGCGAATGAACTGCGGCAGTGCGAGGAAGTGCGCGAATATGCGCGCCTGAAGGAGGCGGCCGAGGCGGACGAAACGAACCGCAAGCTGATCGAGGAAAGCCGCCGGCTGCAGGTAAAGCTTCAATTGCAGACCGCCGGCGGCGGGCAGCCCGATCCGGAAGAGATGCAGCGCTTCCAGCAGATCATGTCGCTTCTGTACATGAACAACGACGTGCAGGCATACATGCTGGCCGAAGTCCGGCTGCAGAAGCTGATGGCCGATCTTTTTAAGACCATCACCGACGCCTGCGGAATGGATATCGGGATTCCGGGCGAATAATAAGCGCGGAATAATGGATTCGGGAAAGGACAGTATGAAAAAGCAGCGCAAGCGCTATGATTATCAGATGCTGCAGGAGGAGCGGCAATACGGCTTTTTCTGGTACGACTGGCTTTGGAAGCTGGTGCGGCCGATTCTTGTCGTGCTGGCCGCCGGCGTGCTGGTTGCCGGTATCCTGCTGACAGGCTGGCAGGCGCTGGGGGAGCGTTTTTTCTTCCCCGTGGATGAAAACGATCAGACCCCGGTAACGTTTGTGGTCGAGAGCGGCAGCTCGCTTTCGCGCGTTACGGCGAACCTCAAATCGGAGGGGCTGATTCGCAACGCCGCCGTGCTCAAATATTACATGGACTTTCGCGGCATGAGCCAGAAGGTGCAGACGGGCGAGTATACGCTGACCCGTTCGATGAATCTCAAAGAGATTTCCGATCGTCTGACCGCCGGCGACGGCAATCCGATCACGACAAAGATTACGATCATTCCCGGCTGGAACGTCGAGGATATTGCGGCGTATCTGACAAAACTCGGCATCGCCGAAAACGAGCAGGCGGTTTACGACCTTTGCAACGATTCTGAAACTTTCGGAGCGTATTATTACATCGCGGATGTGATCAGTTCCGGCACGGCCGCGCAGCGGCTCTATCTGCTGGAAGGATACCTCGCGCCGGATACGTATGAAATTTATACCAGCGCGACGCTGGAAAGCGTGATTAAAAAGCTGCTTGCGCAGGTGGAAACGGTTTACGACGCAACCTGCCATGAGCGCGCCGAGGAAATCGGCATGACGATGGACGAAGTGATTACGCTCGCTTCGATGATCGAAAAGGAAGCAAAGAGCGAAGATTTCGCAAAGGTTTCGGCTGTTTTCCATAACCGGCTGGACAGTGGAATGACGCTCGGCTCCGACGTAACGGTGCAGTATGCGACGCATTCGACGAAAATGGCGCTCACCAACGCGGAGACGGACGTGAATTCGCCTTACAACACCTATAAAAACAAGGGCTTGCCCGTCGGGCCGATCTGCAGCCCGTCCAAGGCGGCGATTACCGCGGCGCTGTATCCGGACGAGGAATACGTCGCCGAGAAATATCTGTACTTCTGCTCGACCAGTCCCGAAGAGGGGACGCTGTACTTCTCCAAGACGCTTGAGGAGCATAATGCGGCCGTGGCCATTTATCGCCCGCTTTGGGAAGCGTACGACCGCGAGCGCGGATTGTAAGGAGATGAACGAGAGATGCTGTTTGAAGATATTCGCACGTCGAAAACATCTTTCGCGAAGGATCCGTGCGTGATTCGACTGGGAACGCGGTATTATCTGTATTACACCACGCATGACGGAGAAACCGACCTTTACGGCGTCGGTATCGCCGCGTCGGACGATCTGACGCATTACGAAATTCTCGGCACGCTCAAAAGCGAGCTGCCGGGCGAGGGCAGGGGAATCTGCGCCCCTGCTGCCATTGTGCTGAACGGCACGGTGCATCTGTTCTATCAGAACTACGGCCAGTTCCCGAAGGATTACATTTGCCACGCGACTTCGACCGACGGCGTGAACTTCACGCGAGACCCGAGCAATCCCGTCTTCAAGCCGACTGGCGCATGGAACTGCGGCCGCGCGATCGACGCGGACGTCGTAGCGTTCGGCGATAAGCTGCTGCTTTACTGGGCGACGCGAGATCCGGAAATGGAGCGTCAGATGCTCGGCGTGGCGGCTGCGCCGCTGGAAAGCGATTTCTCCGCCGGCTGCTGGACGCAGCTGAACCCGGATGCGTCGATTCTTCGCCCCGAGCTTCCCTGGGAGCAGCTTTGCATTGAAGCGCCCGCCGCATGCGTACACGACGGCAAAATCTATATGTTCTACGGCGGCGCCTATAACTGCCGTCCGCAGCAGATTGGATGCGCCGTCAGCGAAGACGGCGTGCGGTTTACCCGGCTGTTTGACGAGCCGATGATCCGCAACGGTGGCCCGGGCAGCTGGAACGAAAGCGAATCAGGACATCCCTACATTTTTGAGGATGACGGTGCGTATCGCCTGTTCTATCAGGGCAGCGACGATCATGGCAAAACCTGGCGGCTTTCCCGTGCAGAAATCGCGTTTGACGGGAACGGACTCCCATACGTCGTGCAATAAGCAAATATCCCGGAAGGGCTGCGGCTCTTCCGGGATTTTGTTTGCTTCGCATTTTATTCTGTTGCGATTTCAACGATCTGATGGCATTCCACGCGCGGAATCTCAAACCGCACGGCGGTGCCCTCCTGCGTGAACGGTATCTCTTCGCCCGAAGGCGCAAGGCGCACATGCGCGGCCCTTTCGGGCATATTCATTTCAACCGTAACCTGACGCAGCACGGGCATGTCTTCCAGCACGGAAATGCGACCCTTCTGTACAGGGCTGGCATAGGCGGCGTGCAGAACGTAGCGTTTCTTTTCAGGCTGAACGGTCAGACGCGTGCGGCCGGCGCTGCCGAGCGCAATATGGTAAACAGGCGTGTAAACCCGACGCAGCGCGGCGATAAACGTTTCGCGGAAAACCTGCGCCCCCCATTCGGAATAGAGCCGGAACAGCGGGTGCGCGAGATAAACCACGCGCCCCTTTTGTACAACGGAGGGATGCGCGGCCGGTTCGTCGCGATACGGCGTGTTGCGGTGCGAACAATAATGCGCGTACGTGCGGTCGAACCACGGTTCATATACCTGCGCGAGCGCTTCGCCGTCCGTGACGGCAGTCCTCACCGCGCTTTCATAGCAGACGAACGGCGCGTTGCCGAAGGGCAGGCGCACGGCTTCTCCGGGACGGAGGTAATCCAGCCGGTATTCGCCCTCGGACAGATAGCGCGCGCCGGGATCAAGCTGGAACGCGCCGTCTTTGAGCGCGCTGTGCGCGCTCAAAACAACGGCCCCGCCCGCCGCGACGAACGCGTTAATTCGCGCGGCTTCCGCATCGGAAAGCTTTACGCCGTCCGGCAGCACGAGCGCTTTGAAGGGAGAAAGATCGTCGCCCGGCTGGACGATTTCGAAATCGATATGCGCCTCGAGCAGCATCTTATGCAGCCCTTCGTCGGAACGGCCGTCGCCGCAAAGATAGACGCCCAGCGTCGCCGTGCTTTGCGCGGGATAGCACCACGATTCGACGGCCTCCAGCGCGCGGTAGGCATGGCCGATGATGCGGTAGGTTTCCATATCCATTTTGCCGCTCGGCGGCATCTGATCGCCGACGCTGCATTTTGCGCCGTACGACGCCATGAGCAGCACCTCGTATTTGAGCGCGTCCGGGTTTTTATAGCCGCCGAATTCACCCCATTCGGTGTGGAATTTACCTGTCATGCCCAGGTATTCCTTATCCTTATAGCGGCTCATGAAGCTTGCGCGCGGCGGCATCTTGTCGTAGCCGCCCCAGGCGGTGGGCAGGTCTTCCATTTCGTAATGCGTTTGCCCGGCATGATATTCGGGGCGGTAAATCTCCGCGCCGCCGGAGTTGAAAAACAGCGTCGCGTCCGGATGCTTTTCGTGCAGGATTTCGTCGCATCTGGCCATGAAGCGCAGGTGGCTGCGGCGATAGTACTCTTCCGCATCGGCGCGGTTTTCAGGATCAAGCCCTTCCGCGCGCATCCCCTGGAGGCAATTGGGACAATAGCAGACGTTATCCAGATAGACGATATCGTAAAACAGGCCGTCCAGATGCTCGTAACGGTCGACGATTTCGCGCGTAAGCGCGTAGATATGCTCGGCGTAATCGCCGCTGGGGCAGAGCAGATGCCACGAGCCGAACGGACGCGGATCGTCCGGCGCGGCGTTCGGGTCGATGTGGCTCATGCGAATGGAGCCGTTTTTATCCCGCATGCACCATTCGGGGTGGGTTTCCGCATCCAGCGCGGAAAAACCGACGGTGATATACACCGGCGCGGCTACGCCGATTTCGTGCGCTGCGTCCATCAGCGCGCCTGTCAGGTCGAAACCTGCGGGCATCGTCGGATGCGGCGTACCGATCTTCGTCGGGTAATAGCAAACGCCGTGATGACATTTGGCGAAGATTGTGATCGAGTTCAGATCGCCCTCGCGCAGCGCCTGCTGGAACTGCGTTTTGTCAAACTGCGCGCCCACGCCGGGAATTAACGGCGAAGTGTGAAAGTCCAGATGCACCTGACGAGTCGGGAGTTTGCGCATGGTGTTCTTCCTCTCTTTTGTTATCGTTCCTCTGTTTTTTCAAGCACGCGCTCGAAAGCGGCGCGCAGCTCCTCCAGCGTTTCGGCGGCGTATAGCGCGGGACGCATCTGCGCCGCGCCGTACATGCCGCGCGTATACCAGGCCGCATGTTTGCGCATTTCGCGGATGGCGACGGTCTCGCCCTTCCAGTCCGCGAGCATCTGCGCATGGCGCATGGCGGTTTCGACGCGCTCGCGGTCGCCTGGTTCGGGCGCGGGGAGTCCGGCCTTCAGGCGCGCAAAGCGCGCGAAAATCCACGGGTTGCCCGTCGCGCCGCGCGCGATGCTTACGCCGTCCACGCCGCTTTCCCGCATCCGCGCGAGCGCTTCCTCCGCGGTATTCAGATCGCCGTTGCCGAAGACAGGAATGCGAACGCTCTGTTTCACGCGCGCGATGGCGTCCCAGTCGGCCTTTCCGGAATAGAACTGCACGCGCGTGCGGCCGTGTACGGTGATCGCATCCGCGCCCTCTTCCTGGCAGATATGCGACAGTTCTTCGGCGACAAGATGTTCCTCATCCCAGCCGAGGCGCATTTTTACGGTAACGGGCAGGCTTGTAGCGCGTCGTACGGCTGCAAGCGCCGCGCGCGCCTGGGAAAGATCCTTCAAAAGCGCGCTGCCGTCGCCGTTACCGACGATTTTCGGCGCGGGACAGCCCATATTGATGTCCAGCCCGCAGAACCCCTCTTCGGACAGCATGCGCGCAGCCTCGTAAAGCGCGTCCGGTTCATGGCCGAAGATCTGCAGCGCGACAAGCCCTTCGCCGGGATCGCGCCGCAAAAGCTCGCGCACGGCGCGGCTTTTTTTATGCCCGCACAGATAGCCGCGGGCGGAAACCATCTCCGTCGTCGCCCAGTCGCACCCCTGTTCAAAGCAGAGCAGGCGGAAGGGCATATCCGTCACGCCCGCCATCGGTGCGAGCGCCGCGGAGCCCTTTGCTAAATATTTCTTTTCTTCCATGCTATTGTATCGTTTCCAGCAGTTTAATCGATGCGATCTTCCAGCGGCCGTTGACGCGGACAAGCGTTGCGACATAGCGGCCGCTCGTCCAATCGGGCGGGTAGACGCGCGAAGGATCGATTTCCTCGGCCTGCTGGCGCAGGCTGGACTTGATGCGGCCGTCGATTTTCGGCACGCTTTCAACAAAGTTGGCGCTGGCGGTATTATCCCACGGCCAGCACCACATCCATTCCAGCGAAAGCCGGTGATCGATGCCGGTGATGTTGTAGTCCTTGTAGGGCGAGGTATCGGACAGCCCGGCTTTCAGCGCGGCGTCCACCTGCAGGAAGTTTTCGTCGAAGTATTTGGTCAGATCGGTCGGATCTTCCTGCTTCATGACGACCTCGGCGCGCATGGCCATACCGTCCTTGAGAAGGATGGTGATATTGGCCGTGTTCATCGCCAGATAAAAGGCGATAATCAACACGCCGGCCAGGATCGTAAGTCCCAGCAGCCTTTTTGCGATATACCATAAAAAGCGGCGCAAATATTTCAACTGCTTTCTCCTTTGCCTTGCGCATTTTGATGAGAACCATTATACTACGAAACAGGAATTTACGCCAGTCGGAGGAAACATGTATTTTCAACGCGATTATATTTTACGAATGATCGAAATGATCGGTGAAATTGCGCGAAAAATTCTGGATGAGGCAAGGGAAGAGGACGCGCGCGCCGAACTGGACGAGATCAGCCGAAAAGCCAGCGGTATGCCGCTGAAAATGCTGAAAACGGCGGACGTTTCCACGCTGGAAACGCTGCTTTCGCCGGAGCAGCGCTATCTCTGCGCGGAGCTGCTGCTCATCGGCGCACAGGTGGACGCGCGAACGCAGACGGACGAGGCGCTCAACCCGGCGCGCGCGCAGGCGCTTTCGCTGCTGGCGACGCTGCAAAACCCGGATTATCTGCCGCGCGCGTGCGACCGGGCGCATTCGGTCATGGAGAAGATGCTCGATTTTCTTGCGCCTGCGGAGCTGGCGGCGCTTGCGGCGTTGTTTGAGCGCGGCGGCCGCTTCGCCGCGGCGGAGGACGCGCTCTGGGCAGCGGAAGACAAAACGGCGCTCGCTGCGTTTTACCAACGGTTGCTTGCGATGGACGACGCGGCGCTCTGCGCCGGAAATCTGCCGCGCGAAGAAATTCTGGAAGCGGTGCGGGCGCTCGGAGGCGACGAGGGCAACGCCGGAAGCTGACGCGCAGGGATAAAAAACACGGTTGGAGCGAATTGTATCCGGAATGCCGACGACATGTCTTCGGCGCAGGCGGAAAGCGCATCCATCACCGCACGGGGAATGACGGCATATGGAAGGTGAGGAAATTTGACGAGAGTAAGGCAGGCGCTGAACCGAATAAAAGAGAAGATTGAGGGACAAACCGTTCTTGAGGTGGCTTGCGGCTGCGCCGAATTTTCCATTGCGGCTTGTGAAATTGCGGAAAATGTGAAATGTATTGATATTGATTCGTTCAGACTGATCAAGGAGATTTCAGAGCATAGCAACGTTGCTTTTGAACTTATGGATGCGGCGGATATGAAATATGACGATAAAACCTTTGATACCGTCGTCCTTTATAATGCGATCGCTCATCTGGATTCAGTCTTTCCGTCGGTATTAAAAGAATGCGGCAGGGTATTAAAGGCAGAGGGCAGCATATTTATTATCAGTTCTTTCGGAATAGACAAGATTGTAATCGAAGAGTCTCTGATTCCGTATTTATCAAACAGTCATGCGAATTATACATATCGGGAGGATAAGATATTTACCTATGTGCGAATCGATAAAACATGAAGAAACGCCCGAAGCAAAATGCTTCGGGCGTTTTCGTACGCATTATTCCGTTCTCAGCGCGGTTACGGGGTCCTTCTTCGCCGCTTTCTTCGACGGGATCAGGCCGCCGATGAGCGTCAGGACTACGCTCAGCACAATGAGAATGATTGCGCCCGTAGTCGGCAGAATGGCGTTGACAGACGTTGTGCCGGTCAGGTGATGGATGAGCGCGTTGCCGGGCAGAAGCAGGAGCAGCGTCACGCCAATGCCGATTACGCCGGAACACAGGCCGATGATGAACGTTTCGGCGTTGAAAACCTGCGAAATATTGCGGCGCGAAGCGCCGATCGCACGCAGAATGCCGATTTCCTTCGTGCGCTCCAGGACGGAGATGTAGGTAATGATGCCGATCATGATGGACGAAACGATGAGCGACACGGCCACGAATGCAATCAGCACATAGGAGATGACGTTCACGATCGTCGTGACGGAGCTCATCAGCAGGCCGACATAGTCGGTGTAGCTGATCTGATCGGCTTCGGACGCGGATTCGTTATACCGCTCGATGCATTCGGAAACGCCGTCCTTCGCTTCGAAACTGTCCGTATAGATATTGATGGACGAAGGCGCATCCAGGCTGACCACGCCGAAGGCCTGCATGTTTTCATCGTAACTGCCGTTGGATACGTTCGCGTCGTAGAGCGCGACAAGCGTGGCGGTATCCGCCGTCTGCAGGAACTGATCGAACGCCGCAGCAAGCTGCGTTTCGCTCATTTCGCCTGCGGACGGCTGCTGCATGCTCTGCATCATCTCGCCGCAGAGCGCCGCTTTTTCCGAAATGGTCAGGCCGGCGAAATATTCCGCCGCGTCAGCGGCCTTCGTCGCATCGTCCGCCGGGGCAAATTCAAGGCCTGTCAGGATATTGACGGTTTCGTTCTCGCGCTGCGCGGTTACAACGTCGCTCGCATCGGTGTGCGCGATGAGATAATCCGTCAGCGCCTGCGTATAGCCGATCGGATTCATGACGTAATTCGCCGCCTGATCGCTCTGCGGCCGCACAACGCCGACGACCTTCAATGCGATTGCCTTATCCAGCAGGCTTTCCACGCCCGCCGCCGTTCCTGCCGCGTAACGATAGGTGCCGTCTTCATTTTCAACGTACTGATCGCATGCCGGCAGCAGATAATACGTCTGTTTGCAGGCGTCGGCGTAGCTCCAGCGGGAGGCGGTTGTTTCCAGCTCTTCGCCCGCCATCAGCGATTTCATCATCGCCGTGTATTCTGAAGAGGGGAGCAGGCCCAGTTCGTAAAGCGTCGTCTGACGGATTTCGTTGTTGCGGTCGACGATCAGCACGATTTCGTCGTAGTTTTCCGGCCAGCTGCCGTAAAGCAGATCGTAGCTGTCCAGAATCGCGTCGCTGACGAGCGTGCCGTCCCGGCCGGGAAGCAGCTGGCTGAAATTGCCGGAGGACATCATGTTGCTCATCGTCGTTGAGGCGGCCATCGAGCTCATGCCGCTCATCATCGCTTGGTTCGCGCCGCCGATGGCAACGCCGTTGGTGGTGACCAGCTCGCCGTCCGGATCGCGCGTGAAGACGTTGAATTTCACGTCGTAGCCATAGGTGACGCCGTTCTCGCCGACGTATTGATAGATTTCGCTTTCCGGGTTGTCGAGATATTTTTTGAAGGCGGTGAGGTTGTTTTCCGTCAGGCTGGAAGTGAACGCCGAAGCGGTTTCGACGTCGAGCGTGTTGGCGTAAACGCCGTCGAGCGCATGCCCGGCTTCTTTTGCGCTTCCGCTAAACGTGCTGCCCGCCAGCAGGCTAGAAAGATCGACCGTCTGCGCCTCGATGGTGACGGGGTAGGAGGTCATCGTTTCCTTCTGGATATCGCTGATATACGTATTCACTCCCGTAGAAAGCGAAAGGATCAGCGCGATGCCGATGATACCGATCGAACCGGCGAACGAGGTGAGCAGCGTGCGCCCCATTTTCGTGCGCAGGTTATTGAACGACAGCGCCAGGCTCGTCAGCACGGACATGGAAGAACGCCCCATGTTTTTATGCTTTGGCGGCGCAAGCGCCGCCTCGTCGACGGCGTAAGGATCTGAATCGTCCGTGATTTTTCCGTCGCGCAGGCGCACGATGCGGGTTGCGTATTTTTCCGCCAGCTCCGGGTTGTGCGTGACCATCACGACGAGCTTGTCGCGCGCGACTTCCTTGAGAAGCTCCATCACCTGCACGCTCGTATCGGAATCGAGCGCGCCGGTCGGTTCGTCGGCCAGCAGAATGTCCGGCTCGTTTACCAGCGCGCGGGCGATGGCGACGCGCTGCATCTGGCCGCCGGAGAGCTGATTGGGGCGCTTATGCAGCTGGTTTCCAAGCCCGACCCGCTCGAGCGCTTCCTTCGCGCGCTTTCTGCGCTCCGCCCGGCCGATGCCGGAAATGGTCAGCGCGAGCTCGACGTTTGCCAGAACCGACTGATGGGGGATCAGATTATAGCTCTGAAAAACAAAACCGATGGTGTGATTGCGATAGGAATCCCAGTCGCGATCCCTGTATTTCTTCGTGGAAATTCCGTTGATGACCAGATCGCCGCTGTCATAGCGGTCCAGGCCGCCGATAATGTTCAGCAGCGTCGTTTTGCCTGACCCGCTCGGCCCCAGCACGGCGACGAATTCATTGTCCCGCAGGTTCAGGTTCACATTATCCAGCGCCCGCTGCACGAGGTCGCCGGTCTTATATGTCTTTGAAATGTTTTGAATTTGCAGCATGGCGGCACTTCCTCCAAACAGTTTTTCACAGGCATTATAAGGGAGAAATAATAACTGAAGTTAAACGAAACAGCGTCGTCGAAAAAATTGAATGGCCGATTTCATCAATATGAGTTTACAAAAAGTATCATTTGTGCTATAATTAACGGACCTTAAAACTAATAAGGAGGCTTCATTTTATGAAGAAGTTGCTCTCTGTCGTACTCGCGCTTGCGCTGGTGCTGTCGCTGGCGTCTTTCGCTTCCGCGGAAGATTACTCCGGCTATACCATCCGCATCTACTCCAACTCCAACTCCACCGAGCGCGTCAACTGGCTGGTGAACGAAGCGAAGAACGCCGGCTTCACCATCTCGCTGGACGATAACTCTGTTATCTCCGGCGATACCGCCGCCATCCAGGCTGCCAACGAAAATAAGGACGGCGACATCCTTTTCGGCCTGAACGAAACCCGTTGGGGCCAGGTTGTCGGCGGCACGTACGAGAATCTCAAGCTGGTCGACTGGACGCCCGCGTGGGCCGAGGAAGTCGGCGAGTATCAGTATCCCGGCAAGGCCTACGGTCTGGTTATCCAGAACGTGCTGATGCTCTACCGCACGGATGAGCTCGGCACCAACGGCGAAGCGCTCTCCTTCAAGCACTGGGCGGATATCGTCGATTGCGGCTACACCTGGTATCGCCAGGGTAAGGTCGGCGGTACGACCAATGCCAACATCAACAGCGCCATGCTGTATTCCTTCGTCGATCCCGAGTCCCCGGCGGGCGGCATCTCCATCGACGGCTGGAAGACCCTCTGGAAGTACTGCGCCAACGGCGTTTTCACCGGTGACAGCTACGGCTTCGATCCGCTGAACCGCGGCGACGTGCAGGTCTCCACGTTCTATTCTTCCTCCCTCTTCGGCAAGATCGACACCGCGGCCGACAGCTCCGAGCATCCGCTGCTGGGCGTTCTCGAGCCTGAAAACTGGGCGCTCGTCGATATCGAAGACGGCACTTATTACATCGCCGAATACATGGGCATTCTCGATCGCGAAGGCCGCACTGAGGAAGAAACCGCTGCCGTGAAGGCGTTCGCCGAGTGGTTCGGTTCCGCCGACGTGCAGGCTGCCTGGGCGGATGAGTTTGACTCCTATCCGTGCAACACCGTGGCCGCCGCGCAGATCTACGACGAGACTCCGGCCATCTACACCCTCAAGAACTGCTCGCTGACCAAGGTGGAAGGCACCGATATGACCTACGCCGAATACGTCGGCGCGCACAGCAGCCAGTGGACCAACATCATGACCAACCTCGGCTTCTACTGGGCCGACCAGAGCGCCGCTCCGTCTGAACCCGACTGGGACAACATCGACTGGACCGTCATGACCCAGAAGGCCGAATAATTTTCGAAAACCGGCAGGATATGGCGAGTCTGTAAAGGCTCGCCATATCCTTATTCAAACTTGCAAGTAAGGAAGAGGCGGTACCATGGCAGAAACCAGAGACGTGATGATCGAACTGAAGAACATCGTGGTGAAATTCGGCGATTTTGAAGCGCTGCACAATATCAACGTCGACGTGAAAAAGGGCGAATTTTTCACGTTTCTCGGTCCCTCCGGCTGCGGCAAGACGACTA
>CAKTTL010000076.1 GCA_934615235.1 uncultured Clostridia bacterium
GCCAAAATATTCCGCCCTTTGGGAAAGCATATCCAGCAATTCGGTCAGGTCGTAAATTTTCGTCGCCTGATATGGTTGCTCGAACGCTATTTTTTCTATAAAAAGCATATGATCCCCGTAGTTTAGAAGAACGCCCGTATGACCCACGAAAGTTGTTTGGAAATACGGATCATAGATGACAAGGCTAAGCATGGAAACCTGATTGCTGTGAACCTTCAGCCCAAACTCCTCCCAGGCTTCCGAATATATGTTTTGAGGCTCCTTTCCCTCCGGTACGGTTTTGTCGCCGAAAAGTGTAGTAAAAAGCGCTCTGTTTTCTTTTATTCGTTCGTATTTTTCAGTTGCATCAATCGCTTCCATGTCAAACATCAGATAAGTTCCAGTATATGTTTCTTCCACACGTTCGGCAGTTATCAAGCCCTCCAGCAGCAGGAAAGCCGTCATTCTGCAGTTGGCGTCCGAATAATCATGAGTGCTTTCCCAGCCATCCATACATTTCGCCGTATCTACGGTGAGTTCGGAGGGGAGGACCCAGCCATCCTCAAGCCCGGCGTTTCTGCCAGCCGTAGCCGCATAATCCAAAACCCGGTTCTGAAACACGTCTGTGTTGGAAAGCCCTGCATTTTTGAGTTCTTCCACCACTTCGGATACGGTTTCGTTCCCGCCCAGGAAGGTCGCCATGGGAACCTTTCGATCTGACCCGGCGTCTCCGTTTCCTTTGCTCCATACGTTAAAGAGCAATAGCATGCACAGCAGTGCAAGCCCAATTCCTTTTTTCATTCCATCCCTCCGTTTATTCTCAGTGAACGAAATGAGCATAACATATCTTCAGATACTTCGCAAGGTAAGAGCGCCTGAATGCCAGCTATTTTCTATAGCCTGCAAATTTCTGCTTTTTATGAAGTGGATGGATGAGAAGAACTTGATATTTTATTTGACAAAATAGCATATATCATATATAATAAATTTAAAGACTATTTTGAGAGTACAAAAGGACAGAGGCATCGTAAACGATCCAGCCGGATCGAAGTGGGTATATTTCGTGCTGTCTGGGTATTTTAATGGATTATGGTCATATATAATTTATGTTGCTGTAACAACTTGGAAAGTATTGCCGAGTGTAAAGACAGGTGGATAGGGCTTCACTTTGAGACATCCTTCCGTAAATGATCCGAGAATGCCGACGCAATTGCAGTCGACGCCTATTTTAAATTTGTAGCCTGGTAGAAAGCATTCTTGGGCACCGTCGATAATAATCAAGCTAACGCCACCGCACAGAGAACGACGCAGCATATATGGGCAACTGTGATGAAAAAAAACGGCGTACATTGATATGATGAACTGCAATGTCCCGCTGGTGTTAAAAAGCAAAGCCGCATTTTTGATTAATATCAAATAACGATCCAATCAGGAGGTACGACGGATGGACCGAGAGGCGCAGCGTCTGATCATGATGCATTTGGGCGACGACTATGACAAGTACATGCACGCGGTCGTGCCGCCGGTGTTTTTGAATTCCCTGCATGTGTACGACCGCTACGAGGATTATCTCACCGTTGATGTGATGAAGGAGGATCAGTTCGTTTACGGCCGCTGCTCGAACCCCACAACCGCCATCCTTGAAAAAAAGCTGGCGGCGCTTGAGGGCGGCGTGCGCGCGGTTGCGTTCTCCTCGGGAATGGCTGCGGCGACGATGGCGATCATGGCGACTTGCAGGGCCGGCAGCCACATCCTGTGCATGCGGGACGTCTATCAGCCGATCAAGCGCTTTATGGCCGGGATCGGAACGCCGCGCCTGAATATGGATATTTCCTTTGTGACGGGGCTCGATCTCGACGAAGTCGAGCGCGCCATCCGTCCGAACACAAGCCTGATGATCCTTGAAAGCCCCGCGACTTTTGTATACACGGCGGTAGACATCGCGGCCATCGCGGACATCTGCCGCAGGCACGGCGTCCGCACCTATATCGACAACACGCTTGCTACGCCGCTGGGCCAGAACCCACTTGAAATGGGCGTGGACGTGGTGATGCATACGCTGTCGAAATATCTTTCCGGCCATAGCGATGTGATCGGCGGCGCGCTGATCTCCCGCGACGAGGAATTGATGGGGCGCATCATCAAGAACGAACGCGAGTGGTTCGGCGGCATCCTGGGGCCGATGGAATCCTGGCTGGTCATCCGCGGTCTCCGCACGCTGGAGGCGCGCCTGCTTATGCATCAGCAGACCGCCATGGCCGTTTCAAAATTCCTCGAAGGGCACAGCAAGGTGAAAAGAGTCTGGTATACAGGACTCGACAGCCATCCCCAGGCCGAAGTCGTCAAAAAGCAGATGCGCCTGCACGCAGGGCTTTTGAGCTTTTTGCCCGACTGCGGGCCCGAAAAAGCGGTGGCGCTCATCGACCGGCTGCATCTGTTTGGCAAGGGGTGTTCCTGGGGCGGCTTTGAAAGCCTGGCCATCTGTCCGCTGCTGATGGCGAGCGACGAGGAGCTCGCGTTTCTCGATATGGATGGCAAGCGCGGCCTTGTAAGGCTGCATTGCGGCCTGGAGGGGGCGGACGCGCTGATCGCCGACCTAGCCCGGGCGCTTGATTCGATTTGAGCTGGGATTTCCCGGTCAAAAAAAAGGAGGGTATTTGCATGACAAGAAAACTGGTTGGACTTCTGCTCGTTCTGGTGTTGTCGCTCAACTTGCTCTTGGCCGTTCCCTCATCCGCCGAATCCGTGACGCTTCGTTTTATCGACGTGTCGCCAAGCCCCGTGCGTCAGGAATACTACGAGACCACTTTTGCGAAATTTAAGGAAGAAACCGGCATTTCCGTGGTATACGAATCCGTTCCGTGGGATGACGCAGCAAACAAGCTGACCGTTCTGGGCACCAGCGGCCAGCTGCCGGACGTGCTGACCACGTGGGCCGGCTGGTTGGGCCAGTTTACCGCCGCAGGCTGGGTACATCCGCTGACGGATTACATCGGCGACACTACCGATCAGTACGCCGACACAGTGACCAAGCTCGTCTGGAAGGGCGAAAAAGAACTCTATGGCGACACTTACACCGTACCCGACGGCGTTATGGTCAAGGGCGTGTTCGTGCGCAAGGACTGGGCTGCGGACGCAGGCCTAAATCTGGATCCGGCCAAGGGCTGGACATACAGCGAGTATTTTGACGCCGTCTACAAGCTGACCGATCCGGAAAAGAACCATTACGGCACTTCCTTCCGCGGCGCGCGCGGCGCGTTCGACCCGCTGTACGTGTATCTGCTGAGCTTTTCCGGCGGCCGCGCCTACGCCGATGACGGCGCCGCGCTGTTTGACACCGACGAGTGCGTGAAGGCTTACGAGCGCTGGTGCGGTCTGTATCTTGACGGCTGTGCGCCGAAGGATGCGATCAACTGGGGCTTTATCGAGATGGTCGATAACTTCACCGGCGGCCTGACGGGCACGCTGATTAACGATTCCGAGGTTGCCGCCACCTGTATCGCAAACATGACGGACGATCAGTGGTTCGTCATGCCGATGCCCAGGAGCGACGCTGACGGAAAAATCTACAACACCGTCAATTCCCCCTATGCTTACTCCATCTCCACCCATTCCAAGCATCCGGACGAGGCGTGGCAGCTGATCGAATACATGACCCGCCCCGACATCAACATCGAGTACTGCAAGCTCACCGGGCTCATCCCGATCAAGAAGGACGTCGGCGAAGATCCGCTGTACGGCCCGGACGGCTACTACGCTGCGTTTGTGCAGCAGCTCAACGATCCCGCCATGGTCGTGCCCTGCGCGTTCGGCCCCTTCAACTATACCGATATGCACCAGGGAATGATGCATGAGGAGATTCAGAAGTACCTTTTGCACGAAGAAGACGCCTATACCGCGCTGCATAACGTCTCTGACGAACTGGAAGCGCGCATGCAGGCCTATCTGGCTGAAAATCCCGGCTCCGCGGTCGAGCAGCCTAAAGGCTTGTCCGACTGATTCAAACGCCTCAATCAGGGCGTAGCGTCTGCTCCATACGTCCCGGGTCTGCCCTTTGGGCGGACTCGGGATGCTTTGAAGGAGGTTTTTGATGGACAAACTGATTTTGTATCTGCTTCTGATCGTCGTGTTGTTTCTTGTCGTATTCCGGCTGATGACGCGGCGGGGCGGCAGGCGGGTCGTCTCCCTCGGTTTCAAGCGAAAGATGGAGCCTTACCTGTTCATGTTTCCGGTTCTGCTGCTCCTGCTGGTGATGTTCGGTTATCCGCTGATCAACTCGATTGTCATGTCCTTTCAGAATTACAAGCTGACCAGCCCCGGAAAGGTTTTTTTCAACGATTTCGCAAACTATCAAAAACTGTTTAGCAGCCGGGATCTGGGGCTGATTGTGCGCAATTCCGTGATCTTTGTGGCCGCGAGCGTCCTGGGCCAGTTCCTGCTGGGGCTGACGCTGGCGCTGGCGCTGCGCAGGGAGTTCCGCGGCCGGGGCGTGTATCAGGCGATCGTGTTCCTGCCCTGGGCCTTTTCCGCATTTGTCATCGGCCTCATGTTCCGCTGGAGCTTTAACGGCGAGTATGGCGTGATCAACGATCTGCTGCAAAAGTTCGGCTGGGCGAGCGAAAAGATCGCGTGGCTGGGTACGCCGGGGCTATCGCTCACGGTCGTGATCCTGGCGATGATCTGGATGGGCGTGCCATTTTTTGCAATCATGATTCTTGCGGCGCTGCAATCCATTCCCGCGGACGTGTACGAGGCGGCGGATATGGACGGCTGCGGCGCCATCCGGCGTTTTTTTGAAATCACGCTCCCTTATATCAAACCGACCGTCATCATGACGCTGCTGCTGAGAACGATCTGGATTTTCAATTCGTTCGATCTGATCGTCGTCATCACAGGAGGCGGCCCGGCAAACCACTCCCAGACATTGCCTTCGTATATGTACACCACGGCCTTCTCCAGCTACGATTTCGGCTTTGCCTCGGCGCTGGGCGTGCTATTGATGGTGGTGCTGTCGGTATACGCGGTGTTCTTCCTGCGCGTGACGCAATACAACAAGGCGGGTGATTTTTAATGACTCGAAAGAAGAAACGGATGCTCATGGGCATAGGCCGCGCGATCCTTCTCGCGCTGTTTCTGCTCGCCGTAATTCTGCCTATCTACTGGATGATGAGCACCTCCTTCAAGCCAAACCAGGAGATCATTAACGCGCAGAAACTGACCTATTTTCCGCACACCTGGACGCTGGAAAACTACCGGATGCTCTTTTCCATGTACAATTACTCACAGATGCTTGGAAACAGTATTATCATCTCGCTCTCGACCGGGCTGTGCGTAACCCTTCTGTCTATCCTGGGCGGATACGGCCTGGCGCGATACGAGTTTCGCAGCAAGGGCGCGATGCTGCTGTTTTTTTTGGTCACGCAGATGATTCCGGGCATCCTGGTCATCATTCCGCTGTATCTGATCTTCGCAAAGGCGCAGATGATCAACACCCGGTTCAGCCTGTTTGTGTATTACCTTATCGTCAACCTCCCCTTCTGCGTGATTACCATGCGCTCCTTTTTCGAGCGTATCCCCTATGCGCTTGAGGAGGCGGCCTGCGTGGACGGCTGCACAAAGAGACAGTGCCTGTTCCGCATCGTGCTGCCGGTCATGTTTTCGGGCATTGTCGCCGTGTTTGTGTTCGCCTTCATCGGCGCATGGAACGAATTGATCGCGGGGACGATCTTTATCAGCACTTCCGACCGGTGGACGATCCCCGTCGGCCTCAAATCGCTGATCGGCAAATACGACGTCAAGTGGGGCATCCTGATGGCGGGCGGCGTGCTGGCGCTGCTCCCCACAGCCGTCATGTTTGCGGTCATGCAGCGCTTTGTCGTGGAGGGACTGACCGCAGGAGCCGTAAAGGAATAAGCGCGCACGCGCCATATGGAGGAACAACATGAGTGAATCAAGGATGGAGTGGTGGCTGGACTCCAAATTCGGCATGTTTATTCACTGGGGGCTGTACGCGCTGCTTTCCGGCGAATACCGCGGACAAAAGACGGACAACATAGCCGAATGGATCATGCACGATCTTCATATACCGCCTGCTGAATATGAAAAACTCGCCGCGCAGTTCAACCCCGTCCATTTCGACGCCGAAAAGATCGTGCGCCTGTGCCGCGATACCGGCATGCGATACTTGGTTCTGACGGCCAAGCACCATGACGGCTTCGCCATGTTCCGCTCGCAGGCAAGCCGCTACAACGTTGCGGACGCCACGCCCTTTGGAAGGGACGTTGCGATGGAGTTGAAAAACGCGTGCGACAAGTACGGCGTCCGTCTGTGCTTTTATTATTCCCAGGCGCAGGACTGGCATCACCCCGACGGGATCGAGGAAGGCGTGTCCATGGCGGGTAAGGACTTTGAGAACTACCTGACGTCCAAGTGCATTCCGCAGATCACGGAACTGCTCACGCAATATGGAGACGTGGGTCTCATCTGGTACGATACGCCGCTGGACATGTCCCGCCAGGACTGCCTTCGCATGCGCCGGCTCGTCAACGACCTGCAGCCGGATTGCCTCGTCAGCGGCCGCGTGGGCCACGGCCTGGGTGACTACATGACGACCGGGGACAATTTCATCCCGCTTCTGCCCTACGCAAAGCCCTTTGAGGTTCCTGCGACGATCAACGGAACCTGGGGCTATTCAGCCGGCGACACCCGCTGGAAGAGCGCCGAAAAGCTGCTGCGCAACCTGGTCAAAACCGTCAGCCGCGGCGGCAATTACCTGCTGAACATCGGCCCGGATGCGCTGGGCGACGTTCCTGAAAAGAGCGTTGAAGCGTTGCATCAAATCGGCGAATTCATGCGTCTCAACGGCGAGAGCATCTATGGCACGCGCCCTGCGCCCACCTATCCCTATGACGTCGATTGGGGCTATTTCACTGTGAAGCCGCACAAGCTCTATATACACCTCTTTGAGGACATGCCGGACGTGTACCTGATCAACATGGGTAACAAGCCGTGCCGCTGCTACCTGCTCGCCGACGGAACTGAACTGGAATTGCGTGAGCGCATTACCTGCGAACATGTGCATTCCTGGCGCATTTTTCTGCCGGTGAAGCGCATTCCTCAAATCAACACCGTGATCTGTGTTGAGGTTGAAGAAGAGAGCATATGGTTTGAAAAAATCACAGATTGACGAGATTGGGACTGCGTTCAGGAATCCTTCAAATGCGTTCCTATTCTGCTTTGTTTTGATATTTGCATCAACAAGACGCTCACGTTCGCGCCCCCTAAAACTCATCCGGAAGCCATGCGGTATCTTTTGTAATCGATTTGACGAACGTTCTCCCCGCGTCCTCGTCGTTCTTCGCCTGGTGAAACTTGAACACCAGCACGCCGTCCGAAAACTTTCCTGCGATCTCTATTTTTCCCTTCGGGTGCGACATGCAGAATTTCAGACATTTTCCTTGCCCGTTCTGCACGGCCTTTGCGGCTTCTACTATATCGTAGCCTTCCGAGAGCGGCAGCTGGAACGTGCTTTTCACCCCGCTTACAGGTCTGCACTGAAAAACATAGTATGGCGTCACGCCGCACGCAGTCAGTTCCCGCAACAGCCGGCCCAGCGTTTGCGGGGAATCGTTCACGCCCCTGAGCAGCACCGTCTGATTCTTCACCGGCAAACCGCACAGGAGCATCGCACGCACGGCGGCCCGCGCTTCGGGCGTCAGTTCCCTGGGATGATTGAACTGCGTGACGATGTAGATCTGCTTCTGTCCGCCGTAATAGGCCAGCGCCTTGAGAAGACTCCTGTCCTTCGTAATCCGCATCGGATACACGACGGGCATCCGTGTGGCGATCCGAATCAGGTCAAGGTGTGCGATCCGCGAAAAGGTTTCCAGATAGTGGACGACGGTCCTTGTCGGAAGCATGAGCGTATCTCCGCCGCTCAGAATGACGTTGGTGATTTCTTTATGCTCTCGGACATAGCCCGCTACTTCGTCAAAATGGCGGGCGATCTCATCGTCTGAAAGCCCCACGAGCCTCTTGCGAAAGCAGTGCCGGCAATACATGGCGCAGCGGTTCGTTGTCAGGATGAGCGCGCTTTCACGGTACTTATGCTGTACGCCTGCGCACACTGTGTTGCCCGCTTCCCCGCTGGTATCGAATGCGCCGGACATATCCGTTTCCAGGAGCGCGGGAATACACATTCTTCGAATGGGGTCTTTCGGATCGTCCCAATCGATCAGCGAAAGATAGTAGCGCGGAATGGACATGGGAAACGCTTTACACAGCGCTTTCATGCGCTTCATTTTCTCATCGTCCAGTCCCAGCCGGTCGCGGAGCTCCTGAACGTCCGTCATGTTATTTTTCAGTTCTTCATTCCAGAACATGGGTTCACCTTCCCTTTCTTTTGTTATTGTGGCGTCTGAGAGGCGTCGGTCGGGAGAAAGGGCTCGTCGGAAAACAGATCAGAGCTCTTGCCTGTCGGGAGGGAAGCTCTGCTTTTCTATATTCTGTAGATGTGGTAAGTCAATGGAATAAAAAGAAGAGAAGATCATGATCACCTGATCTTAGTATAACGGATCGGCGCGTTATTTGTCAACAATGGTATATAGGGTGCGAATACACCGAATTTCACTTTCCGTGTTTCCTAGGGTGTATCTGAAAAAGGAAGAGACGACAGCACGAGCGGATTTTTCGTCAGTTCAAGAAGGGAAACCGAAGGTTTAGCGGGGCTAAATCGAGGTTTTCCGACGCAGAAATGGCGAAAAAGACGCCGTGATGGAGCCTCAGGGAATTTTTCAGATACACCCTACGATCATATATGGACTGTCAGTTCGGACAAGGCGTTCCGGGCGATAGATTCTGCCCTCTTCCCCGGTAGCCGCGTGAATCGTCACGCTGAACGCCTTGGCGGGAGAGTCAAGATCGTCGACGAAATAGATCACGTAGTGAAAATCGTGCCGGGCATTTTCAACCGCAGATGAAGCAGCCGCCTTATACCATATGCTCACTTCATAAGAAGACATATCGCAGCCAATAGCGGCAAGGCGATCTTTTGCAATCTGAACCGCTTTATTCGGAGCGATATTCTCAGCGCGGGGAATTCTGTTTTCATTGCCGAACAAATTCGCTTTTTGTTCCAGCATCAAGCACCAGACGCTTTGCGCCTCCGCTGTTTTTCCATATTGTTTATAAACGTTCGCGATTTCAGGGTTTTCGGTCCCCGCCTGTTCCGCGTTTAGCGCCCGGATGCGCGCCACGCTTATCGCCGAATGATCAATTTCCACATCCGGATCGGAGATCACCTCGCCGTTTTCATCGATAACGGCGCAGTGCGCCTTTTCCATCTTCCATAACCTAACCTCCGTCCCAGCACGTCACGCAGTTTTTCTCTGACGCGCTTGAGTGGGGATGATACGGTGGAATGGCTGATGCCAAGCACGCGGGCAATCTCATTCACGTTCATGTCCTGCCAGTAATATAACATGACGGCCTCTCGGTGTTTGGAGGAAAGATTCATCACGTCGCACATGATATCCAGATCGTCGTCGTCCGGCGTTACGACAGGCTGCGGCAGATTTTCCGGCGTAATACGCCGGTCATGGCGCCGGAACCACGCGGAACGCCGCACGTCCCGGCAAGTATTCATTGCAATCTGTATCAGCCATGTCTTTTCGCTGCATTCCCTGCGAAAACCGTCCAGCGCTTTATAGTCTTTGAGGAACGTATCCTGCATCGCGTCTTTTTCCAGTTCCATATTCACAAGTAAATATAACAGATATGCAGCAGCAATCCCTGATATTGGTTTGCCATCCGAATCAGTGCATGGTCTCGATCGTTGCCTGCCTCCCCGACAACCGCCATTCGTTGCTCATTCCCTCGATCATGTGGACGAGATTAGAACGTCTCAATGTCGATATTTTGAAATTTCCTTTTGAACCCTTTCTCTTTTGATCCCCTACGTTGTCTTGAAAAGATTCTCAGGAGGGTTGACGAAGGGGATTTCGTTATATAAAATAAAATTAAGAAGATGTCGGCGATCCCCCTTTGTTCTCGACTTTCAAATATCGAAAATAAACATGTACTGTTACGATCGATGGTATGAGAAAGGAGAGCAGATAATGAAATCCATGTTTCGCAGCTTTGTGTTCCTTTTTCTGTTAGCGATGCTTTTATCCATATCGCGTCCAGCCTTCTCAGTACCCTTCACTGCTACCGCAATACCGAAAGCGCAGACGCAGGATTCTTTGATGCTGTTCAATGAATCGGATGGAACCCTACAGATATCTGCAACCGGCAATACACCCCCTCCAGAAGTTGTTTTCAATGAACGCACCCTTTCAAGTATAAACGCTTTCTTTCAGTTTCTCGATAAAAATCATCGCCCTGCTGGAGAACATTACGAACGCTTTTCCTTTGGACAGGACTACGTACATCCAGTAACAGGAGAGATCTGTGCCGACGGAACGATCACTGCCCGCATTTCTGTTTCCTTGGAAAAAAGAGATGAGATTGATCATTGGCAGATCAACGGTGTACCGTATTATTTTTCCAGCGATGTCTGGTTTATTACCGTATATGGAATAGACTGTACGATGGAATTCCGTGCTGTTTATAAGGGTGGTGCGGACTGGCGCGACAAGACGCCGGATGAGAACACTGCATCCGCCGAACAAACCATTCGCGCTTCCGACGCGCAGATCAAATTTGTGGATTTCATGCGTATCCCGCGGGGAAATGCGTTCCGAAATTTTGATTTCAGCAACGATTATATGAACTACGCTACGAAAGAGAATGTTTCTGGAGGCAGCTTTTCCGGACGCGTTGAAGCGTTGATTCCAGAAGGGATGGCGCTGAATTACTGGATGATTAACGGAATTCCATTTCACTTCAATATTCAGCCCAGATGCATTACGGTGATTGATTTGGACACGGCGGCTGTGTTCCGTCCCGTATTCCGGAAAGAGCAGCCGTAGACACGGCTGCTTTTTTCGGAAAAGTTTTCTGATTTCATTGATAAAACTGTTCCATGTATGCAGCGACGGAAGCCGCAGTTTTTTTTAGATCAATCCCTGACGACGTGTTGATCATCAGGTCATAGTTGCAGGGCGCGCTCCATTTCTGCTTGCTGAAATATGCGTAATAACGCGCGCGGTTTCGATCGATTTCCCGAATCTTCTGCTGCATCTTTCTCCTTGACAAATTTTCATTTTCCGGTTTGCGTTCCTCGCAGCGTTTCAATCTGCTCTCCATCTCCGCGTATACGAATATACGAAAAGGACGCCTATCGCGGAGAACATAGTCGGCGCAGCGGCCGATGATAACGCAGTCTGACTTTTCAGAAAGCTCCCGCAGTAGCGCGTGCTGCTGTCTGTGAATAGAAAGGCTCATATCAAGGAGGGGATCCACGGTTGTATTGAATCTTCCTCCGTAAACAGGGAGCGATATTGGACGGCTTTCGCTGATCTGTTTTACATAGTCCTCGGCAACGTCGGTACGTTTTGCAATTTCTGAGACGATCTCCTGATCGTAATAGTCGATTTGCAGCACTTCTGATAGATGTCTGCCCAATTCGCGTCCGCCGCTCCCGAATTCGCGGCTGATGGTGATGATTCTGCTCATGTTCGCACGCTCCTTTTGCTTGATTGTTCCTACAGCACACCCCAGAGAAAGGTTATCTGTATTCCGGACGGGATTTTAATGGGATGTCGCCTGTAATACTGCGAACGTCTTGCGTTTAAGTTGCCTTCTTTATGCCAGTTTGCTGGTTCCATGAACAGAAAAAGTGTATTTATCCGACTACCGAAGCTTTATGTAAACGAGCAGCGTGAACAAAGGAAACAACGCGCTCACTTCTGATTCAATTATATTCTCATGTATCCGCACTGTCAAGGAGATGCTATCGATTCTTTCCAACCGTTCGGGATTATCAAATCAATATATATTTATCCGGTTCCGGCTCTACCGATGCAGATGTTATCTATCCCTCTGCCCACAAAAAACAGGCTATCAATTCCTGATGTATGCCTCATGGTGCATGCCTCACTCTTTTTGATACACTGCTTCGCAGTTCAACGAAAGTGAGCGTGAGTTTGCCATGAGAAATCTTTACGTAAATATTCTCAAATGATCCGATTCATGGCTCATCCTCCTGTCACAGTTCAGTCGCTTCCTTGCGGGATTTCACTTGATGCCTTTGCTTCCATATGGTATGATAGAGTCGTCCTATGCCTCATGCAATCGAACAACCTTCTGGAGAGGGGGCAGTTGCCCTTGAAAAACGCTCTGATTCTGCTCATGCTTCTCCTTCTTTGCTGTTTTCTGAACGGCTGCACGGTAGCGCTGGCTCCAGTTGCTCCGCCGGAGACTGCTCCCGCGCTGTCTGTGGTCGCGACGCTTTTTCCTCCTTTCTGGCTTTCTCCTTCCTCTTCCACGCGCCTTCCAGCCCAATCTCCGGATTGCCGGTATTTCCCCGGATGATCGCATTTTCGCCATGCCTGCGGCGGATCGCGTCCACCGCTGTTTCCAACTTTTCCCGCCGCTCCGCATAACTGCGGTAGACCCGTGACAGCGCGCCTGATCCCGAATTCTGCGCATCCGCTTCAAACATATCCAGAAAAGAAATCTGCTCTGCCGCCTCTTACGCTTCCACCAGCCCGGCAACGCCTACGGTCAGCGTCCGAATGGGCATGTCCTTACTTACATGCCAGTTTTTCCGGATCAAAGTCAGGGCGTGGGTTTCCAACTCCTGCAGCGTGCAGGTGGCGAAGGGCCGCATCGCCTGCCGGGAAAAGGCAGTCAGCATGGGAGTCCTGATCTGTACCTGAATCACCCGGTCCTTGCGCTTCTCTCTGCGTAACTGCTCCGCCACCGCCCCCGCCAACGCCGCGACGGCCTGCTCCATCTCATCCGGAGCGATCAGATCCCGCTTGAAGGTCATGCCCCGGCTGATGGATTTCACTTCCGCTCTGTCCGCGAACGCTGCACCGGCGCGTCGTCCATCCCGTTGCTGGCGCGCCAGACGCCAATGCCTCCTTTCTCCAAAAGCTCCTCCGCTTTCTCTCGGGACAAAGCCGCCAATTCCCTGATCGTGCGTACATCCTTCTTTTTCAGCTTTTCCGCAGCGGCCGCGCCGGTGAAAAGCATATTCTCCACCGGCAGCGGCCAGAGAAGCGCTTTGTAATTTCCCTCTGTCACAACGGTGGTGGCATCCGGCTTTTTGTAATCGCTGTCTATTTTAGCAAAGGTCTTGTTGAAGGAAACGCCCACGGAGATGTTCACGCCGGCTTCCAGACGGACGCGAGAGCGGATGCTGACCGCCAGTTCCTCGGCAGTCATGCCGTAGTAGGAAAGCGTGCCGGTGATATCCAGATGTCTTTCGTCGATGGACGCGGGCTCCATGCGGTCGGTATAGGACAGGTAAATTTCGTTGATCTGACGGGAAACGCGCTCATACAGCTCATACTGCGGCGGCACAAGAACCGGTTCTGGACACTTTTTTCTTCACCTGCCAGACGTTATCCGCCGTCTGAACGCCCCGGCGCTTGACCATCTCGTTCTTGACCACGACCACGCCCCTGCGACTCTCCGTGTCCCCGGCCACGGCCATGGGAACAAGCCGGAGCTCGGGGCGCTCCATGCATTCGCAGGACGCGAAGAAATTGTTGCAGTCGCAGTGGAGGATCAGGCGCGGCGACGTCATGTGGATCACCTTCCAACGGGGCGGGCGAAGAGAAAGCGGCGTGTTGAAAAGGTTCCTTATGGTTTCATAATAGCATATCTTGGAAAAAATCATAGTCCGTACTTGTCTGATTTAGCGCCCAGCCACTCTGATTCCCTTTGCGAAGAATCTGAAGAAGGAGGATGTTGAAATGAAGAGGGAAATCGTTGTTATCCTGCTGGCCGCCGCGCTGCTGAACTGCTGCGGCCTGCCCGGCGCCGCTGAAACCAACGAGACG
>CAKTTL010000077.1 GCA_934615235.1 uncultured Clostridia bacterium
GTTCTCCCCCCTGTCCCCCCCTCTCCGAGAAAGTCGCTTATGCCAAACCGCCGCCCAATGGGCGGCGGTTTGGCTGTTTATCAACTATAGCAGCTTCCATGAAGTACGAAAACTGGCAAAAAAAACGCCGGGCAATAGCCCGGCGAAATGGCTTTCTAGAAGGGGAGCGCGAGGGGAAACCTCTTTCTTCCGAAAGAGGTTTCCCCTCGCCGTTCCTCGTCCCCTCGTCCCCCGTCCCTCACCACTTCTCGGTTTTTCCTCCGTACGCAGCCTTGTCGGCCTGTTCGAGGGATTGGCGGAGCGAATCGGCGCGAGATTCGGGAATGGGATGATCGCTGTAGCGCGCCTGATCGTAGAGATCGGCGAAAGCGGCGGCCGTAGACGCGCCCAGCGCGGAAGGCTGTGCGAGCGCCTCGCGGGCGGTTTCGCCGGCGGAAGCGTTCTGTACCCTGGCGTAGCGGCGATAGAGCCGTCGCACGCGCGCGCTGCCGTCGAGCGTTTCCCAGGGCGCGGCTTTGGCGCGCGGGCGCAGGGCGCGGCGCAGCCTGTCGCCCAGAACGCGCGCTTTTTCATCGAGGTTCAGCGTGCTTTCGGCCTCATCCTCGTAATCCTCCGACGCGGCGGCCGCGTACCGGCGCAGCCGCGCAAGCAGTTTTTTGAAAAGCACCTTCAGCTTCCGATACAGGAACCACAGGATAAAACAGGCGGCCGCCGCGAGCAGCACATAAGCGAAAATGAGAAAAATTCTCTCCATCAGCTTTGCGAAGGCGCTCGTTTCAGCCCCTTCGGCCAGCTCGCCCAGATCGGGCGCGACCATGCCGCCGCCCTCGCCGCTCACGCTCCCGCCCTGCGGAAACAGCGAGAGCAGGAAACGGAGCACGGCCAGTACGCCGCGCTTGAGCGCGGCAAGAACCTGATCCAGCGCCCGGGCCAGCGTGCGCCACAGCGCGATGAGCATGCCGCCTGCGAACAGCGCAATCGTCAAAAACAGGTTGCGGTTCGCTACGGCGCGCGGCGCCTTCTGCATGCCGTGCGTACTGGCGCGCAGGTTGACGCGGTTGAGCGTCAGCACGAAAAGGAAGGCGAACGCGGCCGCGCAGGCCTGCTCCGCCGCAGCGATCCGGTCAAGGTGCAGCCGTGCGATCAAAATCAGCGCCGCTGCGTGCGCCGCAACGCACGCGCCCCAGAGAAGCTGCGGCCATTCCTCCCAGGCCGTGCGGCCATAGGCCGGCGGCAGCATCAGCAGCAGCGGGACGCACAGCGCCGGCAGCACGAGCCCCAGCGGCCACGCGCCGCGCAGCGCCCAGCCGCCCAGTCCCAGCAAAAAGGCCCCGCCAACGCCCGTCACAAGCAGGCGCGCCTTCTTTTTCACGCAAAACGAGACGATTCCCAGCGCGCACGCGCAGGCCGGGAGCAGCCCCCACAAAAGCGGTTCCTGCGGCGCGCAGTATACGCCCGCAAGCAGGAAAAACGGCGCGAAGCCGAACAGCAGCGTCAGCGCGGCGAGCGATTTCTGGCCGATCACGGCCAATCTGTTTTTCATTGCGTCGCCTCCCCCTCCAGCAGCTGCACGGTAACGGAATTGCCGTAGCGGCGCAGCGTTTCCAGCCGCTCCTCGATGAGCGGGCTGGTGTAGCGCGTCAGAATGAGCACGTCCGTGCCGCGCAGGGAAGAAAGATCGTCAAGGAACGAATAAAAGTTGCGCACGCGCAGCACGCGCAGGCGCGCGAACGCGGAAAGCAGCTCCTCCTCGCGCGCCGGGCCGCGCTCGGGCGGCAGAAGCGTGCAGGTTTCGTCCTCGTCCATCGGCATATTCGCGGCGAACCCCGCCGCCACGCCCGCGCGCAGCACGCGCAGACAAACCGTCGCGGCCATGGAAATGGCGCGCTCGATCAACGCCTGCTCGTAATCCATCAGATCGGACCACTGGTTCTCGCTCATCTGGCAGTTGATCACGACGAGCAGCTTTGTATCGGCCGTGTAATCGTGCGTTTTCACCTGCAGAGAGCCCATGCGCGCGGTGGCGGGCCAGTGTACGTCGCGCGGATGGTCGCCGTGCTGATAAGGCCGGATGCCGTTGACCAGGAACGGATCGGACACAACGTGCCGCCGCACGATCATCTCGCCCTGCAGCCGCGAGACGGGCAGCGGGAGCGCGTCGTCCCCCAGCAGGCGCGGATAAACAAGAATGCGGGCGGGCGTATAATATTGCGCGCTCTGCGCGCCCATTCCCAGCAGATCGCTGACCGTGAGGGAAACGTTGCCCGCGTCGTACGCGCCGCGATGCAGAAGCGTCACCGTGTGCCGCCGCGTGATCTGCTGGAACGGGCGCAGCGTGAACACGCTCTTGTGATACATCTCGCCGCGCACGGCCAGGTTCTCCTGCCGGCCGAAGCGCAGATACGGCGACAGCCGCGACTCCGCGCGCAGCCAGGGGATAAACAGCGGCCGGTCGTTTCGAAGCACCTCTGTCAGATGCACCGTTTCGCCCTCGAACGCGGCGGGGACGGAAAAGCGGCGCGCGTATTTCAGCCCACGCAGGGCAAAATGCCGCAGGATAAAATTCTGCAGCAGCGCCAGCACAATCAGCGCCAGCGCCAGCACCCAGACGTTCACGCCTGCTGCTCCGTCGGCACGGGCGTTTTCTGCAAAAGCTCCTCAATGAACCGTTCGCCCTCGCCCGATTTGCCGTACAGCCCGCGCAGAATCACACGGTGCGCCAGCACCGGCACGGCCAGCGCCTTCACATCGTCGGGCGTGACGAAATCGCGGCCGGAAATGGCGGCGTAGGCCTGGCTTGCGCGCATGAGCGCCAGCATGCCGCGCGGCGACACGCCCAGCTGCACGCGCTCGGGGTTGCGCGTTGCCGCGCAGAGCGCGGCGATATACCGCATCACCGGCTCGGACACTTCGCACTGCCGGAAGAGCTTCTGCGCCTGCGCGATCTCCTCGCGCGTGGCGACGGGTTCAAGCGTTTCGAGCGGGCTTTCGCTGATGAAGCGGCGCATCATCGCAACCGCGCCGTCGTCGGTCGGATAGCCGAGCGAGAGGCGGATGAGGAAGCGGTCCAGCTGCGCCTCCGGCAGCGGGAAGGTGCCCTGCGTTTCGACGGGGTTCTGCGTGGCGAGGACGAGAAACGGCGCGTCGAGCGGGCGCGTGACGCCGCCCTCCGTCACCTGCTTTTCTTCCATGCACTCCAAAAGAGCCGACTGCGTGCGCGGCGTGGCGCGGTTGATCTCGTCGGCGAGGAGGATGTTGGTAAACACCGGGCCGGGCTGGAAGACGAATTTTCCCTCGCCGGGCTGGTAGACGCTCATGCCGGTAATATCGGCGGGCAGCAGGTCGGGCGTGAACTGCACGCGCGAGAACGCGCAGCGCAGCGACTGCGAAAGCGAGCGCGCGAGCACCGTCTTGCCCGTACCGGGCACGTCCTCGAGCAGCACGTGGCCGCCCGCCACGACGGCGGTAAGAATCAGATCGATCTGCGTTTCGTTGCCGATGATGACGCGGCGGACGTTTTCCCGCACCTTTGCCGCAAGCGGCTGAATTTCCTGATACTGCATGTTTTTTTCTTCTCTCGTTTCTTAGGGTGTATCTGAAAAAGGAAGAGGCGACAGCACGAGCGGATTTTTCGTCAGTTCAAGGAGGGAAACCGAAGGTTTAGCGGCGCTAAATCGGGGGGCAATACCGCATAATTCGCGTGAAGGATGGCGAGATGGATTTGCGTCGGATGCGAATTGCAGATTTCGCAGGCGTACCGGCGGTACGTCAAGAAAGCTGCAAGCAGCAGACGGCGTAAAGGCATCCGTCAGCCTTTGCGCGATATTGTGCGGGATTGTCCCAAGCTTCCCGACGCAGAAATGGCGGAAAAGACGCCGTGATGGAGTCTCAGGGAATTTTTCAGATACACCCTATTTATTTGATGATTTGCTTTTGATTTTTGCAGTATAGCACAGGTGCGCCCTCGCCTGCAAGCCGCACCTTGCTTTTGCGCGCGGGTTCCATTATAATGCGGGTATGAAAACGAAAGAGTACGAAATCATCCGCCATGAGCAGCTCGAATGGCTCTCGCTCTTTTTTGACACGGTGGATTACCGCACCCCTCATTTTCACTCGGAATGGGAGCTGATCTGGATCCTCGACCGGCCGCTTTGCGTCGTCTGCGCGAACGAGCGGGTCGTAGCGGAGCCGGGCGAGCTGGTGCTGTTCAGTCCCGGGCAGACGCACGAGTTTCACCATGTGAACGGCTCGTGCACGTTCCTGTGCCTGCAGCTGTCGCCGCGTCTTTTCTCGATGGATCACGCGCTGGCGATGGAAAGCCTGTTCCCGCAAAGGTTCCTGCCGCCGGAGGATTTCGCGCGGCTGAAAGGCTGCCTGCGCGAGGCGGCGGAAGCGTATTTTCTGCGCGCGCCCAACTATGAGCCGCTGTGCCTGGGGCAGATCTGCCTGACGTTTTACCGGCTTTTTTCGGCCATGCCCTCGCACCGGATCACGCTGGACGAAGCCGCCAGCGCGGACAGGCGCAACTCCCGCCTCTCGGCGCTGATCCGCTTCGTGGACGAAAACTACAGCCACAAGATTCTCCTCTCGGACTTCGCCCGCCGCGAGGGCTGCTCGATGAGCTATCTGTCGCATTTCGTCAAGGAAACGCTGAACCAGAACTTTCAGCAGTACGTCAACGCCGTGCGGCTCAACGCGGCCTGCAAACTCATCGCCACGACCGACAAAAAGCTGCTCGACGTCTGTTTCGAGTCCGGCTTTTCCGATTACCGCTATTTCTCCGCCGCCTTCAAGCGGCAGTTCGGCATGACCCCGCAGCAGTACAGCCGCCGTCAGACGCGTCCGGAAATCGCCGGCACGTCGCTTCAGCACAGCATCCATTCGCTCGAGCGGTTCTACGACGACGCGCAGAGCCGCGCGCTGCTTGCGCGGCTGATTCCGAGCGGAGCAAACAAATCTAATAAAAACGCTGAATTGTCATAGCCAAACCGGACGGATGGCGGTATAATAAAAGCAAATTAGTAAAAGATGCGGATGCGTTTTGCGGCGCAGGGCGCCGAATGAAAAAAACGCCGCCACGCAAGTCATTATTATCATGAGGAGGATACATCCATGAAAAACATCCCGGACGTGAAGCTCGGCATCATCGCCGTCTCGCGCGACTGCTTCCCCATCGGCCTGTCCGTCAAGCGCCGCGAGGCGATCGTCAAGGCGTACAAGGGCGAACTGTACGAGTGCACCGTGACGGTTGAAAACGAGAAGGACATGCTCGCCGCCGTCGCCGACGTGAAAACCGCCGGCTGCAACGCGCTCGTCGTGTTCCTGGGCAACTTCGGCCCCGAAACCCCTGAAACCCTCATCGCCAAAAATTTCGACGGTCCGTGCATGTTCGTCGCGGCCGCCGAAGGCGACGGCGATCTCATCAACGGCCGCGGCGACGCGTACTGCGGCATGCTCAACTGCTCCTACAACCTCGGCATGCGCCATCTGAACGCGTACATCCCCGAGTATCCCGTCGGCACGGCCGAGGATATCGCGAAGATGATCGCGGAGTTCGTTCCCGTCGCGCGCGCCGTCATCGGCGTGAAGAACCTCAAAATCATCACCTTCGGGCCGCGCCCGCAGGACTTCTTCGCCTGCAACGCCCCCATCAAGGGCCTGTACGAGCTGGGCGTGGAAATCGAAGAGAATTCCGAACTGGATCTGCTCGTCTCCTACCGCGCGCACAAGGGCGACGCGCGTATCGCCGCCGTGTGCGAGGATATGAAGAACGAAATGGGCGAGGGCAAGTATTATCCCGAGCTGCTCGAGCGCATGGCGCAGTTTGAACTGACGCTGCTGGACTGGGCGGAAACCCACAAAGGCGCGCGCCAGTATGTGGCCTTCGCCGACAAGTGCTGGCCGGCCTTCCCGGAGCAGTTCGGCTTCGAGCCCTGCTACGTCAACTCCCGCCTGGCCTCCCGCGGCATCCCCGTCGCCTGCGAAGTGGATATCTACGGCGCGCTGTCCGAGTATATCGGCGCGTGCGTGTCCGAAGACGCGGTAACGCTGCTGGACATCAACAACTCCGTGCCCGCCTCGCTGTATGAAGAAAAGATCAAGGGCCAGTTCGACTATACCCTGACTGATACCTTCATGGGCTTCCACTGCGGCAACACGCCCAGCTGCAAGATGTGCGCCGACCGCGCGGTGAAGTATCAGCTCATCCAGCACCGCCTGCTCGAGCCGCAGGGCAGCGAGCCCGATTTCACGCGCGGCACCCTCGAGGGCGACATCGCCGCCAGCGACATCACCTTCTACCGCCTGCAGTGCGACAGCGAAGGCACGCTGCGCGCCTATATCGCCCAGGGCGAAGTGCTGCCGGTCGCGACCGGTTCCTTCGGCGGCATCGGCGTGTTCGCCATCCATGAAATGGGCCGCTTCTATCGCCACGTCCTCGTGCAGAAGCGCTACCCGCATCACGGCGCGGTCGCCTTCGGCCACTACGGCAAGGCGCTGTTCGAAGCGTTCAAGTTCCTGGGCGTCAGCGATATCGCCTATAACCAGCCCAAGACGGAGCGCTATCCGCAGGAGAATCCTTTCTGCTGATAATAAATCCAAACGTCGCCGCAGGTTTGAAATTCAAGCCTGCGGCCTTGTTTTATCTGCGCATGTTCAGATTTCACCGTCCAAATCTCTTGCAAAACATACAAACCCGGGCTATAATTTATTGTGGATGAGAATTGGTTCTTTATGATCTTCAGGGCTTCGCCCTGTTAAAAAAGGAGGATCTTTCCTAAATGACGATGCAGCAGCAGGCAACCTACAACCAGGCGCGCGAATGGGCGCTGGACGTTTCCAAAAAACTGGAAAAGAAAATGCGCTATGGCGCCGAAGAAGCCCGCAAGGTTGATTTTATCCCCTATTCCGTTCAGGACGGCAAATGGGCGCCCTCCCATATCGGCTGGTGGACCAACGGCTTCTGGGGCGCCGAGCTTTTGCAGATGTACATGCTCACCGGCGATAAGTATTTCCTCGAGCAGGCCGTCCGCGCTGAAAAGATGATGGACGCCGCGCTGGCCGATTTCAAGGGACTCAGCCATGACGTCGGTTTCCAGTGGCTCATTCAGTCCGGCGTGCGCTACGGCATCGAAAAGAACGCCGACAGCTTCGACCGCACGCTCTTCGCGGCGGATATCCTCGCCGGCCGCTTCAACCCCAACGGCTTTATCCGCGCCTGGAACGGCAAGGGCAAAGAAGGCTGGGCCATCGTGGACTGCATGATGAACCTGTCCCTGCTCTACTGGGCCACGCGCCAGACGGGCGACCCGCGCTATCAGCTCGTCGCCATGCGCCACGCCGACACCACCATGCGCAACTTCGTGCGCGAGAACGGCTCCTGCAACCACATCGTCTGCTTCGATCCGGAAACCGGCGCGTTCCTGGATAACCCCGGCGGACAGGGCTGCCAGTCCGGCTCGAGCTGGAGCCGCGGCCAGGCCTGGGCGCTGTACGGCTTCACCATCAGCTACCTTTCCACCAAAAAGCCCGAATACCTCGAAACCGCCATGAAGGTTGCCGATTACGTCGTTTCCAACGTGGAAAAGGCGAACTGGCTGACCGTGTGCGATTTCCAGCAGCCGGCCGAACCCGTCCTCTTCGACGACGCGGGCGGAGCCATCGCCGCCAGCGGCCTGCTGGAGCTGTCCAAGCTCGTGCCCGCCGAGAAGTCCGCGAAGTATTTCAACGCCGGCGTTCAGATGCTCATGGCGATGGAACGCGAACACGCCGACTGGACGGAAGCGACCCCCGCGATCTTCCAGAAGTGCACCTCGGCCTACCACGACGTCCCCGGCCATCACATCTGCATGAACTACGGCGACTTCTATCTCATCGAGGCCGTCGGCAAGCTGCTCGGCGCGGAATACCTCGCCTGGCTGCCCGATACCTGCGAGTGGAAGGTGCTTGAAAAATGAGCGGAATCTCCATCCTGCGTCAAGGCAAAACGCTGTGCGCTCAATCCGGCGAGGGCCGGGTTGAGCTGCGCTACGAAGGCGAATACCTGCCCGACGACGTGATCGAGTTCGAGAGCGATTTCGAATACGCAATCCTCTCGGTCGATCAGACGATTCTTCCGGCGCGGGTGTATCTGCCGCGCAGGCGCTACGTCTACCCCCTGCCGCTCGACGGCGACAACCCGCTCGTTTACGTCCCCGGCGCGTTCCGCCAGAGCCCGCATATTCTCTCCATCCGCGAGGATACGGGCCGCGTTTACCGCAATCTCGCCCTCAATCCCGCCGATTCCCGCGCCGAAACGCTGGGCTTCCCGCACATCACGGCCAACGTGGAAACGCGCAACGAGAGCGTCTTCGCCGCCCGCAACGTTATCGACGGCCTTTGCGCCGCCAACGGTCACGGCGTCTGGCCGTATGAAAGCTGGGGCATCGGCGCGCGGACGGACGCGCAGATCACGCTGGAATTCGGACGCGCTGTGCGCGTTGATTCCATGGCGCTCCACCTGCGCGCGGACTTCCCGCACGACGCATGGTGGATTCAGGGCACGGTCGTTCTCTCCGACGGATTTGAGAAAACCTTCCCGCTGGAAAAGCTCGAAGGCCCGCAAAGGATCGAGCTGGGCGAACACACCGTCACCTGGATGCGCCTGGAGCGGCTGATCAAATGCGATATGCCCTCCGCCTTCCCCTCCCTGCGGCAGTGGGAAGTGTACGGAAGCGAGATCGAATAAAAGGAGGAAATAAAATGGATATTCGTTATTCCTGCAACCAGAAGGATTTCAAGCGCTATACGACCGAAGAAACGCGCCGCGAATTCCTGATTGAAACGCTTTTCGTCCCGGGCGATATGACCTGCGTATACAGCCACGTCGACCGCATGGTCACGATGGGCTGCATGCCGACGGACAAGCCGCTCTCCATCGATCACGGCATCGATATCTGGAAGAATTTCGGCACGCATTATTTCCTCGAGCGCCGCGAAATCGGCATGTTCAACCTGGGCGAGGAAGGCACCGTCACCGCCGACGGCGTCACCTACACGCTCGGCCACAAAGACTGCCTGTACCTCACGCGCGGCAATAAGGAAGTCTTCTTCGCCTCGAAGGACGCTTCGAAGCCCGCGAAGTTCTACATGGTTTCCGCCCCCGCGCACTGCTCGTATGAAAATAAGCTCATCACCATCCAGGAAGCCGCGAAAAAGCCCTGCGGCGCGGCCGAAACGAGCAACAAGCGCGTCATCAACCAGTTCATCCATCCCAGCGTCCTCAAAACCTGCCAGCTGTCGATGGGCATGACCGCCCTCGAGCCCGGCAGCGTCTGGAACACCATGCCCGCCCACACGCACGAGCGCCGCATGGAGGTGTATTGCTACTTCGATATCCCGAAGGATAACGTCGTCTTCCACATGATGGGCGAAGGCCAGGAAACCCGCCACATCGTCATGCAGAACGAACAGGCCGTTATCAGCCCCTCCTGGTCCATCCATGCGGGCGCAGGCACAAGCAACTACACGTTCATCTGGGCGATGGGCGGCGAAAACCAGGAATTCGACGACATGGACGTGATCCCCACGACCGAACTGCGGTAAGGTATATCTCTTATGCGTGTAATTTCGGATATCGAATACGCCGCCGGGCTGAAGATGGATCTGTACCGGCCCGATGCAGACGGGTTTGACCTGATCGTCTGGTTTCACGGCGGCGGGCTGGAAAGCGGCTGCCGCGCGGACGGCGCGGGGCTTGGCGCTGCGTTCGCCGCACACGGCTGCGGCTTCGCTTCGGCGGACTACCGGATGTACCCTGCGGCGCGGTATCCCGATTATCTGCTGGACGGCGCGCGCGCAGTCGCCTTTGCCCTGCAGCGCGCAAAAGAATACGGCGGCAGCGGCCGCGTGATCGTCTCCGGCCAGTCGGCCGGCGCGTACATGACCATGCTGCTGGCGCTGAATCCGGCGCTTCTGCGCAACGCGGGCGCGTCCTGCGCGGCCGTCGCGGCCTATATCTCCGACAGCGCGCAGCAGACGACGCACTTCAACGTCCTGCGCGAGCGCGGCGAAGACAGCCGCGCCGAGCGGATCGACCCGGCGGCGCCGCTATGGTATGTCGGCGCAGAGCGCCTTCCCGCGCCCCTGCTGCTGATCGCCTACAGGGACGACATCCCCTGCCGTCCGGAGCAGAACGCGCTGCTGTATCGCAGCGTCCGGCGCTTTCACCCGGACGCGCCCATCGAGCTGGTCATGCTGCCCGGCGGGCACTGCGCGGGTTCTTCCCGCCCGGCGGAAAACGGAGAATATCCCTTTGTCACCGAAACGCTGCGGTTTCTGCACGAAACGATTGAACAAAGAACGGAGGAATGAACGATGAACATCAACGCATTCAGCCTTCAGGGCAAGACCGCCTGGATCACCGGCGCGAGCTACGGCATCGGCTTTGCGATCGCCACCGCGTTCGCCGGCTGCGGCGCGAAAATCGTCTTCAACGACATCAACCAGGAACTGGTCGATAAGGGCCTGGCGGCCTATAAGGAAGCCGGCGTCGAAGCGCACGGCTACGTCTGCGACGTAACGAACGAGGACGCCGTGCAGGCGCTCGTGAAAAAGATCGAAGCCGAAGTCGCCCCGATCGATATTCTCGTCAACAACGCCGGCATCATCCGCCGCATCCCGATGACGGAAATGCCCGCCAGCGAGTTCCGCAAGGTGATCGACGTGGACCTGAACGCCCCGTTCATCTGCTCCAAGGCCGTCATTCCCGGCATGATCGCGCGCGGCGGCGGCAAGATCATCAACATCTGCTCCATGATGTCCGAGCTCGGCCGCGAGACGGTCAGCGCTTATGCGGCCGCGAAGGGCGGCCTGAAGATGCTCACCCGCAACATCGCGTCCGAATACGGCCAGTACAACATCCAGTGCAACGGCATCGGTCCGGGCTACATCGCCACGCCGCAGACCGCGCCGCTGCGCGAGAAGCAGCCCGACGGCAGCATGCACCCGTTCGACAGCTTCATCCGCGCCAAAACGCCCGCCAACCGCTGGGGCACGACCGAAGATCTCATGGGCCCGGCCGTCTTCCTCGCCTCGAGCGCGAGCGACTTCGTCAACGGCCACGTGCTCTACGTCGACGGCGGCATCCTCGCCTACATCGGCAAGCAGCCGTAAGGGACGATGGGGGGACGTTTTTTTCGGGGAGGAACCTTCTTTCTGGAGAAAGAAGGTTCCTCCCCGAACCCCTCTTCTAAGAAAGCCACATTGGCTCAAAAATGCGTAAATTCACACGAACATGCGGATTTGAACCCCCGGCCGGGCTACGAATCCGCATTTTGTTTATATACCCGTAAAAAGCGGCTTTCTTAGGAGAGGGGGGTCTGGGGGAGAACCCTTCTTTCTCCCGAAAGAAGGGTTCTCCCCCAGAAAAAAAACCCGGTTCCCCTCCCTCTCCGGGAAGCATTTCCTTTTCCGATTCGTTCTATAGGTTGATTTCCGCAGCGTTTGGGAGTATCATGGACGCTGTAATTTCACCGCATTTGAAAGGAAAACAGGCATGAGCAAAAAAGAAAAGCGCCAGAAAACCCGTCGTAACCACCGCGTATCCGCGCGCGACAAGGGCGTAGGCGTGCTGCTGCTTTTGATTGTAATCGCGATGATAATGGTCGGCGCGGTCGCGCTGGCCGCGACGGGCGTGTTCGAGCCCGTCGGCGAAGCGCGCCCGCTCGAGGGCGTGCAGCCGCTCGAGTTCGCCACGAAGCCCCCGCTTCTGGGCCGCGTCGCGGAGTTTCTGATCCCCTCCGCCCGCGCCGAAGAGAGCGGCGAAGCCGCCCCCGAAGAAATCAGGACCGAATCGGATCTTGAAGCGCTGCTCTCCTCCCTTGCCGAGCAGGAAACCGAAGCGGAGGTGCCCGAAAGCCAGCGCGTCACCGTCAAGGCGGACGATCTGAGCGTCAACGAGAACCTCCCCGACGAGTGGGTCAACGTTCTGCTGATGGCGACGGACAGCCGCGACATCGCCAAGAACAACGGCCGCACCGACGTGATGATCGTCGCAAGCATCAACCCGTCGACGGGCGAAATCAAGCTCAGCTCCCTTGCGCGCGATATGTACGTCCAGCTTGCGGCAGGGGCGGGTCACAACCGCATCAACGCCGCCTATTCCTTCGGCGGCCCGCTGCTCGCGCTCAAAACCGTAAATGAAATCTTCGAACTGAACTGCAAATATTACGCTGTCGTCAATTTCAAGAGCATGGCCGCGATCGTCGACGCGCTCGGCGGCGTGGATATCAACCTCGAAGGGCTTGAATACTACTACATCAACTACAACGTCGCCGTCAGCGAGGACTACGAAGGCTTCCCCAAGTCGAAAACCCGCCGCGTGCTCACCGAAGCCGACGCGGGCGTGAGCGTCCATCTCGACGGCCTGCAGGCCGTCAGCTATGCGCGCATCCGCAAGCTGGACAACGACATCCAGCGCGGCAGCCGTCAGCGCATCCTGCTGCAGGCGCTTTTGAACAAGATGATGGAGAACATCACGCCTTCCACGCTGATGAGCTTGGCCGTCACGCTCATTCCGAACACGTCCACCAACCTCGACGTGCCGACCATCCTGCAGCTGGGCACCAAGTTCCTTGCGGCGGGCGATTTCTCGCTCAGCGAGTTCTCCGTGCCGATCGAAAACACCTGGAAATACGAAACCAAGCAGGACAGCTCCGTCATCACCTTCGACGCGGCCAGGAACGCCCAGGCGCTGCACGAGTCCATCTACGGGGAATACATCCCTGCCGCGGCGGAATGACCGGCCTTCTCAGCGCCGCCCTGGCGGCCATAATGGCGCTCTCCCCCGCCGGCGATTCCATTGCGCCGCGCGAGAAGATCATCGCGCGCATGATGCTCATCGAAGTCATGCAGGACGGCGACATGAGCCGTTCCACAGGCAACCAGTATCACGGCCAGTGCCGCCGTTTCCAGTCCGATTCGTTTCTGGACGCAGCGCAAGGCTTTGCGCTGAAGGATTCGCCGGAGCTTGTCCTCTCCCTCCCGATCGACCACATGCCCGCAGAGGACAGCGGGCGGCCCGTCGGGCTGGTCTGGTCGCTGCCGGAAAACGGCATGGTCTGCGCCTATGAAGCCGTCGCGGCCTTCGATTATGATCCTTCCCTTTCCGCCAAACGCAACCGCGAAGCGGCGCGGGAGTTTCTCTCCAACGTCCGCGCGGGCGACGTTCTGCAGATGATCGGCGTTTTCTCCGGCGGCGCGCGCGGCACGCACACCCTCATGTTCTCGCAGCCCTACGACCCGCGCGACGACGCGCTTTACTGGATCGACAGCAACTTCTCCAACACCCGCGTCGACGGCGTGCGCTACGGCTACGTCCGCGCCCGCCAGTCCTGGCCCATCAACGATCTCGTCTCCTGGTTCGCCGCCGACGAGCGCACCGGGGCGACGCTCTACAGGCTAAGAGAGGATATTGTGGAGGAGTGAAGGGGGACGGTTTTTTGGGGGGGGGG
>CAKTTL010000078.1 GCA_934615235.1 uncultured Clostridia bacterium
GTTCGGGGGAGAAACCTTCTTTCTCCAGAAAGAAGGTTTCTCCCCCGACGTCCCCTCTTCCCCGTTCCCTTTCGAATTTGCGTCGGATAATTTCAGTTTTCGCTTGATTTTTCCCCTGCGCGACATTATAATAAAGCCGGTTTTGTGATCGGGTCTGTGGTTGCAAGTCGATGCCAGCCGCGGGCGAAGCGATCCACGTAAGCGGAACAAAAGTTCCGTGAGCACGGCGCGGTCTAGAAGTAAGTCCGCCCGGCCCGAAAGAGCCGAGAAAGGCGGCGTGAGGGGAATACACCCCAGGCAAGGCCTTCAGGCGGCGAGTGTGGGGGCGAAAACCAGGTCAGCCGGTTTGCAAAGCCAAAAAACTATTTTATTTTTCTCGGGAGGATTTTCCATGTACGAGGACAAGACGTTGGTCTGCCGTGACTGCGGCGCTGAGTTCGTGTTCACCGCCGGTGAGCAGGAGTTCTACGCGGAGAAGGGTTTCCAGAACGAGCCCACCCGCTGCAAGGCGTGCCGCCAGGCCCGCAAAGCCCGGACGGCCAATGGCGAGCCGCGCGAAATGTATGAGACGACCTGTGCCGCCTGCGGCAAGCCGACTCGCGTACCCTTCATCCCCAAGTCCGACCGCCCCATCTACTGCAGCGAATGCTTCGCAGCGCGCCGCAATCAGGACTGATTGGGCCGCTTTCAACGGATAAATAAAAAGTCCTAAGAAGGCTCAGATGGAAAATCGCCTGTTTCTGATGAAACAGGCGATTTTTTCAGTTTCTCCTTTATTTCGCGCAGAACGCCTCCACGCGCGTTTTCACGTTCTCCTGCAGGTTGCGGTAGAAAAACGCATAATCGCACGAATGATACAGCCCTTCGCCCAGCACCGAGTTTTCCGCCGGGCGCACGGTTTCCGGCACGTCGGTCGCCTTCAGCGTGCCGCGCGCGGGATCGATATACGCGCCCGTCAGCGCGGGATACTCGAGCGAAACGTTCCCCTGCGCGTCGGTAAAACACGCGCCGAGGTTCAGGGACGCATCGGCCGGTTCGCCGTCGGTGCGCCAGGAAAGCGGATTGATCGCCAGCGCGCGCACGCCCTCGGGCACGAGCGCCGAGCGCTGCGCCCCGACGGTCTCCGTGTTATAGGAAATGATCACGCCGGTATCGTCGGCGCTTTGCGCCATCGAAAGGAACGGGCGCTCCGCCAAATCGCTCTCCGTCACGCGCCAGCCGATCAGATACGCCGCCGCGAGCCGCCCGCGCAGCGCTTCGTCGCCGAAGCAGTCCTTCATCAGCTGCAGAAGCATTTCCGAGCCCTGCGAATATCCCGCCAGAACGATCGGCCGGCCGCCGTTCTCGTTTTCCAGATAATAGCGGAACGCCGCCAGCGCGTCGCCGTACGCGCGCTCGAAGCACGCACTCTCGTGCGTGTAGCCCAGCGAGTAGACGGACATCGCCATCTGCCGCGTATACGGCGCAAAGACGCGGCATTCTCCGTCGAACACGCCGCGCATGGCGTTAACGGCCGCAAGGTAATCCTTCCGCGCCGTTTCGCTGTCCAGCGACATGTTGCGAATCCGCTCGCCGCCCATTTCCACCGTCGGCCCCAGCAGGAAAACGTCCGCCGCCGCTTCCGCATTTCCGGCGCCGTAGATCGCCCAGCAGGACGCGTCGGCGTAATCGGGCGCGCGCAGGTTTTTATAGGTCGCGCTCCGCGCGGCGTATTCGGCAAGGTAGCCTTCCTTCTGCGCCACCCAGAGCGTCACCGTGTCCCCGGGCGCAATGGGGCAGATCCCCGTAAACGCCCCGCCCGCGATGGCCAGCTCCGGCACGCCGCTGCCGCCGCGCAGCAGCATCGCGCCCGCGTCCACATCCGCGTCCTCGCCCACGAACGGCATCGTGCAGACGATCCCGCCCGCGATTACCGAAACCACGTCGCCCATCGCAAACCCCTGCGCCTCCAGCGCCTCAACGGTCGTATCGAGCGCCGCCGTGCCGTCCGCCGCAACGGACGCGACCGTGCAGGTCACCTCGCCGCTCTCCGCCGCCGCGCAGCCGAAAAGCAGCGCCAGCGCCAACAGCATCGTAAAAACTTTTTTCATCTTCCGTTTCCTTTCTCGCTTTCGCGGATCACGCCAAGGAACGCGTCCCCGTACATCGCGGCCTTCCGCTCGCCCACGCCGCTGACGGCCAGCAGCTCCACGCGCGTCAGCGGCCTGCGCGCGCTCATATCTTCCAACGTCGCGTTGGTGAAAATCAGGTACGGCGGAATATGCTTTTCGAACGCAAGCCTGCGCCGCAGCTCGACGAGCCGTTCGTACAACGGCTGATCCGGCGCGGCGGCCGCACGGGCGCGCGCCCTGCCCCTGGGCTTTTCAATCGTCACCGGCATGGAGAGCACGCACGGCAGCCCGCGGCGCACCTCGTCCGCGCGCTGCCCGGCCTGCACACTCCTGTACTGCCCCGGCGCGACGGTCAGATATCCGTCCGCCAGCAGCGCGTCGATGCACGCGCCGATTCGCTCCCGCGGCGTTGAGGAAAGCGCTCCGAAGCAGCCGAACCGCGCAAGGCCCGCGCCGTCCTCGTCGTCTCCGCGCAGGATGTCGATCAGGCGCTTCGCGCCGTAGCGCCCGCCCGTCTCGTCCACGCATTCGACGATCTCCTGCGCCATGTCGGTCACGTCCTCCTCGCGGACGCCGCTGAGACAGTTGGCGCAGCCGTTGCATCTCGCGGGCGCTTCCTCCCCGAAATAGCGCAGAAGATATGCGCGCAGGCAGCCCCGGCCGGTGCAATAGAAGGTCATGCGTTTGAGCCATTCCAGACTCTCCTGCCGCACGGTCTGCTTTTGCGCGTCGTCCAGTTCCGTGTTTTCCGCGAGAGATTTTTCGATGAGGAATTCGTTCAGCTTCACGTCCCGCCCGCTGTAGAGCAGGATGCACGCCGCCGGTTCCCCGTCGCGCCCCGCGCGCCCGGCCTCCTGATAGTAGCTCTCCGGATCCTTCGGCATATTGTAGTGGATCACATATGAAACGTTTGACTTGTCGATTCCCATTCCGAAAGCGTTCGTGGCGACCATGACGGGCTTTTCGTCGAAGAGAAACGCTTCCTGGTTCTGCCGCCGTTCCTCGTCCGAGAGGCCGGCGTGATAGCGCGTGGCCGCGTAGCCGGCCGCTTCGAGCAGCTCGCAGACCGCCTCGACCGCCTTGCGCGTGGCGCAGTAGACGATCCCCGCCTGCTGCCGCCGCTCGGCGAGAATCCCCAGCAGCGCGCCGCGCTTTTCGCCCTCCGTCACCCGCCGCACCTCGAAATACAGGTTCGGCCGGTTAAAACCCGTGACGAGGGTTTCGGGATTTTTCAGGCGCAGAAGCGCCGTAATATCGCGCCGCACGCGCTCGGTCGCCGTGGCCGTAAAAGCCGCGACAGCGGGCCGCGCCGGCAGGCTCTCGACAAAATCGGCGATGGCGAGATAGCCGGGGCGAAAATCGTGCCCCCACTGCGAAACGCAGTGCGCCTCGTCCACCGCGACGAGCGACAGCCGCGCGCTCCGCGCGAACGCCTGAAACCCCGGCGTCGCCAGCCGCTCGGGCGCGACGTAGATAATCCTGTACATCCCCGCCATCGCGTTCGCCAGCGCCTTGCGGTACTGGCCGGGCGTGAGCGAGCTGTTCAGATAGGCCGCCGCCACACCCGCCTGCCTGAGCGCGCCCACCTGATCCTTCATCAGCGAAATCAGCGGAGAGACGACGAGCGTAATTCCCGGCAGCATCAGCGCGGGAATCTGATAGCAGATCGATTTCCCCGCTCCCGTGGGCATCACGCCCAGCACGTCGCAGCCGGCGAGAATCGCGTCGATAAGCCGCTCCTGCCCCTCGCGGAAGCTGTCGTAACCGAAGTGTTTCTTCAGCAATTCATACTTATTCATACGGGTATTATACGTTTGCGGGCGCAAGCGCGCAAGGGGCGCGTGACTTGCCGCGCAGAATTTCGGCGCATCTCCGCAAGCGCAGAGTTCTGTCCCTGCTGACATTTTGCGGCAAATGTGCTATAATAGACGAATAAAAAAGGACGAAAGGACAAAACGTGCAGCGCAGGTTGCTTCATCGCAAAGCCCAGCTGCCGGCGTCCGTTTCATTCTCTCGAAAAAATTCCCAAGAGAGTTTGAGAGGAGTGTTGTCCTCTCAACTTTAACCATTTTCGGCGGTACTCGCTGCAAAAATACGGGGGCTTGAAGGAAGCGAAACCGTAAGGCTGACCAAGCGGCGAGGAAAGCGCGAAGCGCTCCGCGCTTTCCTCAAGGGCCAGTCGTCGCCCGCACCCTCCTCCGGAAATCCCCTGGATTTCAGAAAGCGAGCCTGCGTTAAAAATGATCTTTTTTGCCTTCTGGAACGGAAGCGCTCTTCCGCGTAATTTACAGCCAAGGGAGATGAACGGATTTTGCGGAACATGGAAAAGTCAACCGCGCAGACAGGACAGTTCAAGTATTTCAACAGCAAGGTTTTCAAACGGCTCTTTTTGTCCTATGTTTTGCTGATCATCTGCTTTGTTACGGTTTATTCCGGCTGGTATCTGATCTCCTACAGCAAACAGTACGGCAGGGACGCCGAAGAGGCCTGCGAGCAGCGCGTGCTGGCGCTAAGCACGGCGATGGATCGTCAGCTTTTCGACGCACAAAGCATGTGCGACGCGGTGAACGCATCGGAAAACTGCAGCGCATTTTTTCAGCGTGTTTATGTAGAGAAAACCGCGCCCGATTCCATGCAGCTGTATCGGATGATAAACGAAATGCGCCGGATTCGCGCCTACAGCACCAATATGAGCGTTTACTCGCTCGTGCTGTGCCTGCAGGGCACCCAGCAGGTCTATATACCGGGTGCGGTTATCGATTTTGAGGGAGAACCGCAGATGCTGCAGAACGGCGAAAGCATGCGGATTTCGACTATCAGCCGCACGCTGGGCGTGACGAATCACCTGCAGGTGCTCTTTAACAAGGAATATCTGATTTACGCCCGGGACTATACGGGAAGCGTCAATAAAACCACTGCCAAAGGCGTGATCATGGTGCTGTTTGATAAGAGCCACTTGCAGAAGATGGTCGAAAATCTGCTGGAATCAGGTCAGGGCGGTACGCTGTATTATCGTGGAGAAGCCGTTTTGCACGCAGGCCAGGAAACAGGGCGCACGTTTGAAACGGGGAGCCTGCTCAACGACCGCCTGTCCTACCGCCTGACGGTAGACGAACGCTTTTTTCACGCGTCTTTCCTCAACGAAAAGCTGATACCGGTCGCGCTCATTCTGCTGCTCGGGTTCATGTTTATTCTGGTTACCTATTTTATATCGCGCCATTTCTATCAGCCCCTTGGCAGCATCGGAAAAATGCTGGACGCGGGACATGAACCCGACAACGAGATCGACGACCTGATGGACGGCATCCGCAGCCTCATCGGCGAGCGAAACGGCTATCGCGAAAAGATGGTTACCATTTCACCCTATGTCCGGCAGGGAATGGTGCACACGCTCATCACCGGCGGAACGGAGAACCAGCGCTCCGCGCTGCTGACGGATAATGAATTTCTCGAACTAAAACGCTCTTGTTTTGCCGTGGCGATAGTAAACGTGGTGCACATGGTTGAACAGCGATACGCGCCGCAGCGTTATGCTGATATTCAGGCGCTGATTCAGCAGGTATGCAACGAGCTTTCCACAGAAAAATGGACGATCGTCTGCTGCGCGAAAAACCTGCAGAACATGTTCGTCATCGTCAACAGCGACGAGCGGGACAACATGGAAAAGCTGTTCTACACGCTCCATCAGCGCATCGACGAGGAAATCGACGACGCGAGCTACGCCGTAACGATCGGCGTGAGCGGAGTGGAAAGCGATCTGGAGAACCTGCAAAGCGCGTGTGAGAAGGCGCAGAGCGCCCTCAATCAAATGCTCCTCGGCGGACGCGACAGCGTTTACTTCGACGATTCTTCCAGCCTGAACAGGAAGCGATCCTACTATTTCCCGCGGGACACGTACAAAACCATGGTAAAAGCGCTGCACGAGGGCAATCCGCAGGATATATACGCGCTGCTGGACGATATCTATCAGCGCAACGTGGTAGAGACGGAATTGCCGGTTGAAGAGATTTACATGCTTATCGACGAGCTGCACTACACCATTCGCAGCGCGCTGCAGGAGGTGTACGACCGCCTGACCATTCACGTCGAGCTGCAGCGCGTGCGGGAGATAATGACGATCGACGAAATCTTCGCCTATTATAAAACGGTGTTCGACACCGCTATGGCGCAGCTGAACGCGCAGGAACCCGCCGGGGAAGCGGAAAATATGGAACAGAGCGTATGCGACTATATCGAGGCGCATATATACGCCCCCGACCTGTCGCTCAACGCGATCGCCGATTATTTCGGCGTATCGACCAAGGTAATCGGCGCCATCTGCAAAAAGCGCTATCAGATGACATTCCTGCAGTATGTGAGAGAGCGGCAGATTCACCGCGCGGTCGAACTTTTGCAAAACTCCAGCATGACGCTGGAAGATATCGCCCAGCGCTGCGGGTTTACGAACGTTTTGACCTTCCGCCGCAATTTCAAGGCCGTGATGAATATGAACCCCAGCGATTTCCGGAAATGATGTATAAATGATGCAAAAAACATCCCGGATTCAATCAAAAAATCCCATCGAGAGTGCCAGCGCGAATTGATGCTTGTTTGCGCAGGCGCTTTTTTGTACAATTCGATCGTCCCATGAAGGAGAAAAGCTCGCATTGAAAGGATCGAAAAGTCGATGGCGAATCCAATTGCGCAGGCTGTAAACGACAGGAGACCGGAAACGGCTGCGAGAAAAAGCCTCGGTCGGCTGATTGTGAGAGATCGACAACTGCTGATTATGTTTTTTCCCGTATTTGTGTACTATATCGTGTTTTGCTATTTGCCGATGGCCGGCCTGGTAATGGCTTTTGAAAATTTCAAAATGGGCAGCGGCTTTGCGGGACTGTTCCGCAGCCCGTGGGTGGGGCTGAAGTGGTTCAGGCAGTTTTTTAATTCCGCGTTCGCGTGGCGGCTGATTCGCAATACCTTTCTCCTTTCGTTCTATTCTCTGATCTTCGGTTTCCCGATTCCGATCATTTTCGCCATCTGCATCACGCAGATGCGCGCCAAAAAATTCGCCAAGGCGGCGCAGGTGATCACGTATCTGCCGTACTTTATTTCCACGGTCGTCGTGGTCGGCATGATGACGAATTTTCTCTCTCCCAGCAACGGTTTGATTAACGAATTTATCAGGCGGCTGGGCGGCAAACCGGTTAATTTCATGAGCGATCCGTCCTGGTTCCGCAAGTTGTATGTAATTTCCGGCTCCTGGCAGTCCTTCGGGTTCAATTCCATTATTTTCGTTGCGGCGATTATGGGCATCGACCCGGCGTTGTATGAAGCGATGAAGGTGGACGGCGCTTCCCGCTGGCAGCAGATTCTTCACCTGATTTTGCCCATGATCGCGGACACCGTAATTCTGCTGCTCATTATGACGCTGGGCAACCTGCTGAACGTCGGGTTTGAAAAGGTTTATCTGATGTACAGTCCGGCGGTGTATGAAACGGGCGATGTAATCGCCACCTATGTATACCGGCAGGGCATTGAAAGTAAAAATTTCGGCTACGCGTCGGCGGTAGGCCTGTTCTATTCGGTGGTGGGTTTCATCTTCGTGCTGGGCAGCAATACGCTGTCGCGCAGAGTGACGGGCTCGTCTCTGTGGTGAGGGAGTGAAAGAAAATGATGCAGACTCGTGCGAAAACACAGTTCAAGGCGGATTCCTTCCGCGCGTCGGGCTTCGGAGACAAGGCGCTTGACGTCGTCATCTTCGCGCTCGTTGCGCTCGCCGTGCTGGTAACGGCGTATCCGTTCCTGTATGTGGTTTCCGTCTCCATCAGCGACGGTGCCGCCGTGGCGAGAGGCGACGTGCTGCTGTTCCCGAAAGGCTTTTCGCTGGACGCGTTCAGCATGGTACTCAAATATGATCAGCTATGGGTATCTTACGGCAACACGTTTATCTATACGTTCTTTGGAACCATTGCAAACATGGTTTTCACCTGCCTGGCGGCTTATCCGCTGAGCAAACGCCACTTCTTTCTGCGGCGGAAGCTGAACTTCTTTGTGGTGTTCACCATGTATTTTTCCGGCGGGCTGATTCCGACGTATATGGTGGTAACGGGGATCGGGCTGTACAACTCGCGCCTTGCAATGATTTTGCCGGTGCTGCTGAGCACTTACAATATGATGATATGCCGCTCCGCCATGGAGGCAGTGCCTCAGGACCTGTACGAAAACGCTTCGCTTGAAGGGGCAAGCGAGTTCTATCAGCTGCTCCACATCGCCATCCCGCTGGTAAAGCCAACCCTTGCGGTGCTGACGCTGTATTACGCCGTAGCGCGGTATAACGACTTCTTCAACGGCGTGCTGTATCTGGGCGATCAGTCGCTGCAGCCGCTGCAGATGTTCCTGCGAAAGATTCTTCTGATGGCCTCGTCGGAAATTCTGCAAAAAGCAGGCTCGACCGGTGCCGCCGCCGCCGCACAGGCGACGCTGAAAATCCGCTATGTCTGCATCGTACTGGCGACGATTCCCATCTTCTGCATCACGCCCTTCGTCCAGAAATATCTGGTTACCGGCACCATGCTGGGCGCGGTGAAGGGCTGAACGGCTCAGGCAAGGCTTCAAGCGCCATTTTATGGCGCATTAAAGCAAAATAGAAAGGAGACTTCCCATGAAAGCATCCCGTATCTTGGCATTGGTCCTGGCTCTGTGCATGCTCTGCTCCGTCGGACTGGCGGAATCCGCCGCAATCACCGATAAAGAGGGCGCAAGCGTATCCATCTTGGCAATGAACTCCTGGTATTCCACCGTCGATCTGTCCGATGCAACGCTGCTTAACGAAATCGCCAAGCGCGCCAACGTGACCATCAACTGGAATCTTCTCGATCCCAGCTCCTACTCCGATTCTGTAAGCCCCATGTTGGCCTCCGGTCAGGATCTGCCGGACATCATCGAGCTGCCCGATCTGGACCCCAACATGACGTATCTGTCCAGCGGCATGTTTGTGAAGCTGGATGAGTACATGGACATCATGCCCAACTACGCCAAGTATCTGGAAGAGAATCCCGTGATCAAGGCGCTGCTGACCGCCGCCGACGGCCATATCTACTATGTGCCGCAGACGGTTGTGACGAACTGCTACCAGCCCGTGCTGATGTACAATATGGAATGGGTAAAGCAGCTCGGCATTGAAGCCCCGGCGACGCTGGACAGCTTCGTAGAAATGTTGCGCGCTTTCCGCGATAACGACATGAACGGCAACGGCGACACCACCGACGAAACTCCGATGAGCATGATGTCTGCGTTCCTGCCCTACGCTTTCGGTCCGGCCTTCGGCATGGATCTGGTCAGCGGCTTCTATGCGGATGACGCGGGCAAGGTGCATTATGCGTACGCCGAGCCTGAGAGGTACAAGGCTTACCTGACCTTCCTGCATGATCTGTATGAAGAAGGCCTTCTGGAAGTGGAATTCTCTTCGCTGAACCGCGATCAGATTACCGCGCGCTGCGCGAACAATACCACCGGCGTGACTTACGACTACTCCTGGCAGATGTCCAACCTCTACAGCGCGCAGTATCCCGAATACGACGGCACTGAGGGCATCATTGTGGGCGTGCCTCCGCTTTCCGGAGAATATGAGGGCTATTATGTGGGACGCAACCCGATCAGCAGCATTTTCGGCGTAAACGCCAAGGCGGCTGACGTCGAACTGGCGGTTAAATTCCTGGACTATGCCATGAGCGAAGAAGCGCAGGATCTGTACGTGTGGGGCATGGAAGGGCTGACCTACGAGGTAAAGGAAGACGGCACCCGTTCCTACCTGCCGCGCTGCACGGAAGACGCGATCTGGTATCAGGGTCTCGGCATCAACGCCCCCTGCATGCCTTCTCAGCAATCTGCCTCCGCGACGGATGTTCTGCTCCCCGCCTGGCATGTGAAAGCAGTGCATGAAAACGAAGCGCCCTACAACCGCAACCCCTTCCCGGCGACGTACGCCACCGAAGAGGAAGCGTCCATCGTGAGCATGTATCTGGTGGATGTGCAGACCTATGTGGACGAGCGCGCCGTCGCTTTCATTTGCGGCTATGCCGATATCGAGACCGAATTCGACAGCTATCTGTCCACGCTGGAGAATATGCAGGTGGATGAGCTGATCAAAGTGCGCCAGGCGCAGTATGACCGCTATGCGGAAGCGCTGAAGTAATCAAAAGCAAAGCTCCTTTGAGGGGATGCCGTATACACAATATACGGCATCCCCTTTCCTGTGGCAGGAGCGGATCGAAAAAAAGCGAATCACAAATCAAACCAAAGCGGAAAGGAAGATTACAGTGGCGGGATCACGCGAAGAGGCGATTTTGAATTTTCTGGATGAAGTAGACAGGCTGAATATGCACGGCATGCTGCTGACGCTTGAGGGGCAGACCCTGGCGGAGGGCTATTGGAAACCCTGGCGGGCTGAGCAGCCGCATCGAATGTATTCCGTAAGCAAATCGGTGGTATCGTTAGCCGTTGGCATGCTGGCCGACGAAGGCAGGCTATCGCTGGACGACCGCATCGCGGCTTACTTCCCGGAATGGACGGGCGGCGATAAGCCGGAGCTTTTGCTGCGCGTAACCATTCGCGACATGCTGCGCATGGCAACCTGCTATGATCGCGCGATGTACTCGCCGCTGAAAGACGAAGACTGGACGAAGCCTTTTTTCTTCGGCCGTCCGACGCACGTGCCCGGCACCGTGTTCAGCTATGATACTTCGGCCTCTCAGGTGATGTGCGCGCTGGTGGAGCGGCTGTGCGGGAAGCCAATTCTGGATTGGATGGAAGAAAAGCTGTTCCAGCCGCTGGGCATGAAGGACGCAAAGAAGTGGCTGCACGATCGCGCGGGCGTCTCGCAGGGCGGTACCGGACTGATTATGACACTTCGAGATCTGTCGCGTCTGGCAAATTTCTGCATGAGCGACGGGCGTGGATTAATTTCTTCCGATTATCTGCGCGCGGCGACGGGCTGGCAAATCGCTACGGACGAGCGTGCCGGCCTTGAAGAACGGTACGGATATGGTTATCAATTCTGGCAAATGCGGCGCGGGTTTTCCATGTACGGCATGGGCGGGCAGATGGCGATGTGCCTGCCGGAAAAACAACTGTGCCTGTGCACCACCGCCGACCTCATCATGGACGCGACAGGGGTACAGCCGCTGTACGACGCGTTCTTCCGGCATCTGGCAGATATTGATACGCTCTCTTCCGATCCGGCGCTTGCGCCACGCGTACAGGCGCGGCTGAACGCGCTCGAGGCGCCTGCGCGCCGCAATGAAACGCAGAACCACCCGTTTTTGGCGGATATCGAGCTTTCACATGGCACGCTTCCCTTCGACCGGTTGGAGGTGCGAATGCATGAAGTGACGTTCCATCAGGGCGGTACTGCTTATGTTTTGCCTTACGGCAATGGATGCTGGAAGAGCGGAACCTTTCCGGGGACGGAGGAAGCGTGCATTTCCAGCGGCGGCTGGGCCGCGCCGGAGCGCTTTTTGCTGCACTGCGAGCTGAACGGGGACAGCAGCTGCGGGATGGATCTCATCGTTGCTCTGCACGAACGGGAAGCGACCGTACGGGTTGTCTCTTCCCTGTGGGAAGTGGTGCCGAACTGGCAGGGCCAGGACTGGGGAAAGGCGGCGGTTGGCTGAAAGCGCCCGCTCGGGAAGCGCGTTCAAAAAAACATTCAGCCCTCATAGAATATGAAAAAGCCTTGCAAACGCTGAATTTGCAAGGCTTTTTCAAAAGCGGAGAGGGTGGGATTCGAACCCACGTGCGCTTGCGCGCAAACTGATTTCGAGTCAGAGTCACTATCCGGACTTTGAAGGAAAACAGCAGAAACTCACGGACAATGCGAGAGTTTGCAAACCCTTGAAAAATCAGCACTTTTTCGCCATTGAAGGTCGAAAAACCCGAAAGCCCAGACAGGGCAAAGAGTTCGAAAGAAATCCGGTTTTGGGGCCACAAAAGAGTGATAGATAGTCCTGCTCAATAACAAATGCGGAGATTTATCGAATGGATAAACACTTTGAACCCTACCTGAAGGAACTGATAGCAATCTGATCTGAGAAACTGACATGGGAAAAAGGTGCCGAAATTCAAAACAACGATAGAGTGACTGAAAAAGCCCTAATTAAACGATTTAGCAAAACTCAAAAACGAGTCATTTTAAATGAGATGGGGTAAAAGACACAGGCGCGGAGATCAATTTTGCCTTCCGCGCCTGTTTGTATAATGGAAAATGAAGCTGGATCAGAATACCTTTTCAAGAAATGTTTGAGAAAGCCCTTGCTGCAAGGGGATTTGAGCCACCATGGGGTAAAAGAAAAGTACCAGCCTTTGTATCAAAAGCTGGTACTTAATATGGCTAATCTGGCGAACTATGATACATAGGACGATGCACATTGCAGGGCGCAATCGCGGGTGCATTTGCACCCAGGCGCTTACAGAGCAATTATGGCTCTGTGCAGATGCACCGACGCAGCAAAGGGCCAAATGCTCGATGTTTTTAGCGCTACCAAAAAGAAAGGGCGGCTGGTCAAGCCACCCGTAGCTATGCATATCTTTCATATCTTTTTACGCCTGTGATTTGCCGCCCATCTTCTCCTTCAGCCATACCACGGTATCCCGTATCGTACTGCTCAGCGGCCTGGGCGTATAGCCGAGGGCCGCCGCCGCGGCGTTGCGGCTGAACGCGCCGTTGGAGTCCAGCACCGCGATGGAATAGGGCGTAAAGTAGAGCGGCTCGCGCCTGCGCAGGCTGATCTTTTCATAAATCGGCGCAACCAGCTTCGCAAAGCAGATCGGCAGATAGGACACGCTGCGCCGCAGGTTCACCGTCTTTTTCACCATCTCCAGGATATCCCGAATGGTGGCGTAATGTCCCGAAAGGATGTAGCCGTGTCCGGGCAGACCGCGCTCCGCGCACGCGACGACGCCCGAGGCGACGTCCCGCACGTCCACGAAATCATATCCGCCCTTTACCGCCAGCGGCAGCTTTCCCGCGAGGAAGGACAGCAGCATATTCGTGATGCTGCCCTTTCCCAGATCGCCCGGCCCGATGATGCCCGAGGGGAACACGACGCTGGCATTCAGCCCTTCCTTTGCCGCCTGCAGCACCAGCGCCGTGGCCATGGCCTTGCTCTTTGCGTAATCGCCCCTGACAAGCTCCGGGGAAAAGGTCGTCGTCTCCGCAATTTCCGTGCCCTTCGGCTTTTCCGGAATCGCATGGACGGAGCTGACATGAACCAGCTTTCCAACGCCGCATTGGCGGCAGAATTTCAGAATATT
>CAKTTL010000079.1 GCA_934615235.1 uncultured Clostridia bacterium
ATAGAGGGCGCATTTTTGCATGAAAACAAACAAGCCTATCCTTTCGGATAAGCTTGCTTGCACCAACTAATGTCGGTTTTCATGTGTCTATACGGACATAGTGATACTATGTGGCCCCTTGCCGAGATGACGTACGGGCGGTTCATTTTTTGGAATTTTGAACCGCCGAGAGCGTTTTGAACCAATGATGTGAATCGCCGCTGCTAAAATTTTCAAGGCTTTAAATCCATAGCACAAAAGATTCCGAATTATAGGAGCTTCCGTAGACTGGGCAGGCAAATTTAGTCAAATCCCAACTTATGGACATGAAATAGAACCGCAGGCATGTAGTGGGACAGGCCTTCCGTGAGCTCCCAAGCTCACTGGTTCTTCCGCATACGGTATTGCATCAGATGCTCAAACAGCGTACTTGCGGTCTCGTCATATCCATGGAATTGGGGATCAGTATGTTGCGCAGTACCAGCTGCAGGGGAACGTGGATTTGTCGTTGATATCGATCAGGGAGTCAAAGTAACTGATCCAGATGTCGACCGCCGTGTACAGCGCGATGACCGCAAAGATCGGGCCGGACAGAGGAAGGGTGATCGACCAGTGCTGACGGTAGACGGAGCAGCCGTCGATTTCGCTTGCCTCAAACAATTCCGCAGGAATGGAGTTTTCAAAATACGACCGCATCAGGATGACATACCAAGCGCTCATAGCATTGGGAATGATCACCGCCCAAATGGTGTTACCCCCTCTGAGGGTGTTGTTGACCAGAAAATAATTGGGCATCAGGCCCGCGTTGAAGAGCATGGTGAACAGCACCAGGAAACCCGCTAGTCTTCGCCCATAGAAGTCCTTCCGGGACAGGCAGAAATCGCACAGGGTGGCCACAACCATGCAGACCGCCGTTCCGGACGCGGTATAGATCAGCGAATTCCGATAGCCTGTCATAATGGCTTTGTACTGAAACGTGGCTTTATAGACTTTTAGAGAAAGAATCCATCGGCAGCAGCCACACCCGTCTAGCCATGACGGTATTGGCGGAAGAAAAAGAGGCGCTGACGATGTAAATCAGCGGATTGGCGATGACGAGATTGACGAGCATCAAAACAAGCAGCGTAAGCAGATTGAATACCTGATCGTCGCGGCTTTCCCGAACGCGACTCTTTCGCCCCTTCAGATGAATCTCCTTTTCCGGGCCGGTGAAACGCAGTTCACGCATACGGCTTACTCCCATTTATAAATTAGCCCCATATTTGTGGCGGTCAGTCATAGGCAAGGGACAGCTCAGTGCCTTTCGTCATATCACGCTTACATCGCTGATCTTTTTGGCCAGTGTGTTGACAAGCAGAATCATCGCCAGATTGACCAGAGAATTGAAAAGGCCTACGGCGGTAGAGTAGATGGAATTGAGCTGCAGCACACCGATTTTATACATGTAGGTGGAGATGACCTCGGTAACAGGGGTATTGATACTGTTTTGTTTCAGAAACATTTTTTCAAAACCAACGGACAGAATACTGCCCGTATTCAGGATGAACAGCGTGATGATGGTAGGCGTGATATGGGGAAGATCAATGCTCAGAATTTGACGAAACTTGTCTGCGCCCTCCACCTTGGTCGCTTCATACAGATCCACCGGCACACCTGAAAGGGCGGCCAGATACACGATGGCGGAATAACCCATGCTCCGCCAGACGCCCGTCTAGACGTAGATGGAGCGAAAGTCATTCACCTTGCCCATAGAATTGACCGGCTTGCCGCCCAACGCTGCAATAAATCGGTTGATAAAGCCGGAGGATATATCGGCGAACTGAATAATTATGGACACCAGCACCACCGTGGAAATGAAGTAAGGCATGTACATGATCATCTGCGTACATTTACGAAATCTGACGGAACGACATTCGTTCATGAAAATGACAAGCAGGATAGGAAAAGGAAAGAGCGGGCTTCTACCGCGTTGTTAAAAAGGAAAGCATGACTGCCCGAATGCCGAACGAAGCAGTTTCTCATCCGGGCACAAAAACGCTTCTCTGTGTTTTTTGTATCAGACAGGCAATATATTCCCAAAAGGAGAAGGGCTGCAGGGCAGTGCGCAGACGGCTCTGCCCTGCAAAGCGAACGCAGTTTGCTTTCAGAAGCTTTGCGTTGCCTTGCGCTCTGCCGTCAGAGCTTGGCATTCAGCATCTTCATGTAGCGCTTTGGCGTTACGCCCTTGATTTTCTTAAAGGTGCGGATAAAATAGTTCACGTCTGAAAAACCCACTTCAAAGGCGATCTCCGTTACGTTCTTTCTGGTGACCGCCATGGCGTGACAGGCCAGCTCGATTCGGTAGTAGTTCAGATAATTCATAGGTGTGCAATGAGTAGCTTCCTTGAATATGCGGCAAAAATACTTGGGCGACATGTGAACCGTGGCCGCCAGATCAGAAAGGGTCAGCGGCTCGGCGTATTCCTTCTCGATTTTTTCAAAAACCGTTTTCATTTGCACCGGTCGTTTGTTTTGCAGAGGAATGTCAGCTGAGAAACGAGAATAGGCGCCATTTTTATAGAGCATGCCTAAAAACAGGTACAGGCAGCCCAGGGTGATCAGGGACGCGCCTGCGCTTTGCGACCGCAAGGCGTCAAACATCGGCAGAAGCATTTGCTGGGTGATGGAGTCTCCTTTGAGGAAGATGGGATTGACGCACACCTGACGATGGAGCACGTCCCAGATCCATTTCCGACATTCATCCGTGCATTTCAGCAGCAGGCGCATATCAAAGACAACGCACTCGTACACACAGTTTTCGGGAACTCCGCCATGCAGCTTTCCCGGCGCGACAAACAAAATATCCCCTTCATGGAGCACGCTTTCCTTTTCCTCCATCTGCAGATGGAACGTACCGGACAGGACGTGCAAAATTTCATGCTCGTTATGCCAGTGATAGGGCATCTCATAGCGGCTGTGATAACGGTCTACATAATGATAGTCCAAGGGGAAGTCCAGCGAACCCCGTTGAATCTGTTCGTGAAGCTTCAGGAGCGTCAAGGAAAATCCTCCTTTCCCGCCGTGTCGCGCGTCGCTACGAAAAAAGTGAAGATTGTTCTATTTTTCTTTATGATAACACAAGAAATTTTCAATGGCAACTGTTATATTGACAAAAAACACCGTCCGGCAGACGGAACGAGCCCTTCAGGCAGAAGTGTGCTCCTTTACCATAATCAGACGAGGTGACAGCGATGCAGGAACAGGAAATCAAAGAACTCATTTGCGATGTATGCCATAAGATGTGGCAGCTGGGCTGGGTAGCCGCCAACGACGACAATATATCCGTCAAAATGGAGGACGGCACCTTCTGGATCACTCCATCGGGAATCAGCAAAAGTTTTATTACGCCGGAAAAGCTGATACGCGTCAACGAAGCGATGGAAAAGCTGGAAGGGGCGGAGGGTCTGGTTCCCTCCAGCGATGCATATGCGCTGCTATCAGGAGCGGGAGGACGTGGGCGCGGTGGTTCACGCCCATCCGCCTACGGCCACCGGCTACGCGGTGGCCAACAAGCCCCTGGACGAGTACAGTATGATCGAAACGGTCATCGCCATCGGCTCCATCCCCGTGACCCCCTTTGGGACTCCTTCCACCTATGAGGTGCCTGAGGCCATCGCCCCCTACCTGGCGCAGCACGACGTGCTGCTGCTGCAAAATCATGGCGCTCTGACGGTGGGCTGCGACCTGATCACCGCCTACTACCGGATGGAAACCCTGGAGCTGTTCGCCAAGATCAGACTGAACGCCCATCTGCTGGGCGGGGCGCAGGAAATTCCCCGGAACAAGATTGACCAGCTGCTGGAGCTGCGGGAGAACTACTACCATGTAACCGGAAGGCATCCGGGCTACAAGAAATACAGCAAGGAGGAAGAATGAGATGATGTATCCCAAAATCGGCATCCGTCCCACCATTGACGGCCGTTGGGGCGGTATCCGGGAGGGGCTGGAGGAGCAGACTCTGGGCATGGCGCAGGCCGCCAGGAAGCTGATCGAAACCCTGAAATACCCGGACGGTACGCCCGTTCAGGTGGCGGTGTCTCCGTGCACCATCGGCGGCGGTGCGGAAGCGGCCCGCTGCGAGGAATACTTTTCCAGCCAGAATGTCACCGCCACCCTGACTGTGACCCCCTGCTGGTGCTACGGCATGGAAACCTTTGACATGAACCCCACCACCATTAAGGCGGTGTGGGGCTTTAACGGCACCGAGCGCCCCGGCGCGGTGTATCTGGCGGCGGTGCTGGCCGCCTATGCCCAGAAGGGGCTGCCGGCCTTCTCCATCTATGGTCACGACGTGCAGGACATGAACGACCAGAGCATCCCCGATGACGTAGCGGAAAAGATTCTCCGGTTCGCCCGCTGCGCCGTAGCCGCAGGATGGATGAAGAACAAAGCCTATGTGAACATCGGCGGCGTTTCCATGGGCATCATGGGTTCCTATTGCGATACCAACGCCTTCCAGAAGTACTTTGGCATCCGCGCGGAATGGGTGGACATGACGGAGATCCTGCGGCGCATGACCCTGTCCATCTACGACCAGAACGAATACGAACAGGCTCTTGCCTGGATCCGGGCGAACTGCCCCGAAGGCTGCGACTGCAACGAGGGCAAGGAACTGATGGAGATCGTCACTCGCTCCAAGGTTGTCGCGCCGGAGAAGGACTGGGAGTTCATCGCCAAGCTGACGATTATCGTCCGGGATATCCTGTATGGCAATCCCAGACTGGCGGAAATGGGCTGGCATGAGGAGGCGCTGGGCAAAAACGCGGTGGCGGGAGGCTTTCAGGGCCAGCGTCAGTGGACGGACTGGCTGCCCAACGCGGACTTTACCGAGGCCATCATGGCCTCCACCTTCGACTGGAACGGCAGGAAAGCGCCCACGCCCTTTGCCACGGAAAACGATACCCTGAACGGCGTTTCCATGCTGCTGGGCACCCTCGTCACCAACACCGCGCCCTGCTTCCACGATGTGCGTACCTACTGGAGCCCGGAGGCGGTGGAGCGTGTCACCGGCTGGAAGCCGGAGGGCGCGGCCGAGGACGGCTTCATTCATCTGATTAATTCCGGCGCTACGGCCCTGGACTGCACAGGCGCTGCGAAGAACGAAAAGGGTCAGGGCTGCATGAAGCCCTTCTGGGACATGACCGAGGAAGACGTGAAGGCTTGCCTTGCGGCCACCGACTGGTGCCGGGCCAACTATCAGTACTTCCGGGGCGGCGGCTTCTCCAGCCACTTTAAGACCCAGGCGGAAATGCCCGTGACCATGCTCCGGGCCAACATTGTGGAGGGCGTAGGGCTGGTATTGCAGATTGCGGAAGGTCAAACCGCGCTGCTGCCGCAGGAGGCGCACCGGCTTTTGGATGAGCGCACCGACCGCACCTGGCCCACCACCTGGTTTGTACCCCGGCTGACCGGCCAGGGCGCTTTCCGGGATGTGTACAGCGTCATGGCCAACTGGGGGGCCAACCACGGCGTGACGGTCTACGGCCATGTGGGCGCGGAGCTGATTACCCTATGCGCTATGCTGCGCATTCCTGTCAGCATGCACAACGTGCCGGAGGACAAGGTGTACCGTCCCCATTGCTGGGCCGCCTTCGGCGCTCAGGATGCGCAGGCTGCGGACTACGCCGCCTGCCGTCACTACGGGCCGCTGTATAAGTGACCGATTCCCTTATGGCCGGAGCCCTGAAAGGTGGCTCCGGCCTTTCCGACGAAAGGAGGGGCATATGCCTCGTTATGCTTTAGCCATCGACATGGGGGCCAGCAGCGGCCGCCACGTGCTGGGATGGATTCAGGACGGAAAAGTGATGATGGAGGAGATATACCGTTTCCCCAACGGCATCCATGAGAAAGATGGCCGGCTTTGCTGGGATGTGGATGCGTTGTTCGGGCACATTGTGGAGGGCATGAAAAAATGCGCGGAGCTTCACAAAATTCCTGACACCGTAGGCATCGATACCTGGGGTGTGGATTATGTGCTATTGGACAGAGAAGGAAAGCGGCTGGGCGACGCCGTCGCCTACCGGGACAACCGTACGAAGGGTAAGGCCGCAGAGCTGGAAAGCCGCCTGCCTTTTGCCGACCACTACCGGCTGACCGGCACCGCCCTTCAGCCCTACAACACAGTGTATCAGCTCATGGCGGAGCTTTCCGCCCATCCGGAGCGGAGAGAAAGCGCCTCCCGCCTGCTTTTCCTGCCCTGCTATTTCAGCTATCGTCTGTGCGGCGTGGCCTGCAACGAATATACCATCGCCTCTACCAGCGGCCTTTTGAACGCGGAAAGCCGGGATTGGGAGCCCGCCGTGCTGGCAGCCGCCGAGATCCCCCGGGAGCTGCCGGGGGAAAAGCCCGTCGTGCCCGGTACACTGTTGGGCCCGCTGTTGCCGGAGGTTCGCCGCCATGTGGGCTTCGACTGTCAGGTGATGCTTGTGGGGGCCCACGATACCGCCAGCGCCTTTTTCGCCGTGCCGGAGGCGAGGCAGGACTCCCTGCTGCTGTCCAGCGGCACATGGAGCCTGCTGGGGGCTAAGCTGTCCAGACCGGCATTGTCTCTTCGGGCCATGGAGGCTGGCTTTACCAACGAAGGCGGCGTGGACTGCGTCCGCTTCCTGAAAAACATCATGGGACTTTGGCTGCTGCAGGAGCTGCGCCGGGAGTGGCCAGTGCCTATCGGCTATGACGAAATGACGCGGTTGGCCGAAGCCGGCAATGGCTATCGCCATGCGGTGGATGTTACCGACAGCCGTTTCCTCAAGCCCGCCTGCATGCGCCGGGAGTTGCTGGCCGCTCTGGAGGAGCAGGGGGCCCCGCTGCCTGACAACGACGCGGAGCTGCTGTATTGCGTTAACCACAGTCTGGCAATTTCCTACGGCAAGGCCGTGAAGAAGCTGGAGGAGATTCTGGGCAAAACCTTCTCTGGCCTGCTGATTCTGGGAGGTGGCAACCAAAACCACCTGCTGAACCGGCTGACAGAGGAGGAAACAGGATTGCCGGTAGAAGCCGGGCCCACCGAGGGTTCGGCTATGGGCAATCTGAATTTGCAGCTGCTTGGCGCCTTGGGCGCAGAGAAAGAAAGAGGAGGAAGTTCACCATGCTGAAAGGCGTACCCGCTATTCTGCCGCCGGAGCTTTTGAAAATCCTGTGCGCCATGGGCCACGGGGACGAGATCACTTTGGGAGACGCTAATTTCCCCGGCGAAAGCTGCTGCCGAACCGTCGTGCGCATGGACGGTCACGGCATCCCGGAGATTTTGGACGCAATCCTGACGCTTATGCCCCTGGATCCCTATGCGGAGCATCCGGCGGCCCTGATGCAGGTGGTTCCCGGCGATGATGTGCAAACGCCCATCTGGGACGCCTACCGGAATATCTTGCAAAAGCATGAGCTGAGGGGAGGGGCGTATCTGGAGGAAATCGAGCGCTTTGCCTTTTACGACCGGGTGAGGGAAAGGAGCGTCGCCGTTATCATGAGCGGCGAAAAGGCGCTGTATGCCAACCTGATCCTGAAAAAGGGCGTCATCGGCTGACGGTTTTCAGGCATGGGAGGGACGACTGCTGTTTCGTCCCTCCTTTTCTGCGTTCAAATTCCGTTCGACCAGTCATTTTCCCTCCGCCTTTCATAGAAACAGGCGTTGATATGCTTCCTGTTTCTGATTGCAAAACGAAGGGCCGGCGCTGTGCAGCGCCGGCCTGAACGGAAGCTTTCTCTATCAATCATACACCAGCAGAGAGATGTCAGGATCGTCGATATTCTCGGCGGTATACCATTTAGCGCCGGTATCCACATCCATGACTTCCTCGCCCATAGCGGCCTTGGCGGCCAGTTCCACGGCCAGATAGCCGATCCGGTAGGGGTCCTGGGTCACGGAGCCGATGAACCAGCCCTGACGCACCGCGTTCTTCTGGGGAGTTCCGGCATCAAAGCCAGCCACGATCAGATCGCCGTAGCGGGCTCCGTCGGCCAGTTCGCTGCCGTCGGCGGTGGCGGCCAGGAAGCCGGTAACCGCGCCTTCATTGGAGCAGAATACTGCCTTGAGATGCTCCATGTTCAAAACGGCGTTGGCGGCGTTGGTCAGATCCGTGGCGCTGGTGGTGGCGGAGACTTCCACGTGGATCACGATGGAGGCGTTTTCCATCGGGGAGAGCCACAGCTGATGGCCGCGCACTTCAACCGTTCCATACATGCCGGCCAGTTCCTTCATCTTCTCCACAAAGCCGGTGGTGCGGCCGGTAATGGACTCGGACGTCGCGTCCTGGCTCAGCACGCCGATGACCACGGGCATTTCGGGGGTGGCGGCTTTCAGCATATCGGCGAAGCCGTCCAGCTTCATCATTTCCTCCGCGGCAAGCGCGGCGGCGTTCTTGTTGTTGGTGGACGCGGTAGCCTTAATGGAGCCTTCCGGAGCGTTGGGCACGCCGGAGTCGAAGCCGATGACGGGAATGTTGTTGCTCAGGCATTCCTGAAGCTCCGTCATGACAGAGTCGGTAGAAAGGGAAGCCAGCGCCAGCGCGTCGGGACGCTTGGCCATTTCGGCCTTCAGCGCTTCCACCTGCAGGGCGATGTCCGTCTCAGAAGGCGGGCCATAGTAGAACATTTCGACGCCGTATTCCTTGGCCGCGTCTTCGCAGCCCTTTCTCACAGCCTGCCAGAAGGCGTGCTGCTCGCCTTTGGAAATCACGGAAATGTAGAGCGCGTCGTCCGCCAGCGCGGTTAGGGAGACCGCCACCAGCAGCAGGACCAGGACGATGGAAACCAGTTTTTTCATGTTTGTTTCCTCCTTGTCAAAAGATATGGGGTATCTTTCAGGCGTAATCGCCTAAAATTCTATTGTTTCGACGCCTGACTGGCGCGGGATGCGGCGGCTTTTTCCGCTTCCTTCGTTTCGTTTGTCTTTGCCTTGGCGGCAGCGTTGGTGCGGGCTTTGTCCAGCAGCACCGCGCCGATGACCACAAAGCCGGTGATGAAGGTCTGCCAGTGTGCCTGGAGGCCCATGGAAGACAGGCCGGCTTTCAGCACGGACATGATGAACGCGCCGATCAGCGTGCCGACCATGGTGCCGGAGCCGCCGCTCATGGAGGTTCCGCCGATGACCACGGCGGCGATGGCGTTCAGCTCCTGCCCGTTGCCGCTGCCGGGAAGCACGGTGGTGTAGGTGCCCGCGTAGAAGATGCCCGCCAGGCCTGCGAACAGACCGCAGACGGAGTAGATCAGGATCTTCCACTTGTTCACGTTCACGCCGGACAGGCGGGCGGCCTCCTCGTTGGAGCCGATGGAGAAATTATAGCGGCCAAAGCGGGTCTGATTGAGCAGGAACCACGCTATGAGAAAAGCGGCGAACAGATACACCGCGCCGATGGGGAAGGTTCCCGCCCGGAAGAACAGGGTCTTGAACCATCCGTCCGGGGAGCCGATGGTGGGAAAGCGCTGCGTCTGCACCTTGGAGATGATGGAGCCGAAGCCCTGGGAGACCAGCATGGTGCCAAGGGTGGCGATAAAGGGCGGCAGCTTCAGCTTGGCCACCATAAAGCCGTTGCCCACGCCGAAGAGCAGACCCACCAGCGGGATGAGCAGCAGCGCGGCCCACAGGGGCCAGCCCCACATGGAGTAGGCGGTGCCGCCGATGAGCGCCGCGCAGTTCATCACCGTGCCGATGGACAAATCGATGCCGCCTGTGATGATGACGAAGGTAACGCCGAAGGCCATGAAGCCGACGTAATAGGTGGATTCCAGCACCGTTTTGGCCGTATAGGTGGAGAAGAAATTTTTGCCGAAGATGGAGAAAAAGACGTACAGAATCACCAGTGCGGCGGGCGCGAGAAGCTTCTGCATATCAAAGCGTTTTGACGGTTGCATCAAGTCGTTCCTCCTTAAACGCCCGGCGTTGCCAGGGCCATGATTTTTTCCTGAGTCGCGTCTTCGATCCCGATTTCGCCGGTGATCCGCCCTTCGCACATGACCTCGATACGGTCGCTGAGCCGGAGAAGCTCGGGCAGTTCCGATGAAATCATGATGATCGACTTGCCTTCGGCAACCAGACGGTTCATCAGCTTGTAGATTTCATTCTTCGCGCCTACGTCGATGCCGCGGGTAGGCTCGTCGAAAATGAGAATGTCGCAGTTTTTCAGCAGCCATTTGGCCAGCACCACCTTTTGCTGGTTGCCGCCCGAAAGGGACACCACCTGGCTGGCGACGCTGGGCGTCTTGATGTTGATCTGCTGGCGATAATGCAGGGCCTGCTCGTGCAGCGGCTTCTTTCGCACCACAAAGCCTTTTGTAAAGCGTTTGAGGGACGGAAGGGTGATATTGTCCGCCACCGAAAGCCCCAGGCAAAGCCCGTAACGCTTCCGATCCTCGCTCAGATAGCCGATGCCCGCTTTCACGCCGTCCTCCGGCGTTTTGATCTCCACGGCTTTTCCCTTGATCAGGACGCTTCCGCCGTCCTTTGGATCCGCGCCGCAGACAAGGCGCATGGTTTCCGTCCGCCCCGCCCCCATCAGGCCCGCGAAGCCTAAAATCTCGCCCTTGCGCAGCGTAAAGGACACGTCCTTCACCGCGGGAGAAGAAAGATTCCGCGCCTCCAGCACAACCGGGGCGTCCGCAGGCACCTGCGAGGTTTCCTTGGGCTGTTCGTAAATCACGCGGCCGACCATCATAGATACGATCTCGTCCATGGTGACATCGTCCATGGGACGCGTCCCCACATACTGACCGTCCCGCATAACCGTTACGCGGTCGGCGATCACCTTCAATTCCTGCATCCGATGGGAAATGTAGATGATGCCGATGCCCTTTTTTTTCAATTCGCGAATAAAAACAAAGAGCTCTTCAATTTCCGCTTCGGACAGGGCCGCGGAAGGTTCGTCCATGATCAGCACTTTGGTGTTGGGATAGGAAAGCGCCTTGGCGATCTCCACCATTTGCTGCTTGGCGACGCTCAAAGATTTGACCGTAACGCCCGGACTCATGCGCAGGCCCAGAGCGGTGAGAAGCTTCTGCGCGTCGGCGTTCTGCCGGCGCTTGTCCAGGACAATCCCCTTCATGGGCTCCCGGCCGATATAGATATTCTCCGCCACCGTCAGATCCGGCATCAGGTTCAGCTCCTGATGGATGATGGAAATCCCAAGAGCCTGGCTGTCTCTTGTGTTCTGGATGTCCACCGGCTTCCCCTGAAAACGGATTTCACCGCCGTCCTTGCTGTATACGCCGGTGAGCACCTTCATCAAAGTGGATTTACCTGCGCCGTTTTCTCCTACCAACGCCAGGACTTCGCCGGCGTACAGATCCAGCCGCGCATTATCCAGCGCGTGCACGCCCGGAAAAAACTTTTGGATGCGCTCCATTTCAAGAAGAATCGCAGGCATGTCAAACCTCCTCAATTGTTTCCGATCCTCGTAAACTAAACTCAGTATAGCGGGTTTCCCAAGGGGGTTCTATTCTTTTGATACCCAAAAGTAGCACAATATACACCTGTGCATAAAGTGGCGTCGCAGGCGCCCTCCATAGAAAAAGCCGACGGAAGCTTCCGTCGGCAATGCGGTTCCATTGGTTTACAGCATACTCCGATACAGCGCGGCGATTTCCTCCACGCTTACGTCCCTGGGATTGCCGGGGCGGCAGGCGTCCGCAAAGGCGCTTTCCGAAAGGAAGGAAATGTCCTCCTCCCGCAGGATTCCCTTCAAATTGGCGGGAATGCCTACGTCGCGGCTCAGCTGACGCACCGCGTCCACGGCAGCCCGGCGGTACTCGTCCTGCGTCATTTCGTCTACGCCCCGCACACCCATGGCACGGGCGATCTCCCGGTACTTTTCTCCGGTGCACTCGGCGTTGTATTCCATCACCGCAGGCAGCAGAATGGCGTTGGCTACGCCATGGGGCGTATCGTACAGCGCACCCAAACCGTGCGCCATGGAGTGCACGATGCCCAAGCCCACGTTGCTAAAGCCCATGCCGGCGATGTACTGAGCCAGCGCCATGCCCTCCCGTCCTTCGGGCGCATTGTCCACCGCGCCCCGCAGGTGCCGGGAAATTAACTCAATGGCCTTCAGGTGGAACATATCGGTCATCTCCCAGGCCGCCCGGGTAATGTAGCCCTCAATGGCGTGGGTCAGGGCGTCCATGCCCGTAGCCGCCGTCAGCCCCTTGGGCATGGTGGACATCATGTCGGGATCCACCACGGCGATTTCCGGTATATCGTGCGTATCCACGCAGACGAACTTGCGTTTCTTTTCTACATCGGTGATGACATAGTTGATGGTCACCTCCGCAGCGGTTCCGGCGGTGGTGGGTACGGCGATGGTGAACACCGCGTGCCGCTTTGTATCCGCCAGCCCCTCCAGACTGCGCACATCGCCGAATTCCGGGTTGTTGACGATAATGCCCACGCCCTTGGCCGTATCCATGGCAGAGCCGCCTCCGATAGCGACGATGCAGTCCGCTTTCGAACGCTTAAAGGCTTCCACACCGTTTTGCACGTTTTCAATGGTAGGGTTGGCCTTGATGTCGGAAAAAACCGTATAGGGGATCCCCTGCTTGTCCAGCAATTCGGTTACCTTACCAGCTACGCCGTAGCGCACCAGATCCGGATCGGTGCACACAAACGCCTTTTTTAGGCTGCGGGACTGAAGCAGCAGGGGGATTTCCTGAATCGCCCCTTTTCCATGGTAAGAAATGGTGTTGAGTACGATGCGATTGGCCATAGCGATTCCTCTGTCGGTGCGGCAGCCGACATAATCCAGAGCAAAACGGACGCCGCAGAATTGTCCGCTGCTCGACGAAAGCCCGCTTTTACAGGTCTTTTGGTTCCGCTTTCCACCGTGAATTGCTGTCCAGAGCTTGTCATTTATGCTGATGACTGTGTGCTTTTCCGGTTTGTTTTCCTGTAAAGCCTGTTCTGTTTTTAAGGGAACAGGCCATAATAAGTTTATCCAAGGAACCTCTTCCAAAAATAGTGTATTCCGAGTCTTTTTTAGCACAAAATTCTTTTTTGCTGAGAAGCTTCCCGTTATATCTGGCGAAGCGCTTGATAAAACAGGCATTCTGCGGCAAATAAAGGGTTTCACAACAGTCCCCCATGATACATTCTATCCATACAACGAACAATGAACAACGTCTCCTTTTTCTTCACAGCTTCCCATATTGTATCGAAAAACTGTCCTATCGGGACAAAGTACTTGTCCTGCCGGGGCATTGCCTTTTTCCAATGAGTTCTGTATACTGGCACTGTTTGAGCACCCGGCGTTCCGGGATTGATGGAGCTTCTATCCAAATAAAAAAAGAGGATGCTCCCCCAATGCAGGAGCATCCTCCGAAGCGCTGAGTACGCCGGCATATTCCGTTCTCTCATATGTTTCTTTTATATGTACATATCGTTGGCGAATTGATGA
>CAKTTL010000080.1 GCA_934615235.1 uncultured Clostridia bacterium
GGCCCCCCGCCCCCCAAGCCCCCCACCCCTAAGAAAGCCACTTCAACTCAAAATTAGTTTCTCCCCAAATTGAGCGCGCCCGCAGGGCACGCTCAAAAGCGGAGGTGCAGGAGGCACTGCCTCCTGCCGGGGAGTCCAGAGGGGCAGAGCCCCTCTGGCGTCACCCCTCAAAGAAAATCGGGTTTGTCCAGGCGCGGCGACCCTGCGCGTCCTTGACGACGGCGCGGACATAGCGAACGTCTTCGCCGCGGCAGAGACGGAATTCGGCGTGGGTGAGGGTTTCCTCGCCCTCGGCGGGACGCACGGCCGCATAGGGCGCGCGCAGATGGCGCAGGACGATGGACTGAACCGGCGAACATTCGACGTGTACGGTGTCGCCGTCGATGTAGAAATCGTGGATTTCCGGGCCGCAGGAGGAGTAGAACGCGCCGCGCGCCAGCGCGGAAAGAATCGCGTCCGCGTTGTTTTCGCTGTTGACCATGACCCAGCCCTTGCAGTGCTGGTTCATTGCGTGGCCGTCGTCCGTGGCGACGCCGAAGATGCGCTGACCCTGCGCGAGCAGCTCGTCCCAGTAGGGGGCGTTGGAGTCGAGATCGTCTTCCATAACGCTGCCGGTGTTCCAGATTTCCATGGCGAAGTTGCCGCGCAGCATTTCAAACTCGCGCGCCGGGGTGCCGCTCCATTCGGGGTGGCAGTAGATGGTCAGGTTGTTGTTCGCATGCACCCAGTCGAGCACCTCCTGCGTGCCGGCGGGATCGTCGCCGTAAAAGCGGTCGAAACGGTCATCCTGGTTGAAGCCGTTGCCGTGCGCTTTTTCCGGGCCGATGCAGACGATGTGGTGGCAGTGCACGCGCGCGGTCGGGAAGCTGCGGTCAAGCTCCATGCCGCCGAGGATGGTCATGGGCACGTCGGCGAAATTCTGATAATTGTAAATACGGTGATCGGTCAGCGCCATGAAATCATAGCCGTTTTGCGCGTGCAGGCGGATGACCTCCTCCGGCGTGCCCTTGCCGTCGGAGCGGGTGGTGTGGCAGTGCAGCGCCCCCTTCAGAGGACGGCCTGCGTTTTCAAAAGCAGCCTGTCGAGTCATGAAAGTACCTCCTTTTATAAACGGACCGCTTGCGCGGTTTTATGCTCTGTGACACGCGACCAGCCGTCCCGAGACTTCGCGCAGGCGCGGCGCTTCCGTGCGGCACCGGTCGGTCGCATAGGGGCAGCGGGTGTGAAACCGGCAGCCGCCGGGCGGATTGATGGGGCTGGGCAGATCGCCCGAGAGCAGCATCCGTTCTTCGCCGCGCGTGCGCGGGTCGGGCTTCGGGATCGCGTCCAGCAGGAAGCGCGTATAGGGATGCAGCGGGTTTTCATAAACGCCGGCGGTGTCTCCCAGCTCGCAGAGCGAGCCTAAAAACATCACGCACACGCGATCGGACAGAAACCGCACGACGGACAGATCGTGGCTGATAAACAGATACGTCAGCCCACGCTCGCGCTGCAGCGATTTGAGCAGGTTGAGAATCTGATTCTGCACCGATACGTCCAGCGCGGAGACCGGCTCGTCGCAGACGATCAGATCCGGATCGAGCGCGATGGCGCGGGCGATGCCGACGCGCTGGCGCTGCCCGCCGGAAAACTGGTGCGGATAGCGGTCGCGGTATTCGCGCGGGATGCCGACCGCGTCCAGCAGCGCGCCCACGCGCGCGGAAAGCTCCTCGCGGGTTTTGCAGACCTTGTAGGTTTTCAACGGCTCGGCGACGATTTCCTGCACCGTCATGCGCGGATCGAGCGAGGCGTAGGGATCCTGAAAGATCATCTGCATCCGGCGGCGATAAGCGCGAAAAGCCCTTTCGCCAAGCCCCGTGATGGGCGCGCCCTCGAACCGCACCTCGCCTGCCGTGGGCGGGTTCAGGCCGATCAGCGCGCGGCCGAGCGTCGACTTGCCGCAGCCGGACTCGCCCACCAGCCCCAGCGTTTCGCCGCGGAAAATCTGTAGCGATACGTCTGAAACGGCGTGGACCTTTTTGCCGCTGGCAAGCCTGTATTCTTTCGTGAGGCCGGTCGCCTCGATCAGCGGTGTGTTCATAGCGTCCCTCCGCTCTTTGCGCAGCGTACCCGGTGACCGGGCGCGGCTTCGATAAGCTCCGGCACGGCGGCCAGGCAGCGCACGCAGCATTCGCCGCAGCGCGGCGCAAAGCTGCAGCCCTCCGGCAGGTGCAGAAGGTTCGGCACCGCGCCGGGAATCGTCTCAAGCACCGGCTCGCCGCCGCCCAGCGAGGCGACCGAGGCGAGCAGCCCGCGCGTGTACGGGTGCAGCGGGCGCGCGAACAGCTCGAACGTTTCCGCCTGCTCGACGACGCGGCCGGCATAGAGGACGTAAACCAGATCGCAGACCTGCGCGATAACGCCCAGATTATGCGAGATGAGCAGGATGCTCGTGCCGTTTTCGTCGCGCAGGGTCTGCATCAGGCGCAGAATCTGCGCTTCAACCGTCACGTCCAGCGCCGTCGTCGGCTCGTCCGCGATGAGCAGCTTCGGCTTGCAGATCATCGCCATGGCGATCATTACGCGCTGACGCAGGCCGCCGGAAAGCTCGTGCGGATAACATTCGTACCGCCGCTCCGGCTCGGAAATGCCGACCTGCTCGAAGACGCGCAGCACTTCGGCCTTCGCCTCTTTCCGGGAAACGCCGCGCCGGTGCAAAAGCACCGCCTCGCGCACCTGCCGGCCGACTTTCATCACCGGGTTCAGGCTTGTCATCGGTTCCTGGAAGATCATTGAAAGCTCCTGCCCGCGCACGGCGGCCATTTCGCGCTCGGAAAGCGTCGTCAGTTCGCGGCCGCACAGCTTCACGCTGCCGCCGGTGATGCGCCCCGGATATTTCAAAAGCCGCATCACAGCGCGCGCCGTCATGCTCTTGCCGCAGCCCGATTCGCCCACCACGCCTACGATTTTGCCCGCGGGCACGTTCAGCGTCACGTCGTCGACGGCCTTGATTTCGCCCTGACGCGTAAAGAAGGAAGCGCGAAGATTTTTTACCTGCAGCGTATCGTTTTCCATCGCCGTTCCTCCTTTACCGGTTTTGCAGATGCGGGTCGAGCACGTCGCGCAGGCCGTCGCCGAGGAAGTTGAACGCCAGCACAATCAGAATAATCGCGACGCAGGGCGAAAGGCTCAGCCAGGGCTGACTGTAGAGAAACTGCCGTCCGGTGTTGACCATCAGCCCCCACGAGGCCTGCGGCGCCTTGATGCCGATGCCCAGAAAGCTCAGCGAGCTTTCGGAAAGAATCGCGGAGGGGATATTGAGCGTGAAGAGCACGATCAGCGAAGGAAGGCAGTTGGGCAGGATATGCCGCAGCATGATCGTCAGCTTGTTCACGCCGATCGACCGCGCGGCCTCGACGTATTCGCTCTCCTTGAGCTTGAGCGTTTCCGAGCGGACGATGCGCGCCACGCTCGCCCAGTTGACGAGCGCCAGCGCGAGGAAGATGTTGATGATGCCGTCGCCCAGCGTGTACATGATGACCATCGCCAGCAGCATGGAGGGAAAGGCCAGCATGATATCGGCCAGGCGCATGATGACCGCGTCCGTCTTCCCGCCGAAATAGCCCGCGAGAATGCCCAGCGCCGCGCCGAGGAGCATCGAGGCGATCGTCGGCACTACGCCGACGAGCAGCGACACGCGGCTGCCGTAGAGCATGCGGGTGAGAATATCGCGCCCGGCCTCGTCCGTGCCGAGCAGATGTGCGCGCGAGGGGGCGGACAGGCGGTTGAGCAGATCCATCTCGTCGAAGCTGTACGGCGTGAGCAGCGGCGCGAAAATCGCCGCAAGCGCAAAGAGCGCAATCAGCACGGCCGATGCGACGGCCAGCTTGTTTTCGCGGCAAAGCCGCGCAAAAACGCCGCGGAAGCCTTTTTCGTTCATCTTTCAGGCCTCCTTTCGAATGCGCGGGTCGAGGACGGCGTAGAGACAGTCGGCCGCGAGATTGCCGAGAACGACCAGCAGCGTAGAAAACAGCACCGTTCCCTGCAGGAGCGGAATGTCGCGCCCTTCGATGGCCTGCACGGCCAGCCGGCCCACGCCGTTGACGGAGAACACCGTCTCGCAGATGACCGCGCCGGAAAGGAGCGAGGAGAGCTGCACCGCCATCATCGTCACGACCGGCAAAAGCGCGTTACGCAGCGCGTGTACGGCGATTACGCCCAGCTGGCGGCGGCCCTTGGCGCGCGCGGTGTCGATGTAATCCTCCTGCAGCACTTCCACGAGCGTGGAGCGCGTCAGCCGGGCGACGCTGCCCGCGCTGTTCCAGCCCAGCGCGATGGCGGGCAGGACGTAGCCCTTCCACGAGGAAACGCCGGAAATGGGGAAGAGCTTGAGCTTGTACGCCAGCAGGTATTGCAGCACCATCGCCGCCATGAAAACGGGCATCGATACGCCCAGCAGAGAAAAGCCCATGAAAAGATGATCGAGCAGGCCGTTTTTCTTTACGGCTGCGATGATTCCGCACAGGATGCCGACCACCCACGCCACCGCCGCCGCCGCCAGCGCCAGCCGCACGGTGTTGGGAAAGGCCGCGGCGATCAGCTCGGAGACGCTGCGGTTGAGCGAGTAGCTTGTGCCGAAATCGCCGCGCAGCGCGCCGGTGAGATACCGCCAGAACTGCACGGGCACGGGCTGATCGAGCCCCAGCTCGCGCGTCATCCGCTCGACGGCTTCGGCGTTGACATGCTCGCCCATCATCGTGGTGACGGCGTTGCCGGGCACGATGCGCAGCATGACGAAAATCAGAAACGCCACGCCGATGAGCACCACCAGCGTCTGCAGGACTCTTGTGAGAATGTTCTTTGCCATGGTTTTCCCCTTTAATAGATGCAGCAGGGACGCCCGGGGGATCCCGAGCGTCCGAATACTGTTTTCAGCGCGGCGAAGCCGCTTTATTTTCTCTTACTTCAGCACGACGTCCTTCGCGTAGAAGTTGCTGTAGCCCGCCCAGTAGGGGGTGAAGCTTTCCACGCGCTCGCCTACGGCGAAGAGGTGGACGTTGCCCAGCAGCGGCACCCAGGCCGCGTCTTCTTCGACGATCTGCTTTTCCAGCGCCTGATATTCGGCCATGCGCTCCGCGTCGTCGGTGATGGAGGAAGCGGCGGCGACGCGCGCCATCACTTCTTCGTTGGCGTAGTTCAGGCTGCGGATGGAGGTTTTGGCGGCGCTGCCGAAGAAGGTGTACATGATGTTGGCCGGATCGTTGTAGTCCATCGTCCAGTTGGCGATGAAGGAATCCATCTCGCCCGCCTTGCGCAGGTCGAGCCAGGAGGATTCGTCGTACGCCTTGATCGTCGCGTTCACGCCGATTGCCTGCAGATTCTGCTGCACAACCTGGTAAACCAGCTGCGTGTTGCTCGAGGAGGAAGAATCCATCGCCAGCTCGAAGCTGATCTGGCCGTCGGAGTAGCCCGCCTCGGCAAGCAGCGCCTTCGCCGCGTCCGGATCGTACGCCGGGCGCTGGAGGTCTTTGTTGAAGCCCCACACGCCTTCGGGGATGACGCCGTTTTCAACGATCGCGTCGCCGGAGTAGATCGAGGCGACGATCGCATCTACGTTAATCGCCATCTGGACGGCTTTGCGCACGCGCACGTCGGAGAGGAATTCGTTTTTTGCGTTCAGCGCCATGTACGTCAGACCCACGCGGGAGCAGCGGACGAGCTTGTCGGCGTAGAGCGTTTTGTAGGTGGAGGCGACGATGGTGGAATCGAGCGATTCGAGGTCGATGATGTCCAGCTCGCCGTTCTGATACATCAGGTTCTGCGTGGAAGCGTCCGGGATGATGGAGACGATCATCTTCCGGACGGAAGGCGCGTCTCCCCAGTATTTGTCGTTGTACTCGAGCGTGTAGTGATCGTTGACGACCCACTCGGTTACCTTGTACGGGCCGGTGCCGATCGTATCCTCGCAGGCGAGGCCGAAGTTTTCAACCGTTTCCATCGTTTCCCTGTCCACGATGGACATTGCGGGGCCGGTCAGCTCGGCGAGGAAGCCGGCGTTGGCGGCGGCGAGGGTGACGGTAAAGTGCATGTCGTCGAGCACGGTGAAGCCGGAAAGCGTATCCGCTTCGCCGTCCTGCAGCGCCTTCGCGCCTTCGACCTCGAGCGGCACGTCGTCGTTCACGCCGCCGGCGGTGAGCAGACGCTCGAAGGTGTACTGCACGTCGGACGCGGTCAGCGCGCTGCCGTTGGAGAAGACGACGCCGCTGCGCAGCGTGAAGGTGTAGGTGCGGCCGTCGTCAGAGACGGTGTAGCTCTCGCACAGGCTGGGCACGACGGCGGTGCTGCCGTCCTCCTGCACGACGGATTCGAACAGCCGGTCGAAAATGTTCATGGGCACCATGTAGTTGTCCGTCGTCTGCGCGACGTCCATGGTGGAGATATCATACAGGGCCGCTACGCGGAGCAGCCCGTCTTCCGCCGGAATCTCTGCGAAAGCCGCCGCGGTCATCGTCAGAATGAGGGCGAAGAGAAACGCTGCAATTTTTTTCATAGCTTAACCTCCGTGGATTTGATGAGCTTATTATAAAGAGCAGTATATTCAATTAAAAGAGCATTTTCTGCAAATGATACTGCAAAAAATGCTCTTTTGGAAATTTACCTGTGATTTTTGAACCGCCAGGCGAAAACGATGGCCAGCGCCAGCAGCAAAACGCTTGCGCTGAACCAGACGATCGCCGTCGTGTCCGTTCCGCGCGAGGCGCTTTCGCTGAAGCCCGCGTCGGGCGGCGAGAAGGAAGGCCGGCCGTTTTCGGGCGCGCCCTGCGCGCCTTGATCCTGCGCGTCCGTATTCTGGCTGGCACCGCCCGGGTTTTGCGCGTCTGCGCTCTGCGCGCCGCTGTTCTGCGCGTTTCCATCCCGCGCGCCGCCGAAGCGCCCGCCCGGCATGCCGCCGTCTTCGCCGCGATTCATGCCGCCGCCCCCGCCGCCGCTGAATTCGCCCATATCGGACAGGCTGACGGACGTGGCGTCGACGAGCGCGGAGGAATCGGCCGACTGGCCGGCGGAAGTGGAGGGGATGGTTCCGTCGAGCTGGCCGGTAATGCTTTCGGCGCGCAGCAGGCAGAATTCCCGCAGCGCCGCTGCGCCCGTCTGGAACTGGTCGTAGGTGAAGAAACCGTTCGTGTCCGCTTCGACGTAGGGGTCGATCAGCGCCGCGACGCGGTCAAGCTCCTCTTCGAACCAGCCGCTGTCGAACACGGTTTCGATAAACTCGGCGTAAAGCTCGTGATAGCGCGCCGTGTATTCCTCGCTGTCAAAGATCCAGGCGACCATCGGCCTGTCGCTGAGCGAGCCGGAGACGGGCGAGTCGATGGGGGAGTTGACGGTCGAGGTCGCGCCGCCGCCGCCGAAACCGCCCATATCGAACCCGCCGAAGGCGAGGTTGTAATCCCACGGGATCATCGAAAGCACGCCGTTTTCCTCATAGAGGTAATAGTTGTGCACCATGGAGCCGGTGTAGCTGTCGCCGTTGCAGAGGAAATTGTGGACGACGAGGTAGCGAATTACTTCGTCCGTATCGACGACCGCCGCGGCCTTATCGCCGCCTTCGGAGAGCGCTTTGAGCGAGGCGATCAGCCGCGCTTCGTCTTCATCGTCGATGTTCGTCTTGGCGCTCGTGAAGATGTTCGAATAGCTGTCCGGATCGTCGTCGATGTATTTGAGCTTCACGTCGTCGCTGCCCATGCCGCCGAAACCGCCGAATCCGCCGCCGCCCTGCATATCGGGCGGGGTGAAATCCTCGCCGGGAGTAAAATCGCCGCCCGCGGGGAAACCGGCGCCGTCGGGCATATCGCCGGGAGAGAAGTCTTCGCCGGGCGTAAAGTCTTCGCTGCCGGGCATGCCGGGCGGAGTGAAATCGCCGCCCTGCGGCGCGGAATTCGAAGCGCCGGCGGAATCGGAAGCGTCCTCCTGCGCGTCGAACTGCTCGCGGAAATCGTCCATATCGAAATCGCGTCCGTTGCCGCGGCCTCCGCCGAAGGACATGCTGTCGGGCTTGTAGAGGTTGCCGGTCGAAACGCCGTAGTTGCGCGTGAGGAAGCCGTCCTCCACGCCTTCGACCGCCAGATACAGTCCCCACGCCTCGCCGTTTACATTGATCTGCACAAACGAGCACAGCGGTGCGGGCACGCCCATTTTGTTCATGAGCGTATAGGCGAGATAATCCTTGAGATAGGTTTTATCCTGAATGATGTTGTTCAGACAGAGCTTATCCAGCCCGTAATACGTTTTGCCCGTCTGATAATGATCGAACTCGATTTTGAAGCTGTAACGGTCGTTGCCGTAGGCCGCGACGGAGGAAAGCGACGTGTTCCCCTTTGCGCGGATGGCGACGTTGCCGTATTTTTCGCCGTCGATTACAACCGTGCAGGCGGCGTATTCCTCGTCGGTGCACTGCTCGATGAAGCCGTCCCAGTCGTCCATGACGATATCGAGCGTATGCACGCGGGAGGAATCGAACAGGCGGTTTTCGTAGCCGATCCCGTCGTTTTTGCCGATCAGCCCGGCCGCCGCCGCGCCCATATAGCCGCAGGTTACAATGAGCGTTACAGCCAGCACGATGCAGCAGGCGCGGTCGATGTTCCTCTCTCGCAGCATGGCGTGATTCTCCTTAGCCCATATAGTCGCCGTTATAGCTGACGAGCACGGCGCTGTTTACGCCTTCCATTTCGGACAGCGCGGTGATGAACGCGGTATCTTCGCCCCTGAGGCGCACCTCGCAGGTGAATTCAATATTGCCGCTCTGCGCGGTCTTGCTCTTGACGGACGCCTTTTCAACATGCTCGCCGAGGAAGCGCACGGCGCGCTTTTCAGCCTCTGAGTCGGCGCAGCTGACGACGGCGATGAAGGGGTTGGAAACCGCCCTGCGGTTGACGAAGAAGAGCAGCATCACGCCGATGACGACGCTGCCGAACACCGCCAGCGGGATCATGCCCGCCGCCAGCACGATGCCCGCCGCAATCGCCCAGAAGAGAAAGGCGATGTCCATCGGCTCCTTGATGGCCGTGCGGAAGCGGACGATCGACAGCGCGCCGACCATGCCCAGCGACAGCACCACGTTGGAGGTGACGGCGAGAATGGTCATGGAGGTGATCATCGTCAGCGCCACAAGCGTCGCGCCGAAGCTGGCGGAGTACATCACGCCCGCGTAGGTTTTCTTGTAAACGAAGAAAATAAACACGCCCATGCCGAAAGCGAGCGCCATGGTGATCAGCATATCCACGAGGGAGACGCTGGCGACGTTTTCAAGGAAGCTCGATTTGAAGATATCGGAAAAAGTGGTCATGGCAGGGGTTCCTCCTTACTTTTTCAGCCGTAGATGCGGCAGGTCTGATATTTGGAAAACGCGGCGCTGCGGCGGCTTTTGACGGCGACGGCGCGTCGGATGACAGCGGGCAGGTAATCGTCCCATTTCACTTCCAGCAGAATTACCGGCTCGCCCGCCGGGACGGTAACGCAGCTGGGATTGAGGAAATCGGTGCAGCCAAGGCCGGTGCGGATGTTTTCGTCGATCGTTACGCGCACGTTGCCGGGGCCGTAAACGAACGGCGTGCGGGTATAGTCGACGATTGTTTTGGGGCGGAGCCCCTCCGATTTCATCTTCGCGTAAAGCTCGACGATCAACCCGCGGCCGCTGACGGCCATCCAGTTCGTGTCGCCGTCGACGATTCGCTGCGCTTCTTCGGCCGTGATCGGGGCGGAAACCTTGTAGCCCAGTCCGTCGCGCTTGACCTTCTTTTCCAGATGCATCACGCTCGGATCGCCGTTATAGAAGCGAATGCGGAATTTTTCGCGCTCGCTCACGCCGTCGAGCTTCTCGCGCAGCGCCTTGTCGGCCGGGGTGTCGAAATACAGGCTGCGAATCAGGTAGCGGCCGTCCGGGCCGGCGTGCGGGTCGGGCCGCGCGACGGCGCGCATGGACGCGCAGATGGCGGCCTTGTCCGCGGCGCTGATCTCGTGCTTGATTTCATTGCGGTAAACCATGATTCATCCTCCTTTCCGTCGGGCATTTGAAGGGAATGAATCGATTATAAGTTATAAATCATAAGCTTTTTTGAAGGAACCATGGACGGGATGAAAACAAACCGTAAACAAAACGAAGGGGGGGGCGAATTTTTTTCTTTTCTGGGGGAAAACCCTTTCTTTCAGGAGAAAGAAAGGGTTTTCCCCCAGACCCCCTTTCCTAAAGAAAGCCGCTTTTTGCGCTTTTGCAGGGAGAAGGATAAAAAAGCGGCTTTGGAAGTTATAGGGCTTCCAAAGCCGTTTATGTGTTTTTTACAGCAGGGTAATTCCCGCTTCGCGGCAGAGCCGCATCGTTTCGTCGTCCCATACGCCGGACTGTACCTCGCCGATATGCGCGCAGCCGATGAGCAGCATGCACAGGCGGGACTGGCCGATGCCGCCGCCGATGGTCAGCGGCAGTTCGCCGTTGAGCAGCGCTTTATGGAACGGCAGCTCGCGGCGGCTTTCGCAGCCGGCTTCCTTCAGCTGGCGTGCGAGGCTTTCCGGATCGACGCGGATGCCCATGGAGCTGATTTCAAACGCACGGCCGAGGATTTCGTTATAGAAGAGAATATCGCCGTTCAGCTCCCAGTCGTCGTAGTCGGGCGCGCGGCCGTCGTGCTTTTTGCCGGAGCGGAGCGTTTTGCCGATCTGCATGATGAACGTGGTGCCGTGTTCGCGGGTGATTTGATTCTCGCGCTGCGAGGGCGTAAGGTCGGGGTACATGTCTTCCAGCTCCTGGCTGGTGATGAAGAACACCCCGCGCGGCAGCTTCACATCGACCGCGGGAAACTCCCATTTCAGCGCGTTGCTCGTCATGCAGATCGCGTCGACGATACGGGTTACGGTTTCCTTCAGGTAATCGACGTTGCGGTCTTCCGCGGTGATGACCTTTTCCCAGTCCCACTGGTCGACGTAGACGGAGTGGAGGTTATCCAGCACCGCCTCGTCGCGGCGAATGGCGTTCATATCGGTATAGAGGCCGTTGCCGGGATAGAAGTCGTAGCGCTTGAGCGCCCAGCGCTTCCATTTGGCCAGCGAGTGAACCACCTGGAACTCGCGGCCGCCCGCGGCCGGCACGTCGAAGGAGACCGGGCGCTCGACGCCGTTGAGATCGTCGTTCAGGCCGGTATTCGCGCCCACGAACAGCGGCGCGGATACGCGCTTCAAATTAAGCGCCGCGCCTAGATTCTGCTGAAAGCTCTGTTTGATAAACTCGATAGCCCGTTGCGTTTCATAAACGGACAGCTTGGAACGATAACCTGCGGGGAGTACGGTAGGGTTCATGAGCGCGCTTCCTTTCCATATAAAATTGGGTGCAGTCCGTGCAAAAAGAGGATAAATTGCATAACTTGATTCAAAATCCTGCGTTTTTGCGCGTCTGTTCGTTTATTATTACGCTGAAACTGCGCTTTGTCAAGAAATTTTTTCATTTAATGGATTCTCCTTGACATTGGCCCGGCGGCCGTTATAATTTGAATGGTAAAATAAATGGGAGGATCACGCATGGAAACCATTCTCATTCTGGATTTCGGCGGCCAATATAAAGAACTGATCGCGCGCCGCGTGCGCGAATGCGGCGTTTATTCGATCATCAAGCCCAACACGGTTTCGCTCGAAGCCGTGCGGGAGCTCGCCCCGGCGGGCATCATTTTTACCGGCGGCCCCAACAGCGTTTACGCGCCCGGCGCGCCCACGTGCGATCCGGCCATTTTCGAGCTCGGCGTGCCGGTGCTGGGCATCTGCTACGGCATGCAGCTGATGACGCACCTCTTCGGCGGCGCCGTCGGCCCGTGCGATAAGAGCGAATACGGCACGCTGACCGTCTCTCTCGGCGCGAGCGCGCTGTTTGCCGGCTGCGAGGGCGAAAGCCAGGTGCTCATGAGCCATACCGACCGCGTGACCGAGACGCCCGCGGGCTTCCGCGGCACGGCGTACACCGATTTGTGCCCCGTCGCCGCGATGGAGAACGCGAAGAAGCGTTTCTACGGCGTGCAGTTCCATCCCGAGGTGGAAAACAGCCAGCGCGGCATGCAGATTATTCACAACTTCCTTTATGATATTTGCGGCTGCAAGGGCGGATATTCGATGGAAAACTACCTTGCTGAGCAGATCGAAGCCGTGCGCGCGCAGGTGGGAAAAAAGCGCGTGCTGCTGGGCCTTTCCGGCGGCGTGGATTCGAGCGTCTGCGCGGCGCTTCTCAGCCGCGCGATTCCCGGCCAGCTGACGTGCATCTACGTCGATCACGGCCTGATGCGCCTGAACGAGACGGCGGAGATCCGCGCGGCGTTCGCCGGGCGCGATCTTGATTTCGTCTGCGTCGACGCGAGCGAAACGTTCCTCACCGCGCTCAAGGGCGTGACCGATCCTGAGCAGAAGCGCAAGACGATCGGCCGCCTGTTCGTGGAAACCTTCCGGGAGGAATCGAAAAAGCATGGCAAGCTCGATTTCCTCGCGCAGGGCACCATTTATCCCGACGTCGTCGAGTCCGGCACGAACTCCGCCGTCATCAAGAGCCACCACAACGTCGGCGGGCTGCCGAAGGATCTGGGGTTCGAGGGCGTTGTAGAGCCGCTTCGCGGCCTGTTCAAGGACGAAGTCCGCAAGCTCGGCCTGCTGCTGGGTCTGCCCGAAACGCTCGTCTGGCGGCAGCCGTTCCCCGGCCCGGGCCTGGGCATTCGCGTGATTGGCGAAATTACGCGCGAGAAGCTCGATATTCTCCGCGCGGCGGACGCGATTTTCCGCTCCGAACTGCTCGCTGCCGGCGAACGGGCAGATCAGTACTTCGCCGTTTTGACCGATACCCGCTCTGTGGGCGTGATGGGCGACGACCGTACGTACGATTACACGCTGGCGCTTCGCGCCGTCCGCACGAACGATTTCATGACCTGCGAATTCGCCCGCCTGACGTGGGATCTGCTTGCGCGCGTGTCCTCGCGCATTACCAACGAAGTGCGCGGGATCAACCGCGTCGTCTACGACGTGACGAGCAAGCCCCCGGCAACGATCGAATGGGAATGAGCAAAAAGTGAACGCGAGGGGCTGCAAAGCCCTGAAAATACGCGCTTTTGAAAATCTCATTTGCCGTATGATAGCCAAACGACAGCAGAAACCTGATTCGTTTTTCTGGGCGTATCTGGAAAAGAAAGAGGTGACGGTACGAGCGGATTTTCCAACGCCAAAAGGGCGGAAAATCTGCCGTGATGGAGTCTCGGAGAATTTCCGGATACACCCTAAGGTGATACCGCATAATTCGCGCGAAGGCTGACGGATGCCTTTGCGTGACATTGTGCGGTATTGCCTTAAATTTAGCATGC
>CAKTTL010000081.1 GCA_934615235.1 uncultured Clostridia bacterium
GGACGGCGAAAAAAAGCAGTTTTCCTTTCCGAAAGGGGGTCCAGGGGGAAAACTCTTTCCTTTTCCTCAAAAGGAAAAGGTTTTCCCCCTGGCGTTCCCCTCGAACGTCCCTCACCCAAAATAATCGATCTTCATCGCATGCCGCACGTCGCTGAGCGTCTGCGCTGCGACTTCGCGGGCCTTCAGGCTGCTCACGCGCAGCATTTCAGTCACCGCGCCCATATCCTTGGCCAGCTCTTCGCGGCGGGTGCGGATGGGTTCAAGTTCCTCCTGCAGGATGGCGTTGAGGAATTTTTTGACCTTCACATCGCCCAGGCCGCCGCGCTGATAGTGCGCCTTGAGCTCGTCGAGGTTGGCGTATTCGGGCAGATAGCGCTCGAAATGCTCCGGCTTGCAGAACGCGTCAAGGTAGATAAAGACCGTGTTGCCCTCGAGATGTCCGGGATCGGACACCTGCACGTGCAGCGGGTCGGTGTACATGCTCATGATCTTCTGCTTGATATCCTTGGCGCTGTCGGCAAGATAGATGCAGTTGCCGATGGATTTGCTCATCTTCGCCTTGCCGTCGGTGCCGGGCAGGCGGTTGCAGGCGGCGCGCTGCGGCAAAAGCGCGTTCGGCTCGACGAGCACGGGCGCATAGATTTCGTTGAACTTATGGACGATTTCCCGCGTCTGCTCGATCATCGGCAGCTGATCCTCGCCGACGGGCACGGTGTTCGCCTTAAAGGCGGTAATATCGGCGGCCTGGCTGATGGGATAGCACATGAAGCCCACCGGGATGCTGGTTTCGAAATTCTTCTGCTGAATCTCGGCCTTGACGGTGGGGTTGCGCTGCAGGCGGGAAACGGTGACGAGGTTCATATAGTAGAACGTCAGCTCCGTCAGCTCCGGGATCAGCGACTGGATGAAAATGGTCGATTTGGCCGGATCAAGGCCGACGGCGAGATAATCCAGCGCGACCTCGGTGATGTTGGCGCGCACCTTTTCAGGGTTGTCGAAATTGTCGGTCAGCGCCTGCGCGTCGGCGATCATGATGAACACGTCGCGGTATTCGCCTGTGTTTTGCAGCTCCACGCGGCGGCGGAGCGAGCCGACGTAGTGGCCGATGTGCAGCCGTCCGGTAGGGCGGTCGCCGGTGAGAATGATCTTATCCATAGTGAGCCTCCTGTATTTTGCGGCGCAGGGCGCCGCTGATCTTTACCGAATCGTTACCTCGCCCGCGACGCTGGTCTGGAAGAACGCGGCGATCTGCGCCGTATCCATCCCCTGGCCGAGCGCCCACATGAGCTTTGTGGCGGCGCATTCGCTCGTCATGTCCTCGCCTGGGATAACGCCTTCTTCCAGCGCGCGCTGGCCGACCTCGTACTTGGTCAGGTCGCTGCGCTCGTAAAGGCACTGGCTGCAGACGACGACCGGGATGTTGCCGCGCACCAGTTCGCCCATCGCGGAAATGAGATCGCGCCGGATGAAATTCAGCCCGCCCGAGCCGAACGCCTCGATTACCACGCCGCGGCAGCCCATCGATTTGAGCGCGCGGAAGAGGTTCGGGTCCATGCCGGGAATGAGCTTGATGAGCACGACGCGGCTGTCGATGTCCTTTTTGAGCGTGCAATGGACGCTCGTGCGCGGCGGCAGGCTTTCGCCGAAGCACAGGCCGTCGGAGTTGACCTCCGCGACGACGGGCGCTTTCACGCTTTCAAACGCGTTGAACCCCGTCGTGCGCACCTTGACGCTGCGGCAGCCGAGCAGAATCTTGCGGTCGAACGCGATGAACACGCCAGGCACGCCCGAGACGGCCATTTCAAACGCGCAGCGCAGGTTGTACGGCGCGTCGCTGAGCGGGTTGCTGATGGGCAGCTGGCTTCCCGTCAGCACGACGGGAAGGTCGATGCCCGAAAGCATGAACGTGAGCATCGAGGCGGTGTACGCCATCGTATCCGTGCCGTGCGTGATGACCACGCCCGAAAAACCTTCGCGCATCGTATACACGCATTCGGCGATGTACTGCCATTCCTCCGGCTGAATGTTCGTCGAGTCCAGGCGGAGAATATCGCGCACCGTTACGTCGTAGGGCAGCGCGCCGAGCACGGAGAGCAGGTCGTTTCCGGTTTGTCCGGGCTGCAGGCCGTGTTCCGAGGAGACGGAAGCAATCGTGCCGCCCGTTGAGAGAAGCAGTATCCTTTTTTTCATGCTTGCCTTTCGTGCGGAGGAGGGAGGAACGCCAGGGGACTCCGTCCCCTGGACCCCTGCCAGGAAACTGAGTTTCCTGGACCTTCCGCTTGGGGTTTTTGGAAATGGAGCTTTCCGGAGAAAGCGCGGCACTTCCCATAGATTTCCTTAGGGGGTATCTGAAAAATTCCCTGAGACTCCATCACGGCGTCTTTTCCGCCATTTCTGTGTCGGAAAACCTCGATTTAGCCCCGCTAAACCTTCGGTTTCCCTCCTTGAACTGACGAAAAATCCGCTCGTGCTGTCGCCTCTTCCTTTTTCAGATACCCCCTAGTATAACACCTTTTCTTCATTTGCGCCATATTTTTATGCTTGACATTTTTGCGGAGCGTGCGTATACTACGCGCATATTCAAACGCAGTTTGGAAAACTCCGGGCGCATGTCCGGAGGATTTTGCTTTTTTGCGGCTTTGCGCAAAAAAATGCAGCGCCCAGCGGCATGCGGCGGCGCTCCGTCAGCGCCGCGAAGCGGCCGTCGATTGCGTCTGAATCATTTCATGGCGAACAGAAAATTAAGGAGGAAGCACAATGGATATCAGGATCGAACGAACGACGCAGCCCAAACAGCACGCGGATGAATCAAAGCTGGGTTTCGGCCAGTATTTTACCGATCATATGTTCTGGATGGATTACACGCCCGAAGAAGGCTGGCATGACGCGCGCATTGTTCCCTACGGGCCGATTACGCTTTCTCCTGCGGCGACCGTGCTGCATTATGGCATGGAAATTTTCGAGGGGCTGAAGGCGTACCGCCGCGCGGACGGCAAGGTGCAGCTCTTCCGCCCGTGGGATAACTTCGCCCGCATGAACGATTCCGCCGAGCGCCTCTGCCTGCCGCAGATCGACGCGGCTTTCGCGCAGGAAGCGCTGGAAACGCTCATCCGTCTGGATGAATCGTGGGTGCCGTCTCTGCCGGGCACGAGCCTGTATATCCGTCCCTTTGAGTTCGGCGCGGATCCGTTCCTCGGCCTGCATACGGTGCATCATTCGCAGTTCGGCATCATCCTCTCGCCCTCGGGCAGCTATTACGCCGAAGGCATCAACCCCGTCAAGATCATGATTGAAACGCGCGACGTGCGCGCGGTGCGCGGCGGCACGGGCTACGCCAAGTGCGGCGGCAACTACGCCGCATCCAGCCGCGCCGGAATGTACGCCGAAAAGAAGGGCTACACGCAGGTGCTCTGGCTTGACGGCGTGGAGCGTAAATATGTCGAAGAGGTCGGCGCGATGAACGTCATGTTCATGATCGACCACAAGGTGGTAACGCCGGCGCTGCTGGGCAGCGTCCTGCCGGGCGTGACGCGCCGCAGCTGCATCCAGCTGCTGAAGGATTGGGGCTACGAGGTCGAGGAGCGCCAGCTCGCCGCCGAGGAAATCTTTACCGCCCTCGCCGAGGGCCGCCTGCAGGAAGCCTGGGGCTGCGGTACCGCCGCCGTCGTCTCGCCCATCGGCGAACTGTCCTTCCACGACAAAGCCTATACTATTAACGATTTCAAAATCGGCCCCGTCACGCAGCGCCTTTACGACGAACTGACCGGCATCCAGTACGGCCGCCTGCCCGATACGCACGGCTGGACACGCGTGCTGTAACGAGGAAAGAACGTGCAAGTGGAACCCTTTCGCCGGGCTACCGCCCGGCGTTTTTTATCCCGCAAATATGCAAACGCCGCCCGTCCCTCGTTGAGAGGGGCGGACGGCGTAAAAAGGCAGTTTTCCTTTCCGAAAGGGGGTCCAGGGGGAAAACCCTTTACTTTTTCTTAAAAGGAAAGGGTTTTCCCCCTGGCTCAACGTCCCCCCCGTTCTCCTTACAGCGCCTTGGTTTCGACTTCTTCCTTGAGCTTGGCCATGAAGTCTTCGAGCTTCATGGCGCCCAGATCGCCCTTGCGGCCGCGGACGGCGACCTCGCCGGTCTCGACTTCCTTGTCGCCGAGGACGATCATGTAAGGAACCTTCTGCATCTGCGCCTCGCGGATCTTGAAGCCGATCTTTTCGTTGCGCAGATCGAGTTCCGGGCGGTAGCCCGCCTTATCAAGGATGGCGGAAATCTCCTTCGCGCGCTCGTCGCAGCGGCTGGTGATGGTAAGAATCTTCACCTGCACAGGCGAGAGCCAGGTCGGGAACGCGCCGGCGAAATGCTCGATGAGGATGCCGATGAAGCGCTCGATGGAGCCGAACACGACGCGGTGGATCATCACCGGGCGATGCTTTTCACCGTCCGCGCCGGTATAGGTCAGATCAAACCGCTCCGGCAGGTTCATATCGAGCTGAATCGTGCCGCACTGCCAGGTGCGTCCGAGGCAGTCCTGCAGATGGAAGTCGATCTTCGGGCCGTAGAACGCGCCGTCGCCCTCGTTGACCTTGTATTCCACGCCCAGATCGTCCAGCGCGCCCTTGAGACCGTCGGTGGCCATGGCCCACTGCTCGTCGGTGCCGATGGAATCGGCGGGGCGGGTGGAAAGCTCAACCGTATAGGGGAAGCCGAACACGCCGTAAACCTTGTTGATGAGCTGGTACACGCCCTTGATCTCGTCGCGAATCTGATCGGGGCGCATGAAGATGTGCGCGTCATCCTGCGTGAAGCAGCGCACGCGCATCAGGCCGTGCAGCTGGCCGCTCTTTTCGTGGCGGTGCACAAGGCCCAGTTCGCCGCTGCGGATCGGCAGATCGCGATAGCTCCACGGCTTGCGCTTGTAGACAAGCATGCCGCCGGGGCAGTTCATGGGCTTGACGGCGTATTCCTGCTCGTCGATGGTCGTGGTGTACATATTCTCCTTATAGTGATCCCAGTGGCCGGAGCGCAGCCACAGATCGCGGTTGAGGATCATCGGGGTCTTGATTTCCTCATAGCCCGCTTCGCGGTGCAGCTGCCGCCAGTAATCCTCCAGAATGTTGCGCAGCACCATGCCCTTGGGCAGGAAGAACGGGAAACCGGGGCCTTCGTCCGTGAGCATGAACAGATCGAGCTCGCGGCCGATCTTGCGATGATCGCGCTTCTTCGCCTCTTCGATGCGGGCAAGATACTCGTCCAGCTCTTCCTTGGAGGGGAAGCAGGTGCCGTAGATGCGCTGGAGCATCTTGTTCTTTTCATCGCCGCGCCAGTACGCGCCGGCAACCTGCGTGAGCTTGACGGCCTTGATTTTGCCGGTGGAGGCAAGGTGCGGGCCGGCGCACAGGTCGGTGAAATCGCCGTTGGTGTAGAAGGAAATAACGGCGTCCTCGGGCAGGTCGTTGATCAGTTCGACCTTGTAGGGCTCGTTGCGGTCCTGCATCAGCTTGAGCGCTTCCGCGCGGGGCAGTTCGAACCGCTCGACGCGCTCGTTCTTCTTGATCAGGTGCTGCATCTCTTTTTCGAGCGCCTTCAGATCCTCGGCGGTAAAGGGCTCGTCGCTGTCGACGTCATAATAGAAACCGTCGGCGATGGCCGGGCCGATGGCGTACTTGGTGCCGGGGCGCACATGCTGAATCGCTTCGGCCAGAACGTGAGACGCGGTATGGCGGAAAGCCCTGCGGCCGTCCTCGTCGGCGAAGGTGAGCACTTCCACCTTGTCGCCCTCATGGAGCTCCTGCCACAGTTCCTTGACCTCGCCGTTCACGCGGACGACGAGCGCTTCCTTCTTCAGACCGGCCTGCTCCGCCGCGTCAAAACCCTTCATTCCCTCTTTGGCGATGATTTCCATTTTTTCTTCCTCCTTCAAAGGTGCAAAAAGCCCGTCCCCTCGCGGGGACGGGCGCTATGCCGTGGTTCCACCCTGCTTCATCCGTTCTCCTTCAGCAAAGCGCTGCCTGAAAACGAACCTTGCAAACGCCGTAACGCTGCGCTGCGCCTTCGTTCGGGAGGCGGTCTTCATCTCGCGCCGCACGCGCGGCTTGCAGCAGGCGCCACGCTCTCTGGGGAGCAAGCGGGAGATTACTCTTCTCCGTCTTCACAAAGGATAGATGCATCATAACGCCAAACGCGCGCGATGTCAAGTATTATCGGCGCAATGCGCCGAAAAAACATGCGTTACGGCTGGCCGCCCTGCTGCATCTGCTGCAGGATGAGTCGGTCGATATCGCTCATGCCGCTCGTACCGCTCATGCCCGCGCCATAGCCGGAACCGGCTCCGCCCTGCTGGCGGTTGATCCAGTCGAGCAGGCCCGCGGGCGCGTCGCCCGTGCCCGTGCCAGTTCCCGTACCCGTGCCGGGGTTTTCAACCGTCGCGCCGGAGCCGATGGGCGGCACGGTCGTGCTGCCGGAACCGGCGCCCGCGCCCGGGTTCGTGCTGCTCAGCGCAAGATCGCCCTGAAGAATCCAGCCGGAAACGCCGTTGATCGAAATCTTCAGCCAGACGCGGTTGTCGCTCGTCGTCGCGCGCTGCGTCACCTGCACGGCCGTGTTGACCGCGATGCTGGCGTACGCGGAGGAGCTGCCCGCCGGTTCGCCGTAGATGCGCAGCTGGCCGTTGCCCTGCGCGGCGTAGGCGGTGTAGTTGACGTTCACGGTGTTGGTAACGATCACGCCCTGCGTGCCGGAGCCCGCGCCGCCGCCCTGCGGGGCGAAGCGCATGGAGTTGGTCGGGATATAGCCGCTCAGGCCGCCGTAAACGACGAGGCACCAGTTGGAGCCGTAGGTGCGGATGGTCAGGCTCGCGCCGCTGGGGATGCTGGTGGTGTAGCTCGAATTGCTGTTCGGCTCGGAGCGCAGATACTGCGCGCTGTTGGTGTACGCAGGCATGTTGTCGAGCGAGCTGTTGAGCGCGCCCATGCCGCCCGCGCCGCCGGTCGAGCCGGAGGAGCCGTTCGTGCTGGAAAGATAGCGCGAGGAGACATAGCCGTTGCGGCCGTTGACGCTGATATAGGACCAGCCGTTCGTCTGCGAGATGACGGTCACCTGCGTGCCGCGCGGCAGCTGCGCGATGACGCTGCCGCCGATGGAAGCGCGCATGTTCAGCGAACCGCCGGACGTATTCACATACGCGGTGGAGCCGCCGCTCGTGCCGGGCGAAACGGTCGAGCCGTCCGCGGCGCGCAGCGCCAGATCGCCCTGACGGATCCAGCCGGTGGTGTAGCCCGTCTGAATGTAGAGCCAGACGACGTTGTCGCTCGTCGTCGCGCGCTGGGTGACGGTCACAAGCGCGTTTTTCGCGACATTGACGGTGCTGCTGCGGCTCACGTCCGCGCCCGCGTCCGGATAGATGCGCAGCAGGCTCACGTCCGTCTGCGCGTAGGCGGTGTAGTTGACGGAGGTGCGGCTGGTAACGGTCGGCTGCGTGGCCGCGCCGCCCTGGTTGGCGAAGTTCAGCGCGCTGGTGCGCACATAGCCGGTATAGCCGCCGAAGGAGACGTAGCACCATTCGGTTCCGTAATTGCGCACGGTCACGACGGCGTTCGCGCCCAGCTGGGTGACGGGACTGGCCGTGTCCTCAGGCTGCAGGCGCAGATACTGCGCGCTCGTCACGCGCGCGGAGATGTTGCTCTGCGAGCCGCCGGGGTTCTGCGCGCCCGGCATGGAAGAAGAAAGATAGCTGGTCATCACGTAGCCGGTCTGGCCGTTGGCGATGATGCGCGACCAGCGCCCCGCCTGCGAAAGCACGGTCACCCGCGTGCCGCGCGCGATCTGAGCGATCACGCGGCCGCCCGCCGCGTCGCGCATGTTCAGCGAACCGCTCGCCGTGTTCACATAGGCGACGCTGCCGCCGGTCGTCGTGCTGCCGCCCGTCGTGCCGCCGGGAGTCGTATTGCCGCCGGTCGAACCGCCCGTCTGCGTCACGCGCAGATAGCTGCCCATCACATACCCCTGCGAGCTGCCGTAGGAAACGCGGTACCAGTCGCCCACCTTTTCCTGAATGGTCACCTGCGCGCCGTTGGGAAGACGGCGCACCACGCCGCCCGCCGCGCTGGGGCTGACGCGCATGTTCAGCGAACCGCCGCTGGTGGAAACATACGCCTTCGCGCCGAGCACGGTCTGCGCGGGATTGTTGTTCGTGCCGGGCACGGTGCCGGGCGTCAGCTCGGTGCTGCCGGGATCGTTGGGGTTGGCGCGCAGATAATCCGCGCTGACGTACCCCGTCCGGCCGCCGACGGAAACGCAGTACCAGTTCCCGCTCTGCGAGACGATGGTCACGGTCGTACCGTTTGCGAGCCGGTCGATGATCGGATACGCGCCCGACGCGCCGCTGCGCATGTTCAATTTGCCCGAACGCGTGGAAACGATCGCCTGCGAGCCGTTGGCGAAAGCCGCGCACGCCGCGGAACTGAAGGCGAAAACGAGCAGGAGCGTTGCCAGCGCCAGAGAAATTGTTTTCTTCATGTTCACACCTCTTCCTTTGTTTTGTAACGAAAATTCAGGAAAAATGTAATATCTGTTAATATAGACGTATTATAAGGCAAAAAAGATCACTTTGCAAAAAAATTTTTTTCGCGCCGTCCATTTCGACTTTTTCCGCGTCTATTGTAATAGAAGACCTGCAAAAGAAGCCTGTTGGGAGGGAAAAACATGGCGGGAAAATTCAGCTCTGCTTCCGCCGCGCACGCAAATTCCGGGTTTTATCGCCGCAGAGCGGCGCTGATTGCGCTGCTCGTCCTGCTGACCGTCGCCGCGGGCTGCGCGGCGGGCGGGCTGCTGCTCGGCGCGTCCTTCTCAAAGGAAGCGCAGCCTGCGGCCGCCCGCAGCCCGTTTGCAGGCTGGTCGTTTGAAGAAAAGCTTTCGCTGCTCAACACGCTCAAAGAACAGGGAGCGGACGCTTCCGCCATCCCGGATCTTTCGCGCCGAACCGAGCAGGAGGCCGACGAAGCGCTGACCGCCGCGCTCGAGCGGCTCTGCCCCGCGCCCGCCGTTTCGCCGCGCGCCCTCGGCGCTTTCAGCGACAGCTGGGGTCTTGAGGAAAAGGCGCGCTATTCGCAGATGCTGCTGGCCAACGGGCTGGGAAACCAGGCGGCCGAAATCAACCTCCTGCCGGAAAAGACGGATATGTCCGCGCAGGGCGCGGAAAGACGGGCAAAGCAGCTGCTCCTCCAGCTGGACGAGGAACTGACGGCCGACGCGCTCGAGCAGCTGACGGCGTGCGTTTCCTATTATCGGAAGGCCGGCGGAGACGGCACGCGCTACTGGTCCGTGCGCCTGCGCGACAAGACGGGCGCGCTGCGGTATACGGTCGTCATGACGCGCGAAGGGCTGCCGCTGGAAATGTATCAGGCGGGGGAAAAAGGCTGATTGACAGCCGAATCCCCCGCCCTTTATAATTGTGGTATACAGGGCGTATCTGAGAAAACAGGGAATTTTTCAGATACGCCCGAATCTGAGAGGACGAACCGCAATGACAAAATATGCCATAGATTACAAGCTTTCCGTGCCCATGGGCGGCGTGCGCCTGACGGGCGGCCGCTTCGGGCGCGCGTTTGAAAATAACCTTTCCTTTCTCAAGGGCTTCGACCCGGACAGGATGCTGTACTGGTTCCGCGCGCACGCGGGCCGGCTCGCGCCCGGCGTTCCCTACGCCGCGGGCGACGGCCACTTTGAAAACAACCTGCACGGGCAAACCGTCGGCGAATTTCTGATGGGCGCGGGGACGAGCCTGTGGTGGCGGGAAGACGCGGAACTGCGCGCGCAGGTGCGCGCCCTGATCTCCGAGCTGACCGAATACCAGCAGCCGGACGGCTATCTGCTCCCCGTCGACCGCGAAACGTTCAAAACGAAGGAATACCCGAACTATACGCGCGCATGGCTCGAGTTCGGCCTGCTCGACGCGGGCTATGCGGGCGAAGCGGAGGCCTTCCGCCTTGCGCGCGGCATGGGCGATCACTTTAATCGCAGCGACGTGCTGCCCTATGTGAACGTGCTCAACCTCGGCTTTCAGGGCATTCTCGCCTGCACCCGCCTCTATGACGCGCCGGTGGGCAGGCGCGAAGACGTCGATACCGCCGTTTCCGCCTACGAAGAGGACTGGTGGCTCGACTGGCTGCTGGCAGACGATCAGCGCGCCATTTACCAGCACCCCGGCAATCATCCCCATTCCACGCTGCTCACCACGCTGGAAGGCTACTGCGATCTCTATCGCGCCACCGGCAGGGAAAAATACCTGCAGGCCGTCCGGCACGCGCTGAAAATGTATGAGGACAAATGGCAGCACGTGGGCGGCGGCATCGCCATGTGCGAGATGGACGATTACTTCCCCGGCTGCAACTGGCTTTCGCCAAAGCATAACTATAACGAGCTTTGCTCGACCAACTTCTGGGTGCTGCTCAACCAGCGCATGCACCGGCTGGAACCGGACAACACACACTATGTCGACGAGATGGAGAATTCGCTCTACAACGTCCTTCTCGCCGCGCAGGTGGAGGATCGCGGGTTCCATTACCTTAACTTCCTGCAGCGGACGAAGGACTGGCGCTGGCTGGATCGCTGCACGTGCTGCGCGGGTCTGGGCACGCGGCTGACGGCGCTTCTGCCGCAGTTTCTCTTTACCTACACCGATACGTCCGTCCATTGCGATATTTACGCGCCCAGCGAAGCGGAGCTGCCCAACGGCGTGCGGCTGCAGGTTGAAACCAACCTGCCGGACGAGGGCCGCGTGAAGGTGACGGTTCTCGCGGCGCAGGCGCCGTTCACGCTGCGGCTGCGCATCCCCCGCTGGGCGGCGGAAAACGGCGAATCGCGCTACGAGACGCACGAGGCCGTCCACGCGGGAGACGTGTTCGAGATGGACTTTCCGTTCCGCTTCCGGGCGACGAAATACACCGGCGGCGAGGAAATTCCCGGCCGGGAGCGCTGGGCGATCGAATACGGGCCGCTGCTTTACGGCGCGCTGGGCGCGCCCAATCCGATTACGCTGCGCTTCAACCCGGCAGAGCCGGAAGCATGGTTCACGCCTGTGCGGCTCCGGCGCGAAGGGCGCGAAGTCGCCGCGCTGAAGCTGAAGGGCGACGATTGCCATGAATACCGCGCTTACGCGGATATCGACACGGAGCCGTTCGACGTATATCCGATTGTCGAAAAATAACGGCAAAAACTTTTTTCAAAAAAATTTGACGAAAAGGGTTGACACGGCCGCCAAACCGGCGTATTATACAGCCAATCCAAAAACCGTTGAGGAAGAGGAGTACCCGTCAAGGGCGCAGCACAGGGAGTCGTGAAGAGTGTGACCACGGCGTGCGGCATGGCGGCGAATGGACTTCCGAGGGCGGAGGCGAAAGCCGGCAAGGCTGTAGCTCCCGACGGGATCCCGCACCCGTTATCAAGGCGGCGCGTATGATGGTACGCGAGAAATGAGCCTGCGTATATCGCAGGGAATCTGAGTGGCACCGCGGAATGACCGCCTCAGACGATGATAAGTCGTCTGAGGCGTTTTTCATTCTCCCGAAAGGGAAATTTCTTCAAAGGAAAAGAAAGGATGGATGGATTTATGAAGATGATCAAGAAGCTGGCCGCGCTCGTGATGGCGCTCGCACTGACCCTGACGATGACGGCGTTTGCCGCCGCGGAAAGCAAAACCTATACCATCGGCATCGCGCAGTTCGCCGAACACCCGAGCCTGGATAACTGCCGCGAAGGTTTCATTCAGGGCCTGGCCGAAAAGGGCTACGTCGAGAGTGAAAACGTGAAGTTCATCATCCAGAACGCGCAGGCCGATATGGGCATGACCCAGCAGATCGCGCAGCAGCTGGCGCAGAAATGCGACCTCGTCTGCGCCATCGCCACCCCCATGGCGCAGGCTGCGCTGAACGCCTGCATGGACGCGAACGTGCCGGTGATCTACACCGCCGTGAGCGACCCCGTCGCTGCGATGCTGGCGAACGAAGAAGGCAAGAGCGATAAAAACGTGACCGGCACGTGCGACCTGCTGCCCGTTGAAGCGCAGCTGAAGCTGATCCGCTCCTTCCTGCCGGAAGCGACGAAAATCGGCATCCTGTACACGACGAGCGAAACCAACTCCGAAAGCCAGCTGAAGCTGTATCAGGATCTGGCCGGGGCGTACGGCTTTGAAATCGTGGCCAGCGGCATTTCGACCGGCGCGGATATCCCGCTCGCGTGCGATAACCTGCTGCCGCAGGTCGACTGCCTGACCAACCTGACCGATAACACCGTCGTCAGCTACCTGGCGCTCGTGCTCGATAAGGCGACCGCCGCGGGCAAGCCCGTGTTCGGCAGCGAAATCGAGCAGGTGAAGAACGGCTGCATCGCGTCCGAAGGCGTTGAGTATGTGGCGCTGGGCCAGCAGACGGGCCGCATGGCGGCGGAAGTGCTGGAAGGCGCGTTCGGCGGCGATATCCCGTTCTACTCCAGCGAAGGCGGCGATATGTGCTATAACCCGGACGTCGCGGCGAAGCTGGGCGTGACGATTCCTGAAGCGGATCTCGCGCGCGGCATCGACGTAACGAAGTAAGGAAAAAGCAGCGGCAAAAAACCGGGAGGTGCAGGAACCTCAGGTTCCTGCCAGAGGGTCTTAGGGGGACGGCGTCCCCCTAACGCTCCCCCTACCCCATGCGCCGCAGCGCACAGACAGGCGCGCAATGTTCGCGCAAAGCGCGGACGAGCCAACCCCGCCGCATGGAGCGAAAGCCCCAGGCGGGAGGTGCAGGAACCTCAGGTTCCTGCCAGAGGGTCTTAGGGGGACAGCGTCCCCCTGACGTTCCCCCAACCCGCGCGCCGCAGCGCAAAAAAGCGCGCAATGTACGCGCGAAGCGCGGACGAGCCAACCCCGCCGCATGGAGCAGAGGAATCGCCGTTCCTCTGCCCTTTGCCGCGTAAAGCCCTTTGCGGTTTCCCCGCGCGCTCCGCTCCCCGCGTTTCCCCCTTCCGCGCCCAGCGCGGAAAAATCCATCTCCCCATCCTTCTA
>CAKTTL010000082.1 GCA_934615235.1 uncultured Clostridia bacterium
GCAAACAGCAGACGGCGTAAAGGCGTCCGTCAGCCTTTGCGCGATATTGTGCGGGATTGCCCCAAGCTTTCCGACGCGGAAATGGCGGAAAGACGCCGTGATGGAGTCTCAGGGGATTTTTCAGATACACCCTGGCTATTCCGGGTATCGTTCGGGGTTTTTCGTCTCGCCCAGCAGGTAATCAACGCTGGTGCCATAAATGCGCGCAAGCGCGATCAGAACCTGCGTGGGAATGTCGTTTTCGCCCGTTTCATATTTGGAGTAGCCCGTCTGGCTCATTCCAAGCTTTTTTGCGACCTGCGTCTGGTTCCAGTCATGGTCTTCCCGTAAATCGCGAATCCGAGGGTATTTCATTCACATCACCGGGGATAGTATGAATTAACCTGTTTTAGATTATTGACTTTTAACCTGAAACAGGTTGATATATGAGGATCGAAGGCAATAATACAGCGAACCGGAGACGTGTTTTCGTCTCCGGTTCTATTCTTTATGGATTTTTGCTGCATGCAGCCGCGGGCCGCACAGGGATGGGTTACGTTAGGGGCTCCGCCCCTAACACCCCGGCAGGAACCTGAGGTTCCTGCACCTCCCAGTAGTTGCTCAAAACCATGCAGCCCTGTCTGCTCGTCCGCGCGTTCCGCGCGAACATTGCGCGATTCCTTTTGCGGCCGCAGGCCGCGCAGGGATGGGGTTACGTTAGGGGCTTTGCCCCTAATACCCCGGCAGGAACCTGAGGTTCCTGCACCTCCCAGTAGTTGCTCAAAACCATGCAGCCCTGCCTGCTCGTCCGCGCGTTCCGCGCGAACATTGCGCGGTTCTTTTTGCGGCCGCAGGCCGCGCAGGGATGGGGTTACGTTAGGGGCTCCGCCCCTAATACCCCACCAGGAAACTGAGTTTCCTGGACCTTCCAGTATTTGCTCAAAACCATGCGGCCCTGTCTGCTCGTCCGCGCGTTCCGCGCGAACATTGCGCGGTTCTTTTTGCGGCCGCGGGCCGCTTGAGCTAGGGCTACGTTAGGGGCTCCGCCCCTAATACCCCGGCAGGAACCTGAGGTTCCTGCACCTCCCACCTTTAGCCCGGCGCTTGCGTTACTCTTCCCCGCTTTCTTCCGCTTCCACCAGATAACGCGCCAGAATCGTAATATCGCTTCCAAACCAATCCGCCGCCATATCGCTGAGCACGCCGTTAAACGCCAGCGTCACCATCGCCTCGTTCACCGCGCCGCAAAGCGCCGCGCTCCCCGCCGGGAACGCCGCCGTCAGCTGCCACACAGCCTCCGGCCCTTCGATCGTCTTCAGGTTCGCGCCCTCGTCGATCCGCACCTGCGCGACCAGCGCGTCCACCAGCGCCGCGTCCACCTTGCCGTTCTCCACTGTGTTGAGCAGCTCATACTCCGTCGGGAACGAATACGCCGCGCTCAGCGTCTGGTAGAACTCCGGGTTTTCCTCCAGCACTTCCTTCTCGCACGCGCCCTCGCGCAGGCCGATCGTCCTGCCCTTGAGCGCGTCCATCGTCTCCAGCCCGGAATCGCCCTTCACCGCGATCACGGTCTTCGTTTCGATATAGGGGTAGCTGTATCGCAGATAATCGTCGTCCGTCTGCGCCAGGCCGCCCATCAGCATATCGACCCGGCCCTCTTCCAGCGCCGCGCGGCTGTCCCTCCATTCCAGCGGCACGATTTCCAGCGCCACATCCAGCGCGTCGCAGATCGCGTAGGCGAAGTCCACGTCGAAGCCCGTGTATTCATTCGTTTCGTCGATCAGGCAGAACGGGGCGTAATCCTTATCCATGCCCACGCGCAGCGTGCCGCGCTCCTTCACGTCGATCAGAGAAAGGTCGACCGCGTCCTCATCCGCAAGCGCGCATGCGCAAAACGTCATGCACACAGCCAGCAGCATGGCGATGATTTTCTTCACGTACGAGTCCCCCTTTTATGGATTTTTCTTATTTAGATAGTACATTGCGCGGCATAATTTGTCAAGCGACCAAAAAAGCGTGACGAAACGCCCCCTGTTGTGTATAATCAGACGTACCTGTTAAAGGAGGAACTTTTCATTGCATAAAAAGCTGATTTGTCTCGTTTTGTTTCTCTGTCTGTTTACGGGCGGCTGCGCCGCGGCGGACGGGCTGACCGTTACCGCCACCTTCTACCCGATCTATCTCGCGGCCATCAACGTCTGCCGCGGGGTGGAAGGGGTAAGCGTAACCTGTCTCGCCCCGCCCACGGCGGGCTGCCTGCACGATTACCAGATCACCTCCATGGAACGCCGCACGCTGGCCGATTCGGACGTGATTCTCGCCAACGGCGCGGGGCTGGAATCGTTCCTGGAAAAGCTGCTGCCGCAGCTGAAAGGCACGGTGATCGAAGCGGCGGAGGGAATCGAGCTGCTGCCCGGCCATGAGGACGAATGGAACCCGCACGTCTGGGTCGGCGTTTCCGGCGCGATACGCGAGGCGGAGAACATCGCCGCCGGGCTTGCCGCAGCCGATCCCGCGCATGCGGACGAATATGCGGCCAACTGCGCCGCGTACACCGCCAAGCTGCGCGAGCTGAAGGAAGAAACGGCCGCCGCGCTCGCGCCCTGCGCGGGCAAAAGCATCGTCACCTTTCATGAAGCGTTCGATTATTACGCCGCGGAGTTCGATCTGACCGTCGCCGCCGTCGTCCAGCACGAGGAGGGCGACGCGCCGTCCGCGCGCGAAATCGCCGAAACGGTGCAGATCATCCGCAAGAAGGACGTCTGCGCGCTCTTTGCCGAACCGCAGTACACGGACGAATCGATCGACCTGATCGCCCGCGAAACGGGTCTGCCGGTTTACCTGCTCGATCCGGTCGTTTCCGGCGAAGCCGACCCGGACGACACCGACGCGTATCTGCGCATCATGCGCCAGAACCTTTCGACGCTTCTGGAGGCGCTTGAATGAAATACGATTTTCCCCGTCCGTCCTGCTGCGGCGCGTGCTGCACGCAGTTCAAACATCTCACCGTCTCGCTCGAGGGGCTGGATGTGCTCGAGGACGTCTCGATGCACCTGCACTGCGGCGAAATGACGGCGATCATCGGTCCCAACGGCGCGGGCAAGACGACGCTTTTCAAGGCGCTTCTGCGCCAGATCCCCTATCGCGGCGAGATCACGTTTTCCGATGCGACGGGCACGCGCGTCGGGAAGCCGCGCATCGGCTATGTTCCGCAGTATCTGGCGGCGGAACGGCTGGCCCCGGCGACGGTGCTGGACTTTTTCCGCGCGGCGCTTTCGCGCATGCCGGCCTTTCTGCCGCCGCGCAAAAAGGAGCGCGAGGCCGTTCTGGAAGCGCTCTCCCGCGCGGGCGCGGAGCAGCTGATCGACCGGCGCGTCGGCGCGCTCTCGGGCGGCGAAACGCAGCGCGTGCTGCTCGCTCTGGCGCTCACGCCGATGCCCGACCTGCTGCTGCTGGACGAACCTGTCAGCGGCATGGACGCGGAAGGGCTCGCGGCGTTCTACCACCGCCTGGACATGCTCCGCAGCGAGTATGACATCAGCATCCTGCTCATCTCGCATGATTTTTCCTTTGTCCGCCGCTATGCGGACAAGGCGGCGCTCATCGACCGGCGGCTGCTGGCGTTCGGCCCGCCGCAGGAGGTTTTCGCGAGCGAAACCTTCCGCGCGGTGTTCCCGGGCGTTGCGGTAGAGGAAGCGGTGCCGGATCACCACGCGCACGTCGATCATCACCACCTGCATGGAGAGGGGGCGAAGGGATGACGTTCCTTAGCGATTTTCTCTGGGGCTGGACGGCATACGGGTTTATGCGCACGGCGCTGTGCGCCGTACTGCTGATTGCGCCGCTCTACGGTCTGCTCGGCACCATGGCCGTAGACGGCCGCATGGCGTTTTTCTCCGATTCGCTTGGCCATTCGGCCATTACGGGCATTGCGCTGGGCATCATGCTGGGCATCCAGACGCCGGCCTGGGCGATGATCCTCTACGGGCTGGCCTATGCGCTGCTGCTATGCTACGTCAAAGGGCGCGGCGCGGCCTCGACGGACACGACCATCGGCGTTTTCTCCTCGACAGGCCTTGCGCTGGGCGTGGTGCTGCTCTCGCGCAACGGCGGCTTTGCGAAGTATTCCGGCTATCTCATCGGCGATCTGCTCGCCATCGAGTCGGGCGACATCGCCATGGCGGCCGTGCTGCTGGGCGCGACGCTGCTGTTCTGGGCGTTCTTTTACAATCCCATGCTGCTCAGCAGCATCTCAGGGCCAGTCGCCTCCAGCCGCGGCGTGCGCACGCGCCTGCTGGAAACGGCGTTCGCCTGTCTGCTGGCCGTCGTGGTGATGCTCTCCATCCGCTGGGTCGGCACGCTGATGCTCAACGCGATGCTCGTCCTGCCCGCCGCGTCGGCGCGCAACCTTGCCCGAAACGTGCGCCGCTATCATCTGCTCTCGGTCCTGCTGGCGCTCGCCTGCTCAATCGTCGGGCTCCTCCTCTCGTTCGCCTGGGGCACGGCCTCCGGCGCGACAATCGTTCTCATCCTCGCAGCAGGCTACGCAATCACGCTCGGCGTCCGGTCGCGCAGCGCCGGGTGAGGGAAACGGGGAACGAGAGAACGGGAACGGGGGGACGATTTTCTGGGGGAGAAACCTTCTTTCTGGAGAAAGAAGGTTTCTCCCCCAGACCCCCTTTTCGAAGAAAGCCGCTTTTTCTCAAAAATATGAAGCGGATTTGATCTCCGGGAGGGGTTCAAATCCGCTTCTTTTTCTTATGAAAAAATCAGGGTTTCCAGATCCTGCAGCGTTTCGCAGTAGATGCGGCTCTGCGCGCGCATGAACGCGGCGATTTCCGACACGTACGTGCCCCAGCCGACGGCGGCGAAATCCACGCCGCACGCGTCGGCCATATCCTTGCCGGGCTTCAGGTCGTCCACCATCAGCAAATCGGAGGGATTGAGCGAGAACGCCTGCATGATCGCCCGCAGCGGGCCGGGCGAGGGCTTGCGCATCTCCTCCGGTTCGTCCCAGCCGAAGATCATCTCCGGCTCGGGCAGGCCGTTTTCGCGGTAATCGCGCAGGATATTCTTGCGCAGCGAATGCGAAACGACGCAGATATGCCCGCCCGCCGCGCGATAGCGCGCCAGAAAATCCGCCATGCCGTCGAACGCGGGCGGCACGTGCGTTTCCACGTAGTCCGCCCAGCAGGCGTACTGCGCCGCTTCTTCTTCGGGCGTGAAGCGCATGATCTCATGGAAAAAGTGCGTCAGCCCCTGAAAGTTATCGAACAGGTACTTTTCAATCGTCGGGATCTCGTCGGGGCGATACGCTTTCATGAACTTGACAAACGACGGATAATGGATCGTCGCGGTGCTGTTGACGACGGTGTCGTCGTGATCGAGCACGAGGCATTTATATCGCACGGGCTTGATCATGCCTGCTTTTTCCGCGCGCGCGCGTCCAGCAGCCGTTCGGCGGCGGCGAGATCCTCCGGGCTGTTCACGCCCGCCGTCTCGGTCAGATCTTCCAGTTCGACCGTCGCCTGCTTCACGCCCGCCTCGTGCAGCACGCGCACAAGGCCGGTGAGATAGTATTCACGCTTGGGGTTTTCGTTGTTCACCTGGCGCAGCCAGTCCCACATCCGCGCCCCGTCGAGCACCTGAATGCCCACGTTCACCTCATCGATCCGCTTCTGCTCGGGCGTGCAGGCGGAATCTTCGATAATATCCGCCAGCGCGCCGGACGCGTCGCGAATCAGCCGGCCGTAAGCCGGAATGGGGTGAATGCGCGCCGAGAGCACGGTGTTGCCCGCGCCGGTCTCCTCGTGCACGCGGAACATCTTCTGATACGTCTCGCGGCGCAGGAACGGCATGTCGCAGTAGCAGACGAGCACGGGCTCCGTGTTGCCCGCAAGCAGCGGCTCCGCGCACATCGTGGCGCGCGCCGTGCCGTTGAGCTCCTTCTGCTCAACGTAGCGGTATTGATCGCCCAGCGCGGCCTTTACCTTATCGCCCAGAAAGCCCACGACGATGATGATGTCCTTCGGTTGCAGGAAATCGAGGTTCTCCAGCACGTAGCTGATCAGCGGCCTGCCCCGCAGATCGTGCAGAGCCTTGGGCATTTCCGCCTCGGCGCTGTGCAGGCGCGTGCCCTTTCCCGCGGCCAGAATAATCGCTTTCATCGCTTATCCCTCCAGATACGGTATCATTTCCGCAAGGCGGTTGAAAATCAGGTTCGGCTGAACCGGCGAGGTTTCCAGGTCCTTCATCGTCGCCTCGCCCGAGAGCACCAGAATGGCCGTCATGCCGAAGTTCACGCCCGTGGCGACGTCCGTATACAGCCGGTCGCCGACCATCGCGCATTCGCCGCAGGTCAGGCCCGTGTATTCCAGCACACCCTCGACGATGCCCGCGTAAGGCTTGCCGATGATAATATCCGGCCTGCGCCCCGCGCTCGCCTCGATGAACGCCATAATCGCGCCGATATCCGGGATGAAGCCCGTCTCGGTCGGGCAGTTGAAGTCCGGATGCGTGGCCACGTAAGGCAGCCCCGCGCGCACCAGATCGCATACCCGCGTCATCTTCGCATAGTCCAGCGTCGTATCGAAGCCGATAATCACATAATCGGGCCGCTCGTCGTCGATGGCGACGCCCATGCCGGTCAGTTCGGCGCGAAGCGCCTCATTCCCCAGCAGAAACGCCTTCTTGCCCCTGAAGTGTTCCAGCACGTAGCGCCCCGTCGCAAGCGAGGAAGAATAAACCCGCAGAAACGGCTCCGTCACGCCCAGCCGCTTGAGCTTCTCAACATAAATTTCGCGACTCTTGGACGAGTTGTTCGTCAGGAAAACCGCCTGCCGCCCCGTCCGGCGCAGGCATTCCAGAAAGTCCAGCGAACCGTCGATCAGATTGTCTCCCAGATAAAACGTGCCGTCCATATCCAGCAGGAAGCAGCGGACAGATTTGAGCCTTTCAAGCATTACGCTGTCGTTCATCAAAAGAATAAACCCCTTTGTCGTTATTGCGGTCTAATTCGGGTTGATCATACCATTAAAGCGCCAAAAAGGCAAGAGGGCGGAGAGGCAGCGTCCGCTAATCCCGCTTCGCCTGCTCCCATGCCGCAGGAAAACGTTCGCGATAAAAAGCTGCGCGCGGCGACGTTTCCCGTATGATGCCGCTGTTTCGGATGTACTCCGCAATCGCGCCGTCGTTCCCGGCGCGCTCCTGCGCGGAAAGCGTCTCAAAGGCCCGAACGCGAATCTTCCCGTCGGCAAGATACGGCGCAATCGCTTCGTATGCGTCGGCAATGTATTCCGCGCCCGCCACCGGCACATCCTCGCGGCTCACCCAGATGCCCGGAACGCGCGTCTTTTCCATCTGCGCGCTTTCCTCGCAGCGGTAAATCCACCCGCTCCGCCCGGCATACAGCGTTCGAATCTGATCGGAGAATCGCTCTTCATAGCAGACGGTTCCGTCGCGCGTAACCCCGCAGGTTACAAAATCAATCTGCGGGTCGCGCAGATAAAACAGCGCGTAAACATAGTTGTCCGTCAGGTAAACCACCCGCTTTTCTCCCCGCGCCTGCAGCGTTTGAATCCCCGCCGCCGCGCTTCCATGATACATCATGTTCCTTCCCTCCTCTTTTTTCGCCCCCCAAAAACGGCTTTCCCGGAAGGGAGCGCAAGGGGAACCATCTTTCTCCCGAAAGAGGGTTCCCCTTGCAAAAATTTTGTCTTCTCTTATTTCGCAAAGTCCACGGCCCGCGTTTCGCGGATAACGTTGACCTTGATCTGTCCCGGATATTCCATCTCGTGTTCGATGCGCTTGGCGATTTCCTTGGCCATGACGGTGGTACCGATGTCGGTAACGTCCTCGGGCTTGACCATGATGCGCACCTCGCGGCCGGACTGGATGGCGTAGCACTTTTCCACGCCCGGGAAGGAATTGCAGATCTCTTCGAGCTTTTCAAGCCGCTTGATGTAATTCTCCAGCGACTCGCGGCGCGCGCCCGGACGCGCGGCGGAGATTGCGTCCGCCGCCTGAACGAGCACGGCTTCAACCGTGGCGGGTTCGACGTCGTTGTGGTGCGCCATGATAGCGTTGACCACGTCGGGGCTTTCGTGATACTTGCGCGCAAGCTCCGCGCCCAGCTGCACGTGCGTGCCCTCGGCTTCATGGTCGACGGCCTTGCCGATATCGTGCAGAAGACCGGCGCGCTTGGCAAGCTGTACGTCGGCGCCGAGCTCGGCGGCCATCACGCCGGCCAGATGGCTGACCTCGACGGAGTGCTTGAGCACGTTCTGGCCATAGCTGGTGCGATAGCGCATGCGGCCCAGGAGCTTGACCAGCTCGCGATGGATGCCGTGCTGACCGGTTTCGAAAATGGCCTGTTCGCCGGCTTCCTGAATCTGCTGATCCACGTCCTTCTGCGCCTTCTCGACCATTTCCTCGATGCGGGCGGGATGGATGCGGCCGTCGAGAATCAGGCGCTCCAGCGCCAGACGGGCCACCTCGCGGCGAACCGGATCAAACGCGGAGACGATAACGGCCTCGGGCGTGTCGTCGATGATCAGATCGACGCCCGTCGCGGTTTCGAGCGCGCGAATGTTGCGGCCTTCGCGGCCGATGATGCGGCCCTTCATATCCTCGTTGGGCAGGTTGACCACGGAAACGGTTGTCTCGGCCACATGGTCGGCGGCGCATTTCTGAATGGCCAGCGCGATAATGTTGCGGGCTTTCTTTTCGCCCTCTTCCTTGGCGTTCTGCTCGATATCGCGCACAAGCACGGCGGCGTCGTGATACGCATCCTTCTGGATGCGGGAGACGAGCATCTGGCGCGCTTCGTCCTGCGTCATCGCGCCGATGCGCTCCATTTCGGCCTGCTGCTTGGCGACGAGATCCTCGGCCTCCTTGTGCAGGCCGTTGATTTCCGTCTGCTTCTTGTCCAGCGCGTCCTCGCGCAGTTCCAGGTTGTCAAGCTTCTTATCGATGGTTTCCTCTCGCTGCGCGAGACGGCGCTCGTTGCGCTGCTGCTCGTTGCGGCGATCGCGAATTTCCTTGTCCAGTTCGTTTTTGAGTTTGAGAATTTCTTCTTTCGTTTCCAGAATCTTCTCTTTTTTGTTTTCCTCTGCTCTTCGCTGCGCCTCTTCCAGCAGGTTTTTCGCGTATTCTTCCGTGCGCCCGATCTGCTTTTCCGTGGCGTCCTTGCGATATTTATAGCCGGCGAACGCGCCCAGCGCGAGCCCGACCAGCGCTGCCAGGATAATCCATAGTGCCACCTTCCGCTGATACCTCCTTCAAAATGAATTCCTGATTGCAAAAAAATAACCGAGCTTTAAGCCCGGCACAGTACAGATTGCTCAAAAGAAGGGTACGCCAATACAAGGTTGTATTTGGTTGTATCTATCATGAGGGCATCTGTCCGGCCTCGCCGGCACGCGCCCACACCCTTTTCAAACATCCGGCCTATGCAGCCAAGCTTAACAGATTTATTTTACTGTCCGGCAAGAAACTTGTCAACCCGAAAGGGAGCATTTTTCATACTTTTGTAAAAAAAAGAAAGGGCAAAAAATGCCCTCAAAAACAAAAACAAATTCGCGCGGCAACGTTTCTTTTGAGCGAAAAAGCGGCTTTCTTAGAAGAAGGCGCGGCACGAAACAAGCAAACAATCAAAAGCGCTAAAAGCGGCTTTCTTAGAAGAGGGGTTTGGGGGCGCCGAAGGCGAGCGCGGCCAGTGGCCGATTCAGCGAGCCGGAGGCGCGGCACGAAACGAGCAGGCGACCGGTAGGGAGCATGCGACGATTAAGTGCCGTGGGGAACCTTCTTTCCCCAGAAAGAAGGTTCCTCCCCCAAAAAGCACGCCTTCCCCTTCCCCTCTCCCTTACTCCTCGGGCCACATTTCGTCCTTTACTTCGTAGTACCACTCCAAGTCGGAAATCAGCTGGCTGGTGCGCATCTCCACGCCGTCGTCGACAAGGTGATAGACGGTGTCGTAGAAATAATCGTAATCGTACATGTAGTCGCTGTAGGAGGAAATAACCGGGCAGTCGAGCTTTTCGATTAGCTCGTCCTCAAACGCCTGATAGTCGCTCATCAGCGGCGTGTATTCGCCGTAGGCAATCGGGTAAGCGGCGATGAGCATCGTCGCGCCCTTCGATTTGAGATACCGGTGCAGTTCGTTCAGCCGGTTCACCGTCGCCTTGCCGATTTCCGGCACGGTCTGCTGCGTGAAATCGACCGGGTGCGGGAAAAACTCGTTATGCTCGACGTATGGCCGCGGGTACGCGTCGTCGCCGTACGCGTTAAACGCGGTGCGGCTGTACGCGTCGCCGGTATCCTGATTGCCCGTGCCGGTCAGCCAGAGGTTGAGCGCCTTTTTCAGGTAGCTCGTGAAGCTCCCGGCCATCGTCGGAATATCCTTGCGGCGCATCAGCTTCCACAGATCGAAGTGGTTTTCCAGCGTCAACCACGCCAGCGTCGGGTCTTCGCGGACGATTTCGTCGTTGTCGTTAAAATCGGTGTGGCAGATGATGTACAGGTCGCCCGCCGTCACGTTCTGAATGGCCGCCTGCTCGAGGAAAGCGTTGCCCAGCCCGCCGTGCAGCCCCATGTTGACCACCGGCATGCCCATCGCCTCTTCCAGCATCTGCGAGTTGAAGCCGAATGCCACGTTGCTGTCGCCCACCAGGACAATCTTCGGCTCGTCGAGCGATTTCAGGCGCGCCTCTTTATCGATGAGCGACGCGTTATAGTTGTATCGATACTGCGGCATCACAATGCCGAACACAAACCCGACGACCAGGCAGAATACCAGCGCCGCCTTCAGCAGAAACCCAACCGTTTTTTTCATGCCGATCGCCTCCTTTTAGAACTGGAAATAGATGAACTGCGTCGACGCGTACAGACTGCCGTACACGCCAAAGACGATCAGCACGAACAGCAGCGCGAGGTACACGACCCAGCGCACCGGAAACGCGCTCGCCTGCAGCTTTTCGGGCACGTTCGCCCCGCGCGCCATCAGCGCGTCCACAGCCATCAGCACGACGAGGGAAGCAAGGCACACCAGCTGCGTCTGCAGCCCCCAGCCGGAAACCCACGCCGTCACGCCCTGCCAGTTGAAGCGGGTGAACACGGCGGAGAGCATCGCAAAAGCGTCGCCCACCGTCTGCGCGCGGAACAGCACCCACGTCACGCAGATCATCGCGAACGTGCAGATACGGCCGATCAGGCGGCGCAAAGCGCCTTCCGGGTTCACATGCAGCGCTTTCCAGACCGCGTTGCGCGCGGGCAGCGTCCATTCGCCCAGCACGATGAGCAGTCCGTTGAGCGCGCCCCAGAGGACGTACGTCCAGTTCGCGCCGTGCCACAGGCCGCTCACGAGGAAGACGATCATCACGTTCAGCGCCTTGCGGGCTTTACCCCGGCGGTTGCCGCCCAGCGGAATGTAGAGGTAATCGGTGAACCACGTCGTCAGCGAGATATGCCACCTGCGCCAGAAATCGCGCACGCTCGCGGCCATGTACGGCTGGCGGAAGTTTCGCATCAGGTCTATGCTCAGCACGTCCGCGCTGCCGATGGCGATCGTCGAATATCCCGCGAAGTCGCAGTAAATCTGGAACGCGAACAGGATCGTCGCCAGCGCGATTTCGCTGCCGGCATGGTCGGCGAAATGCGTGTACACTTCCGTCACCAGCGGCGAAAGGTTATCCGCGACGACCATCTTCATAAACAGGCCCCACGCGATCAGCAGCAGGCCGCGCCGCGCGCGCTTCACGTCGAAATCATGCGGCTGCTTCAGCTGCGGCAGCAGGCTCGTCGAGCGCTCGATCGGCCCCGCCACCAGCTGCGGGAAGAACGAAACGTACAGCGCGTACATGAAGAAGTTGCGCTCCTCCGGCAGCTCGCCGCGGTACACGTCCATCGTATAGCTCAGCGCCTGGAACGTATAGAACGAGATGCCAACCGGCAGCAGCACGTCCGGCGCGCCCATCCGCGCGGATGAGCCGAGCGCGGCCATCAGCGCGTTCACGTTCTCCGCCACAAAGCCGGAATATTTGAAAACCGCGAGAATTGCGAGGTTGATCACGAAACTCCACGCAACCCACAGTTTCATTTTCGTTTTCTGGCCGCGCTTTCGCGCGGAAGCAATGAGCAGCCCGCTCGCATACGTCACGCCCGTGGAGAACAGCAGCAGCAGCGCGTATTTCGCGTTCCAGCAGGCGTAAAAGTAATAGCTCGCCCCGAGCAGCCACAAATAGCGAACCTTCTTGGGCAGCACGAAATAAAGCAGCAGAACGATCGGGAAAAACACGAGATAATTTAGGGAGTTAAAAAGCATGGCGCTTCCTCCGTAAATAAGTCTGATTAGGGAACGAGGGGGACGTTAGGGGCTCCGCCCCTAATACCCCGGCAGGAACCTGAGGTTCCTACACCTCCCAGCATGGGGTTTCTAAATAGAGCGCGGCGTTTCCGGCTCGTTCGCGCTTCGCGCGAACATTGCGCGGTGCTTTTGTGCGCTGCCGCGCACGGGGTCGGGGAGACGTTAGGGGGCTTTGCCCCCTAAAACCCCCACCAGGGAAC
>CAKTTL010000083.1 GCA_934615235.1 uncultured Clostridia bacterium
CTTGCGTTGAATCCTGTTATCATTTCAAGACTGATTTCTCAGCCTCGTAATGCTCTCAGCGAATTGACTGTCTCTTTTCTCTCTTGCTTCCTGTATCGTTTTCAAGGACCGCCCTCGCGCCGTTCTGTGAGGTTTTTGTCTCACGTCCGGGTGCTCAGATATAATACACCCGGACGCGTTTTTTGTCAACCCTTTTTTCGCATTTTTTCTTTATTTTTTCAGTGTTTTTGTGAAACACGAACGTTATCTTTTAATCGTGATTTCCTGTTCGTATTTTTTAGCGTCTTCCAGCCATTTTGTGCCAACCGGGACGTCCTGTCGTTCGCAAAATTCATCCCACACAGCGCCCATAGGCATCGTAAGCAGCTCCTGCTGCAGCGCCAGACGGGAACTGCGGTCGCCCTCGGCCTCCAGTTTTTTCAGCGTCGCGACAGGTTCAAGGAGGGCGGCGAGGAGCGCTTTGCGCGCGTTCCGCGCGCCAACCGTCCACGCGATGACGCGGTTAATGGACGCGTCGAAGTAATCGAGCGCAATATAAACGCGCTCCAGCGCGTCCGCGCGAACAACTTCCCGCATAATCTGACGCGTTTCGTCATCCAGCAGCACGACGTGGTCGCTGTCCCAGCGGACGGGGCGGCTGACGTGCAGCAGCATCTTCTCGGCGAAGCACAGCACCGTGCTGATCTTGCTGGAAATCAGCTCGGTCGGATGGAAGTGGCCCGCGTCCATGGTGATGAGCAGCTCGGGGTGCTGCACGACATAGGCCCAGTAGAACTCGTTCGAGCCGGGCACATACGATTCGCTGCCGATGCCGAACAGCTTCGACTCCAGCGCGTCGCGCGTATATTCAAGATTCTTCTTCTCGGCGAAAATCTGGTTCAGGCTGTCAATGAGCCGCATGCGCGGGCCGACGGTATCGATCGGCACTTCCTTCTCGCCGTCGTGAATCCAGTGGTTCGTCACGCAGGTCTTGCCGGTGCTGCGGCCGAAGTATTCCGCGATATCGCGCACGCACTTGGCATGGCGGATCCAGAAGGCGCGCAGGCCCTCGTCCGGATTGGTGAGGGAGCCGTTCTCGCTCAGGGGCGAGGAGAAGAAGGTGGTGTTAAAATCCAGGCCGATACCCAGCGCGTTGGCCCACTCCACCCAGGATTCAAAATGGCGCGGTTCCAGCTCGTCGCGCGCGACGGGCTTGCTGCTGTCGAGGTAATTGGCGTGCAGGTTCACCTTTTTCGCGCCGGGAACATACGAAAGCACCTTTTCCATATCGCTGCGCAGTTCTGCGATATTCCGGGCTCTGCCCGGATAATTGCCCGTCGCCTGGATGCCGCCGGTCAGCGTCTCGCCGCCCTCGAAGCCGAGCACGTCGTCGCCCTGCCAGCAATGAATGGACAGCGGCGCCTTCGCCAGCTGCTCCATCGCCTTCTCTACGTCTACGCCGATGGCGGCGTACTGTTCCTTCGCCATTTCAAACATCTTGGACATAGTTTTTTCCTCCCGTATTCAATTGGTTATATAAATTGGATTCCGAACGAAATTAGATCAGTTCCTTCTTTTCCGGCTTCTTCCCCGCCAGGCGCTGCCTGGCTTCCTTCTTCAGGCGCTTGCGCGGGCGGCTCTTCGCTTCTTCGATGGCTTTCTTTGTCCGCGCGTAGCGCTGCGGACCGAACTGATAGCCGATCGCATAGCACGCCGGAAGCAGCAGGGAAACGAGCGGGCTCACCCGGTCGAACAGGAGCGACGCCGCGTCCGTCATCTCTCCCAGCAGGCTCACATACGGGAACAGCGCGAAGCGCACGCCCACGCGGACGTAATCCGTCCACGCGGCCTTTACGACCGTCCCCTGCATATACGCCACGGCGTTCCCGATCTCGGGGCGCGCCATGTAGCTGTTCAGCCAGGAAGGCGTATCCTGCAGCGAATACGCATACGGCTGCGCCGTCACGGCCACGCACAGCGCCGCCGCGAACAGCAGCAGCCCGCCCAGCGCAGCGCCCAGCACCACGCGCCCGCGGGAAAAGCGCTTGGCTTTCTCGTCCGCGGAGGGCACGTAGCCGTTCTTTTTCGCCAGCTTGTCGAGCGTCTCGGTCATGGTGTAGTCGGTTTCGCCCTGCGCCGCGCCGCCCAGCGCCACCAGCGCCCACGCCGCCGCGATAATCAGTCCCACCAGCGGCATTCGCAGCGCCGCGCTCGCGGCGGACAGCGAGGAAGTCAGCATCAGCCCGGCCACCCCGAAGATCACTTCGTAGCCAAGGATGGACAGCGCCGTTTTGAGCAGTCTGTTGTTTTTCATCGGTAATCAATCCCCCTGTTTCATGTATACCCTTGGCACGCGCCTGGACGGCGCGAGCATCGCCTCGTAATCGATCACGTCCATCCATTCCGCCAGCTGACGGATCGTAATTTTCTGCGCGCCCTGCGCGCCCAGGAGGACGACCTCGTCCCCCGCCTGCGCGAGCGGAATTTCCGTCACGTCGAGCATCGCCTGATCCATGCACACGCGGCCGATCACCGGCGCGCGCTGCCCGCGCACCAGCGCGTACGCTCTGTTGCCCATCCGGCGCGGATAGCCGTCCGCGTAGCCGACCTCGACGGTCATCACGCGCGTGAGCCTCTGCGCGGTAAACGCGCGGCCGTAGCCGATCGTCTCGCCGGGCGCGACGGTTTTGACGTACGCCGCCTCCGTCACCCAGCGCATCGCCTCGCCGAGCCCCTCCCCTTCCCCGCCGGGAAAGCGCGGGTTCTCGTACAGCGCCACGCCCGCGCGCACCATATCGTGCGCGTACTGCGGCGCGCGCAGCATGGCGGCGCTGTTTGCGCAGTGCAGCAGAATTTCCGGATGCGCAGCCTTTACCGGCCCCGCGAGCGCCATGAACCGTTCGTGCTGCTCCCGCTCGAACGCCTCGCCGCCGGTCTCGTCTGCCGTGGCGAAATGCGTAAACGCTCCGGTCAGCTTCACGCGCGGCGCGGCCTCGATTGCCGCGAGCACGCGGCGCGCTTCTTCTTCCGTCCGCACGCCGATGCGCCCCATGCCGCTGTCGATTTTCAGATGCGCGGCCGCCGTCTTCCCCAGCCGCTGCGCGGCCGACTGCAGATTCTCCACCGTCCGCTCATCGTACACCGTCTGTGTCAACCCGAATTGAACGTCCGCCTCCGCCCCGGCGGCGTTGACCCCGCCGAGGACGAGAACCGGCGCTTCAATGCCCGCCTCGCGCAGCGCGGCGCCTTCCTCCGGGATAGCGACGGCCAGGGCGTCCGCGCCGTTTGCCAGCGCCGCACGCGAAACCTCGACCGCGCCGTGCCCGTACGCGTCCGCCTTGACGACGGCCATCATCTTCGCGCCCGCCGGCGTTTTCGCGCGCAGATACCGCGCGTTGCGCGCAATCACGTCCAGATCAATCTCCAGCCTTGTGAGCCTGTATTGCTCCATTACGCCTTCTCTCCCAGCTGCCAGCCGGCCAGGAACGCCCAGCGGTTGGCTTCGATGGTTTTCGGCGGCACGCAGGCCTCGACGGCCGCAAGCCACGCCTCCTGCGTAAAGCTCTCCCCCGCCGCGAACGCGCCGAGCAGCGCGATGTTGACGGACTTGGGCGCGTCGCATTCCGCCGCGACGGCGCGCGCGTCGAATTCCAGCACCCGCCCGCGGCTGCGCAGCAGCGCGTCGATGCCCTCGGGGTATTCCGCCGCGCCGATTTTGACCGTTACCGGCTCGATCTTCTGGCTGTTGACGACGATGCGTCCGCCCTCCCGAAGGAAAGGCAGCGCCCGCGCCGCTTCCATCAGCTCGAAGGAAAGGATCGCGTCCGCCTCGCCCTCTGTGACAAGCGGAGAGAGCACCTTCTCGCCCACGCGCACGTGCGTGATTACGTCGCCGCCGCGCTGCGACATACCGTGCACCTCGCTGACCTTGATATCCAGCCCCGCGTCCATCGCAAGCCTGCCCAGCACGCGGCTGGCCAGCAGAATGCCCTGCCCGCCCACGCCGACGATGATGATATCCTTTTTCATTTCCGCTCCCCCTTCAAAAGCACGCACGGCCGCTTTACGATCAGCACGGAAACCGCCTCGCGGGCAAGCTCCTCCTCCAGCGCCGCGTCGAACGCCTTCACGTCGAACGGATCGACCGTGCGGACGCTCGCCGCGCCGCATGCGCGGCAAAGCGCTTCCAGATCGAGCGCCGGGGCGGGCTCGCCGTGGATGTTAAAGCCGCTGGCCGGGTTCTCCTGATGGCCCGTCATGCCGGTGATGCGGTTATCGAGCACGAGCACGGTGATCGTGCCGCCGTTATAGCACGCGTCGATGAGCGGCGTGATGCCGGAATGCATAAACGTGCTGTCGCCGATGACGGCGACGGCATGGCGGCTGAATTCCTTCCCGCGCGCCTTTTCCATGCCGAAGGCCATGCCGATGGACGCGCCCATGCAAAGCGACGTATCCAGGCTGGAAAGCGGCGGCAGCGCGCCGAGCGTGTAGCAGCCGATATCGCCGAAGACGGTCAGACCGCGCTTCTTCAGCTGCTGAAACGTCACCCGGTGCGGGCAGCCCGGACACAATGCCGGCGGACGGCCGGGCATCACGGGCAGTCGGGGCGGATTCGCCTTTTCGCCCGTGAGAATTTCGCGGATTTTCAGCACGGAAAGCTCGCCCTGCAGCCCCGTCTTATCCTTGCCCGAACAGGCGACTCCATGCGCCCGAAGCTGGTTTTCCATGAACGGCTCCAGCTCCTCGATCACAATCAGCTTTTCGACTTTTTCAGCAAATTCGGCAATCGCCGCAACGGGCAGCGGATAGCTCATGCCGACCTTAAAGATGGAAACCTCCGGCGCAGCCTCGCGCACATACTGGTAACACACGCCAGCGCACACCACACCGATTCGTAAATCACGATATTCAGCGCGGTTAATCTCCATTTTATTGCAGTTTTCACCGAGTTTCTTTTCCCGCTCCTCCACAATAAGATGCCGGCCGCGCGCCATCGCGGGCATCATGACGTATTTGCGCATATCCTTCTTATAAGGAAGAATCGCGCGCTCCGCGCGTTCCCCGAGCGTTACCAAAGAGCGCGCGTGCGCGATGCGCGTGGTCAGGCGCAGCAGAACGGGCGTATCGTACCCCTCGGAAAGCTCGAAGGCGAGCTTTACAAAATCCTTGCATTCCTGCGCGTCGGCAGGCTCCAGCATGGGCACGTGCGCGCTGCGCGCGTAAAGGCGCGTATCCTGCTCGTTCTGCGAGGAGAACATGAACGGGTCGTCCGCCACGACGGCGACAAGCCCGGCGTTCACGCCCGTATACGCCGCCGTAAAGAGCGGATCGGCCGCGACGTTCAGTCCGACGTGCTTCATGCACGTCATCGCCCGCGCGCCGCCGACGGCCGCGCCGTAGGCCACTTCCATGGCCACCTTCTCGTTCGTGGCCCATTCGCTGTTAATTTCCGGATATTTCGAAACGGTTTCGGTAATCTCCGTCGACGGGGTGCCGGGATAGCTCGAGCAGACCTTCACGCCCGCTTCCCACGCGCCGCGCGCCACGGCCTCGTTGCCAAGATAAAGCGCTTTTTCCATTGCAAAAAACCTCATATCGCAAAAATACAATAAACCAGTTTGTATTATAGCGCAGCGCCGGGAAAAAGGAAAGAAAAAAAGTCGCGTCCCGGCCGCGCGAGGCGTGTCGAAAATCCCCCATTTTTCGCGGCGAAATTCAACGGTCTTGGCGGATACGATCCGCTACACTGAAACCGTTTCCGAAAGGGGGCGGTCGCGTGCCGGTCGCGGAGGTTTTCCTGCTGAAAAACGCCTGCGCCGACGCGGCGCTTCTTTTTCTCGCCGCGCGCTTTCACGGCGTGCGGGCGAAGGGCGCGCGAATCGCTGCGGGCGCCGCGTTCGGCGCGCTGTGCGCGCTGCTCTCGCTGGCTGCGGGCGGCGCGATGCTGTCGCTGCCCGTAAAAGCAGCCGTCTGCGCCGGGATGGTTCTCATCGCCACAGGCAAAAGGAAGCTGCCCGCCGTGTGCGCGTCGGTGTGGACGGGCGCGCTGCTGGCGGGCGGCGCGAACCGGATGGGGCTTTCCTGGCTGACGGCGGGGTTCGTATCCGGCGCGGCGCTTTGCGCCCTGCAAATACGCCGCGGCGCGCCTGCGCCAAGGGAGGCGAAGCTTTCGCTCGTGCGCGGCGGAAAGGAAACGCGCGTCCCCGCCATTTACGACAGCGGCTGCCGCGCGATCGACCCCGGAACGCTGCTGCCGGTGATCGTCGTGCCGGCAGGGGCCGCGCCGCCGCGCGAGGGCGCGCGCGCAATCTGGGTAGAAACCGCCGCGGGCAGGGCGCGCCTTGCCTGCGTTGAACCGCAAGCGGTTTTGATCAACGGTATCCCCGTCAGTGCGTGCGTCGCCGCCGCCCCGGAAGGGACGCTCCGATACGCGCTGATTCCCCCGGCGCTCGCCGCCGGAAGGAGGAGCAGATGAAGTGGCTTTCGCACCTGCGGGATTTTGCGCTGTCCCGGCTGTCGAAATGGTTCCCGGGGCGGGTGGATTACATCGGTGGCGCGGACATCTTGCCCGCGCCGCTTTCACGGGAGGAGGAAGAAAAGCTGGTGCAGGAACTGAAACAGGACAGCGGCGCAATCCGCGCGACGCTGATCGAGCATAACCTGCGGCTGGTCGCGTTTATCGCGAGGAAGTTTGAAAACACAAATGTGGGAATCGAGGATCTGATTTCGATTGGGACGATCGGGCTGATCAAGGCCGTCAATACGTTCGATCCGGGAAAAAAGATCAAGCTGGCGACGTATGCGTCGCGATGCATCGAGAACGAAATCCTGATGTACCTGCGCCGCAACAGCAAAAGCCGGCAGGACATATCGCTGGACGAGCCGCTGAGCACGGACTGGGACGGAAACGAGCTGCTGCTGTCGGACGTGTTGGGCTCGGACGACGACGACGTGTACCGCACGATCGAGGAGGACGTGGACCGGGAGCTGCTGCGCGATGCGCTGAAGAAGCTGACGGGACGCGAGCAGCGGATTATGTGCCTTCGGTTCGGGCTGGCCGGAGGAGAATGCCGGACACAGAAAGAGGTCGCGGATACGCTCGGGATTTCGCAGAGTTATATTTCGAGGTTAGAAAAGAGGATTCTGCATCGATTGCGGCATGAAATGGTTCGCATGACCTGACGCAAGCGGGCGGCAAAAAATGGAAGGTCCAGGGAACTCAGTTCCCTGGTGGGGTTTTAGGAGCAAAGCCCCTAACGTAGCCCAAGCCCATGCGACCCGCGGCCGCATAAAAGAATCGCGCCATGTTCGCGCATAGCGCGGACGAGCTAACTCGGCCGCATGGCTCTGAGTGAAAACCAGGAGGTGCAGGAACCTCACCTCCCTGCCGGGTCGGGAAAATCGCGGGGGTCTTCGCGCCAGAACGGCTTGCCTTTTCGCGCAATGTCGCGTCGTCTGCGGCTCGACGTACCTCCAGTACGCCTTCGCCTTGACTCCTTGCCTTGCACGAAAAATCTGCGCCGCCTTGTCGCGCCGATCCCCGTGATTTTCCCGGGGCAGAGCCCCTAACGTACCCCTAACCCATGCGCCACAGCACACAAAAGAATCGCGCAATGTTCGCGCATAGCGCGGACGAGCTAACTCGGCCGCATGGCTCTGAGCGAAAACCGGGAGGCACCGGAAGGGAGCGCGGCCAGTGGCCGAAACAGCGACCTGGAGGTGCGGTGCGAAACGAGCGATGCGCCCAACAGGGCGAAGCGCGACAATTGAGCACCGCGCAGAAATCTCACCTCCCCGCCAATAGTCGCGCAAGCATCTCACACCCCCAACGCGCCCGCAAAAAAAATGCGGCACTCCGCCGTCTGTCCCCCGCCGCGCCCTGCGCGGCAAAAAAACAAAACCTCTCTCGTTCATAAATCACGAAAGAACTGAATAAAATTCCGCTCCGGCGGCCATACTGCATCTGGGCCAAGTCCCGTGATTACACCGCACGGAGGGAAGAAATGCCGATCAACAAAGTTGAAATCTGTGGTGTGGATACCTCGTCCCTGCCGGTACTCACGAACGAACGCATGCGCGAACTGTTCCCGCTCGTCCATAGCGGCAACCGCGCTGCGCGCGAAGAATTTATCCGCGGCAACCTGCGCCTTGTGCTCAGCGTCATTCAGCGCTTCTCCAACCGCGGCGAAAACGCCGACGATCTGTTTCAGGTCGGCTGTATCGGCCTGATGAAGGCGCTCGATAACTTCGACGTCACGCAGAACGTCCGCTTCTCTACCTACGCCGTCCCGATGATTATCGGCGAGATCCGCCGCTATCTGCGCGATAACAACGCTATCCGCGTCAGCCGCTCGCTCCGCGATACCGCTTATAAGGCGCTGCGCGCCCGCGAATCCCTTACCACGCGCACCGGCCGCGAACCGACCATGACCGAGCTCGCCGCTTCCATGGAAATGCCCCGCGAAGAAGTCGTCTTCGCCCTCGAAGCCATTCAGGATCCCGTCTCTCTCTTCGAACCCGTTATGGGCGAGGGCGGCGACGCCGTGTGCGTCATGGATCAGGTCAGGGACGAAAAGGAGTCCGACGCCGCATGGCTCGAGGGCATCGCCCTGCGCGAAGCCATGAACCGCCTAACCGACCGCGAACGCAAAATCCTTCGCATGCGCTTTTACGAAGGCCGCACCCAGATGGAAGTCGCTACCGAGGTCGGTATCTCTCAGGCTCAGGTCTCGCGCCTGGAAAAAAACGCGCTCGGGCATTTGAGGAAATACGTGTGAGGGACGAGGAAGGAGGACGGTCAGGTGGAAAACCCCTTCCTTTTTAGAGAAAAAGTAAGGGGTTTTCCCCCCGACACCCCCCTTTCCTCAAGGAAAAACCGCTTATTATTACGCCGTCCGCCCCTCTCAACGAGGGGCGGGCGGCGTTGTTTCTCGTCTGTTATCCCCGCGCCGGGCGACAGCCCGGCGAAGCGGCTTTCTTCGGAGGGGAGCTCGAGGGGGACCCTTCTTTCTCCTGAAAGAAGGGTCCCCCTCGACGTTCTCCTCCCCCTCCCTGTGGATACTGTGCATTTCGGGTCGTGGATATTTTGGAGCGGGGTTTTTGGGGCGGGGCAAGGGAATTTTGGAAGCGGAGGCGGGGATGTGAACGGGGTTATCCACAGTTATCCACAGATTTTTCCACAAACAAGGGATATTTGTGGAAAAACGGTGGGGTTGTCTTAGTTTTGTAATATTTTATCCACAGAGTCTGTCAGTTTCCCTTCATGAATGGAAATAGCCTTGTCATATTTCGCGCCGCCGAGATCGTCGAGGTGGGTGCAGGTGATGAGGGTCTGCACGTCGCCGATGCGGCTGAGGAGCATGCGGCGGCGGGAGACGTCGAGTTCGCTCATCACGTCGTCGAGCAGGAGGATAGGGGCTTCGCGGGTTTCGTCGCGCATGACCTCGATCTCGGCGAGCTTCAGAGAGAGCGCTGCGGTGCGCTGCTGGCCCTGAGAAGCGAACGCGCGCGCGTCGCGGCCGTTAATGATGATTTTGTAGTCGTCGCGGTGCGGGCCGACGCTGGTAAAGCCGCGGCGGCAGTCCTCGCCGCGCGCAGCGCGCAAAAGCATAAGCAGCCCCTGCTCGTCGCCGTCGCAGCCGGCGTAGCGGAGAGTCAGCGTTTCGCGGCCGCCGGAAAGATCGCGATGAATCTCACGGGCCTTCTCGTCGAGGCGGGCCAGATACGCCTTTCGGCGGGCCAGAACGGCCGCTCCCGTCTGCGCCAGCAGCGCGTCCCACTCCTCGATGGTCGAAGCGAGCGCGCCGTCCGAACGGCCCTGCAGCTCGCGCAGGAGGCCGTTGCGCTGGTTGAGGGCGCGGGCGTAGCGCTGCAGGGCGTAAAAATAGGCCGGCTGCAGCTGGGAAATTTCCATGTCGAGGAAGCGGCGGCGGCCGTCGGGGCCGTCCTTGACGAGCCGCAGATCCTCAGGCGAAAAAAGAACGGCGTTAACCTGGCCCATCAGTTCCCCGATGCGCTTGACAGGCTCGCCGTTAATGGTGATTTTCTTTTTTTTCGTTTCGCTTGGAAACAGGGCCACGCCGATCTGGCGCGGCCCGTCGAGACGGCGCACGTCCGCCTGAACGTATGCTTCGCTCTCGCCCCAGCGGACGAGCTCGCGGTCGCGGCTGGTGCGATGAGACCGGCCGACGCAGCAAAGATGCACGGCCTCCATCAGATTCGTTTTGCCCTGCGCGTTTTCGCCGTAAAGGACGGTAACGCCCGGCGCGGGGCGGACGTCCGCCTGCTCGTAATTGCGGAAGGAACGCAGGCGCAGTCTTTCGATGCGCATCTTCGTCTTACGCCGAGAACACGCGAACCGGCAGCGCCAGGTAGAGGTAGTTGTCGCCCTCGACGGGGCAGAACAGGCAGGGGCTGACGTTCGAATTGAAGCGGATGAGCACCTCGTCGTCCTCGATGGCGCGAAGCGTATCGGCGATATAGCGCACGTTGAAGGCGATATCGAGATCGTGCCCCTCGCTGGTGACGGGCACTTCCTCGCGCACGTCGCCGAGCTCGGCGTTGGAGGTAATCAGCATTTCGGAATCGCCGATATGCATCTTGATGAGGTTGTTTTTGTTTTCGCGCGCCATCAGCGCGGCGCGGTCGACGGCGGCGTCCAGCTCGCGGCGGGAAACGCGCACGCGCGTCTTCCAGTCCTGCGGCAGAATCTGGCGGTAGCGGATGAACTCGCCCTCGAGCAGGCGCGCCACAACGCGGGTGGGGCCCACGTCGGCCGTCAGATACGACTTGCCGAAATGCAGCTCGACCGCCTCGTCGCTGTCCTCGAGGATTTTCGCCAGCTCGCCCAGCACCTTGCCGGGCACCACGGCCGAAAGCTTTGGCAGCTCTTCCTCGCAGGCGTGCTTGCGCAGCGCCAGCTGGAAGCCGTCGAGCGCGACGAGATAGAGGTTGCTGCCCTCGGTTTCAAGCAGGCAGCCGGTGAGGATGATGCGCGTTTCGTCCGTCGCGATGGCGAAGGAGGTGCGCTGCACCATGTCGCGGAAGGTGTTCTGCTCAATTTTGATGACGGAAGGGTTTTCAACCTCCGGCAGCGCCGGGAATTCTTCCGGATCCATTCCGGCCAGCGTCATGCGCGAGCCGGCGCAGCGAATCGTCGCCACGTTCCGGTCGTCGACCGAAAGATCCATCATGCCGTCCGGCAGCTTGCGGACGATTTCGGAAAACAGCTTGCCGGGCAGCACAACGCTGCCTTCATCCTGAACCTGCGCGTCAATATGCGTTTCAATGCCCAGCGCCAGATCGGTACAGGTAAGCCGCACGCCCTCGGGACAGGTAACCAGAAGAACGCCTTCGTAAATGGGAGAAGAAGCGCGCGGAGAGAGCGCGCGGGTAACGACGCCAAGCGCCGCGGACATTTCGCTCGAGGAGCATTGGAAATGCATGGTGACCTCCTTATTGGGTGAGCAATATATATTGCAGTAGCCGTAGTAGTCCTGTGGAAAACGTGGATAACCCAGGTTTTTCCTGTTTTGGCAGCACTTTTTCCTGTGGAGAACGTGTGGAACCGCTCTGGACAAGTTGTGGATGAAAAGTGCTTATCCAAAAAAGGGAGTTCGATAAAAAACGGGAAATTCCTTCCCGCGCACATAAGGGGTTTGATTTTCTTGCAAACTGGGTATATAATAAATCATCACGTTTGAGGGGGAAGAAAAATGGTAGATAAGAAAATGACCATTCGCGACGTGCTGGCGATGGATCCCGGCACCGCGCGGATTATGATGTCCTTCGGCCTGCATTGCCTCGGCTGCCCGCACGCCACCGCCGAATCGCTCGAGGAAGCCGGCATGGTGCACGGCATCAACGTCGACGAGATGGTCGATCAGATCAATCAGTATCTCGCCGAGAACGGCAAGTAAGAGAAGAATTTTTCAGCCGGGCTTCGCCCGGTTAAAGAAAAAAAACGCGGCGCCCGCTCGTAAAAACGGACGCCGTTTTTTCATAAAACATAAGACGCAAAGGAGCATCGCGCATGTCCAGAGTCGAAAGAACCGTTCTGACCAATATGTGTATGGTGACCGACGGCAGCCGCGTCCTCGTTCAGCAGCGCAGCGATCCCAAATGGCCGGGAATCGTCTTCCCCGGCGGGCACGTCGAGCCCGGCGAATCGTTCGTCGATTCAACCGTCCGCGAAGTATATGAAGAAACCGGTCTCACCGTCTCCAACCTCCGCCTGTGCGGCGTGCGCCAGTGGAGCCTCGAAAACGCCGATTATGACCGCTATATCGTCTTTTTCTTCAAAACTTCCTCCTTTACCGGTACCCTCCGCTCTTCCTCCGAGGGCGAGGTCTTCTGGCTCGAACGCGCTGATCTCCCCTCATATCCGCTCGTCGAAGGCTTCGACGCCATGCTCTCCGTTTTCGAATCCGACTCCCTGAGCGAAAACTACCAATGGTTCGAAGACGGCGAATGGAAGGAGAAGAACGTGTAGGGGACGCTGGGGGAAACCCCTCTTTCAGGAGA
>CAKTTL010000084.1 GCA_934615235.1 uncultured Clostridia bacterium
CCGAGGTGATTTTATGGCTGCCTATTCCGAGCCGCTGCGCCAGGCGCTCATTCTTTTCCCGACAATCTGCATCCTGTTTACTGTTCCCTACGTCGCCTGGAATTATCATAAGTACGGCTCCATTTTCAGCCCGCGCATTCTGATCGTTTATTCGTTCATTCTCTACCTGCTCTGCACCTATTGCCTTATAATCCTTCCGCTCCCATCGGCCGAAGAAGCCGCGAAGCTGCACGGGCGCAAAACGCAGCTGATTCCATTTTCGTTCGCAGCCGATATCGTAAAAAACACGCACATTGTTCTCTCGCAGCCGAAAAGCTGGCTCACGCTTCTTAACAACCGCGCCGTGCTGACCAACCTGTTTAACGTTTTGATGACGATGCCCTTTGGCATGTATCTGCGGTATTACTTCCGCTGCAGCCGTCTCAAAACGGTGCGGCTCTCGTTTCTGCTGTCGCTGTTTTTCGAACTGACGCAGCTGACCGGACTGTATTTCATTTACCCCGGAAGCTATCGGCTCTTCGACGTAGACGATCTGATCATGAACACCCTGGGCGGGCTGGCCGGATACGCGCTGGCCGGGCCGTTTCTGAAATTTCTGCCTGCGCGCGAGGATCTCGACCGGCAGAGCTATGCGCGCGGCGAATCCGTCTCCCTGCTGCGCCGGCTGGCGGCCGCGGCGTTTGATTTCGTGTTCGACACGCTGCTTTGCAGCGGCATCGCAATCGTCGCCGCCGGCGCCGGCCATTCGCTTTCAACCACGAGCATTCCGCTCCTGCTCCTGGCCTATTTTATCCTTTTGCCCGGCTGTACCGGGGGACGCACCCCGGGCATGATGATCGCCAGCTTCAAAATTGCGCGGGAAGACGGCGGGCGCGCAGGCTTCTTCCGCCTCTTTATCCGTTATTTCCTCCTTGGCGCGGTAAGCGTTGCGCTTCCGCTTGGATTATGTCTCGCGTTGTTCGCGACTCCGGTGCATGAACAGCTCAGCGCGCTGACGCTGCTCATCCTCGTCGGCGCGCTCGCCGCAGCCTGCCTGTTCTTCCTGCTCGTCTGCATGATTCAGGCCGCGATGCACAAGCCGCTGTTTTACGAAAAGCTTTCCCGAACGCGCGTTTTCAGCACGGTGAAGAAAAACAAATAAAGCAAAAACACCGGCGCTTTCCGCAAATCAGCGGAGAACGCCGGTGCTTTTTTACATTTCGCGCCTTCCCTCGAACGCGCGGTTAAGCGTTACTTCGTCCACGTATTCCAAATCTCCGCCAACGGGCATGCCGTGCGCGATTCGCGTCACCTTCACTCCCAACGGCTTGAGCACGCGCGCGATATACGCGGCCGTAGCCTCTCCCTCCACGTCCGGGTTCGTCGCCACGATCACTTCTTTTATTTCTTCCTCGCCGACTCGCCGGATAAGCTCCTTAATGCGTATATCGTCCGGCCCCACGCCCGTCATCGGGGAAATCGTCCCATGCAGGACATGATAGCCGCCGTGATATTCGTGCATGCGCTCAATTGCTGAAACATCGCGCGGATCGCGCACAACGCAGAGCACGTCGTGCCTTCTTCGCGGGTCTTCGCAGATCGGGCACGGATCCTGCGAGGTGTAATTCCCGCACCGGCTGCACATCCGCACCGCGCGCCGCCCCTGCCAAAGCGCCGAGGCCAGTTCGCGCACGTCCTCTTCCGGCTGCGCCGCGATGAAATACGCCAGACGCGTCGCAGTTTTGCGGCCGATGCCGGGCAGACGGCTCAGCTGCGCGGCCATCATGGCGATCGGATCCGCCGTTTCTCTGTCCATTAGAACATGCCGCCCATTCCGCCGGAGATCCGGTTCATTTCGCGTTCGCGGGTTTCCTCGCCAGCGCGCAGCGCTTCGTTAACAGCCGCAAGAATCATATCCTGCAGAAGCTCGACGTCGTCGGGATCAACGGCTTTCGGGTCGATCGTCAGTTCCGTCAGCTCGCGCTTGCCGCTCACGGTCGCGTGCACCATGCCGCCGCCGGAAGTTGCCTCGTACTTGCGCTCGTCCAGTTCTTCCTGCAGGGCGACCATCTGCTGCTGCATCTTCTGCGCCTGACGCATCAGCTGCTGCATATTTCCGCCGGGAATTCCCGGAAATCCTCCACGTGCCATATTTTTTCTCCTCCTGAAACGTTAATTTTACGGCGCTTCGCGCCTGTTTTCGACGTGTCCCCTCACAGCTGCGAGGTGCAGTGCGGGCAGCGCGTCGCGTCGTCCGCGATCTCGCTCTTGCAGTACGGGCACACGCGCGCAGGCTTCTTCGGCGCTTCCGGCTTCTTGGGCATGATCTTGTTGACAAGCTTCACAAACAGGAATACGCACAGCGCGATCAGCACAAAATCCACCACGGCCGTAATGAACGCGCCGTAGTTGAGCGTACCGACGCCCGCGTCGTTCGCCGCCTGAATGCTCGGATAGCTCTTACCATCCAGCGCGATAAACAGCCCGGAAAAATCAAGCCCGCCGGTGATCAGCCCGATAATCGGCATAAAGATGTCCGATACCAGCGAGGACGTAATCTTCCCAAACGCCGTGCCGATCATTACGCCGACGGCCAGATCCAGCACGTTTCCCTTCAGCGCAAACGCCTTGAACTCCTCGAAAAACTTCTTCACAGGAACTCCTCCTCGTTTCTCATCTGCGAAAAAACGCTATTTATAATTGTATCGTATTTTCATTCGCGATGCAAGATTTTCCGGCAATTTCTTCCTTTCCGTTTTTTGGGGAACATCAAACGCCGTTTTTGCGTCAGAATATGGTATCGTGCCAGTCCTATCCTGCGGAAGGAAAAGCGCGAATTTTGTCGAATCCTGTAATATATTGTCGAATATTGTCGAATTTCAGAGGTGAAGGTCATGGATACCTCCGTAGATTATGTCGCCATGGGCAATCGCATCCGTCAGCTGCGCAAAGAACGCAACATCTCTCAGGGCGAGCTTGCCGCCGCTCTCGGCATTTCGCCCGCCTATATGGGCCACATTGAACGCGGCACGCGCATCCCCAGTCTCGACACGCTCGCGCGCGTCGCCGTCTGTCTCGGCGTTTCGCTCGACAGCATCGTGCTCGGTTCTGATGCAGTGCCGCTCGTCGAAACCGCGAGCCCTAAAATGCAGCAGCTCAACGACGTCATGCGTCAGCTCGGCGACCATGCCGGAGATTACCTCGAAGAGCCCTGATCCCAGAACGCCTTCGTCCTCCTCTCGATCTCTTCCGCGTTTCGCGCAGTTATTCCGCCGCCCCACCAGGGCGGCATTATTTTCTGATACACTTCCTGCGAAAACCGGTCGTCAATCAGCAGCGCCACGCCCCGGTCGTCCGCCGAGCGGATCAGCCTGCCCACCGCCTGCGTCACGCGGCTCATCCCCGGCACACGGTAGGCCGTTTCAAAGCCGTCTCCGCCCGCTTTATCGCCCAGCGTCTTCAGCGCCTCGCGCTCGGGACAGACCTGCGGCATCCCCACTCCCACGACCGCCACGCCCACCAGCCGTTCGCCCGGCAGGTTCACACTTTCACCGAACGCGCCTCCCAGCACGGCCAGCGCAAGCAGCGAGCCGCTCTCCCGCGGCGAAAACGCGCGCAGGAATTCGCCGCGTTCCGCTTCGCTCATGCCCTCGCGCTGGAGGATCATTTCCGTTTCGGCGCGCTTGCGCGCTGAAATCAGCTCCGCCGCCTGCTGCAAATAAGCGTACGACGGGAAACACGCCAGGCAGCACCCCGACCGCGCCTGCGCCAGCGCAAGGATCGCGTCCGCAACAGCCTCCGCCGTGCGGTTCCGGTCGCGATAGCGCGTGGAAAGCGGACTGCGCAGCACGAGCAGATTTTCCTGCGGAAACGGACTCGGCAGCGAAAGCAGCGCGTCGTCCTCCGCGCCGCCCAGCATCCGGCGGTAAACGGCAAGCGGCGTCATCGTGGCCGAAAAAAACGCGCTGCCGCAAAGCCGTTTCGTGCAGGCGGCAAGATGTTCTGCGGCGTCCAGGCAGCGCAGGGAAAGCGCGGCCGTTTTTCCGTGCGCCGTCCAGAATGTGCGAAAAGCCGCGTCGTATCGCTTAAGCGCCATCAGGGCCGCGAGCAGCTCCCTTGAAACCCTCGCCGTCCCCTCCGCGCCGGTTTCCAGCGCCGCGTCCAGCGCGTGTTCGACGAGCGGCTGCAGCTCTTCCGGCGGCGCTTCGCTCGCGGCTTCGCGCGCCGTTTCCACGCATGCGATCAGCTTCGTCAGCGTCAGATACAGTTCGCTCTTTCGGCCGCACGTCTTTCCCGCCAGCCGCCGGCCTTCCCGCAGCTCGCCGCCGTCCAGTTCCGCGGAGAGCATATCCCGCGCGCGGTCCGGCAGATTATGCGCTTCATCCGTCAGCAGCGTCACACGCGCCGCGCCCTGGAAGATTCGCTTGATGCGCACGCTCGGATCGAAAGCGTAATTATAATCGCATACGACCGCGTCCGCCTCTTCGCACAGGCTGAGCGACAGTTCAAACGGGCACAGGCAGTGCGTCTCGGCAACGAACTGAATCCGCTCATACGACCAGTCCTCTCCTTCGCGCATCATGTCCAGCCCCTGCGGAAGCCGGTCGAAGAAGCCTTTTGCGCGCGGGCACTCGCTCATTTCGCAGCGCCATTCCTCCGCCCCCGCGAACGGGCAGCATTTCTCCTTCGCCGTCAGCGTCAGCGCGCGCAGCCGCGCGCCCTTCTCCCGCATAAGCGCCAGCATGTCGCGCGCCGTCTCGCGCCCCGTCGTGCGCGCGGTAAGGTAATATACCTGTTCGGTCAACCCTTCTCCCAGCGCCTTGAGCGCCGGAAAGAGCGCGGCCGCCGTTTTTCCCGTGCCGGTCGGCGCCTGCGCGAAGAGGCGTTTTCTGGATCGAATCGCGCAATAAACCTGCACGGCCATTTTTCGCTGCTCCCCGCGCCACGCGCCATACGGAAACTGCAGCGCGGCCAACGATTCGTCGCGCACCGCGCGCCAGGCGGCTTCCCGCTCAATTTTCTCGACATACGGCATCAGCAGCGAAAAAAACGCGCGGCAAATCTCTCCACGCGTCATCAGCTCCTCAAACGCCGCAATCTCCTGTCCGTCTGCGCGCACGTATGCCACGCGCACGACCGCCGCAGGCACGTTCAGCATATATGCGTATACGACCGCCTGCGCGCGATGCGCGGGCAGCGGCGCTTCGCGTTCTTCGCCGGAAAAGAGCTTGATTTCCTCGATTATCGGCACGCCGTCGCGCTCATACAGCGCGTCGATTCGCCCGGAAACAAGCAGCTCGCACCGCTCCGTTTCAATTTGCACGCGCAGCGGATATTCGGTCTGCGCGCCTTCCAGCGCGCCCTGGCGCGCCAGATGTCCGGCTGTTCCCTCGCACATTTTGCGGATCGACCCGGCCGCCGTCAGATCGCCGCCCATCAGCGCATATTCGACAACCGCGCGCACCGACGCGGAATACCTGCGTTTCATTCTTCTTTCAGCATTGCGGCGAATTCGTCCTCGCCGATTACCGGCACGCCGAGCGTCCGCGCTTTGTCGAGCTTGCCGCCCGCGTTTTCGCCCGCGACGACGAGCGCCGTCTTTTTGCTCACGCTGCCCGCCGCTTTGCCGCCGCGTTTTTCAATTTCCGCCTCCGCCTCCTGGCGGGTAAAGCCCGCAAGCGTGCCCGTCACCACGACGGTTTTGCCGCTGAACACGCCGTCCGCCGCCGTCTCCACCGGCGCGGGGGTTACGCCCGCCGCCAGCATCCGTTCGATGCTGGCAATCTGCTCTTCGTCGCGGAAGAATTCCACGATATTCTGCGCGATGATGTCGCCCACGTCGGGGATCTCGGCCAGCGTCGTCTCGTCCGCTTCGCGGATTTTTTCAAGCGCGCCGAATCTGCGCGCCACGTCGCGCGCCGTCTTGCGCCCCACGCCGGGCACGCCCAGCGCGAAGAGGAACGCGTCGAGCGGGCGCGTCTTGCTCTTTTCAATGGCGGAAAGCAGATTACTCGCCTTTTTATCGCCCATTCCCGGCAAAAGAATCAGCCTGCCATGCTCGAGCGAGAACAGATCGGCCGGGTCGCGCACGCCCAGTTCGTCGTGAAACAGCTCGGCCGTCTTTTCCGAAAACGTTTCGATATCCATCGCGTCGCGCGAGGCGAAATGCGCAAGCTCCGCCACGATGCGCGGCTTGCAGTCCCTGCCCGTGCAGTACAGGTTCGCGCCGCGAAACTCCGTCGGCGCGCCGCACGCGGGACATACGGTCGGGTAGGTCACGTCGCGCTCGTCCGGTTCCGCATCGTCCACGCGGCCGAGAATTTCCGGAATCACGTCGTTCGAGCGCCGCAGAAACACACGGCAGCCGATGCGCACGCGCTTTTTCTGCACGTCGCCCCAGTTGTTCAGCGTCGCCTTGCGAATCGTCACGCCCGCAAGCTCTACCGGCTCGACGTGCGCGAGCGGGGTCAGTTTTCCCGTGCGCCCCAATTCCCAGGTTACGTCCTCCAGCTTCGTCGTCGTTTCCTCGGCTTCAAACTTGAACGCCACCGCCCAGCGCGGGAATTTGTCGGTATACCCAAGCGCCCGGCGCGTCGCGAAATCGGCGATCTTGATCACCGCGCCGTCGATCAGGAAATCGAGCGCGTCGCGCTCCTCCGCGATGCGGTTAATATACAGAATCGCTTCGTCGATATCTTTGGCGCTCTGCGCCATAGGACTGACCGGAAACCCATTCTCGCGGAGAAAATCCAGCATTTGCTGGTGGCTTTCCAGCGTCTTTCCCTCGAGCACGGTGATATTGTAAAAGAATGCGTCGAGCTTTCGGCGCGCGGTCACCTTCGGGTCAAGGTTGCGCAGCGCGCCGGCCGCGGCGTTGCGGGCGTTTTTGAGATTCTCGCCGTATTGCTCGTTATATTCGCGCAGCACGGAAAGCCGCATGATGCACTCGCCCTGCACGATCAGCCTGCCCTGAAACGGAATCGACAGCGGCACGGTACGAATCGTGCGCGCCTGTTCGAGAATTTCCTCGCCGACCATGCCGTTGCCTCGCGTTGCCGCGTCCGTCAGCCGCCCGTTTTCATAGGTGAGGCTGATGGTGAGGCCGTCGAATTTATACTCGACCACATAGCTGATGGGCGGCAGATTCGCGCCACCGTCGTTCGCCTCCCACCACAGCTTCTCCGCGCGCGCCGCCCATTCGCGCAGCGCGCCGACGGACTGCGCCTTGTCCAGGCTCCACAGCCGCGCCTCGTGCCGGTGCTGCGCGAAGGCCGCAAGCGGTTCGCCGCCGACGCGGTGCGTCGGGCTGTCCGGCAGCGTCACGCCGGTTTTGCGCTCCAGCGCGGTCAGCTCATCGTACAGCGCGTCCCATTCCTTATCGGAAATGATCGGGTTATCCAGCACATAATAAGCGCGGGCCGTCTCATTGAGACGGTCCACGAGCTGGCGCATGCGATTTTCATCAGCCATTTTTAATCATCCACCTTGACGATCGGCGCAATGCTGGCCACGAATTCCTTCTGGCCGTACGCCGCAAATTCGATCACCACGCGGCATTCCGGGCCCGAGCCGCGCATTTCGATCACGTTTCCCTCGCCGAACTTGCGATGGAGCACGCGGTCGCCGGGCTTAAAGAGCGCAACCTGCGCCGCCTGCGCCGCAAACTGCCGCGCCAGCGACGGCGAGAAGCCCTTGTGCACGCCGGGGATATTCAGCGCGCCCGAGCGGCCGCCCGCGAAGTTGCGGGAGCCCGTAATCGCCGCGCGCTCGGCCTGAATCTGTTCGCGCGTGCGCAGCGCGGGATTGGCGATCGGGCGGCTGTGCCGCGTCATTTCGTCGCTCACAAGCCGCTTGGGGATTTCGTCGAGGAACTGCGATTTCGGGTTGTGCTGCACCTGGTTATAGAGCATGCGCTGGCTGGCGTAGCTCAGATACAGGCGCTTTCGCGCGCGCGTCACGCCCACGTAGGCGAGGCGGCGCTCCTCCTCGACGCGGTTTTCGTTCATCGCCAGATGCGAAGGGAAGATGCCCTGCTCCATACCGATGATGAAAACGTTGTCGAACTCCAGGCCCTTGGCGCTGTGCAGGCTCATGAGCGAAATGGCGCTGCTCTTCTCGGGCATACCGTCGATATCGCTCACCAGCGCAATATTCTCCAGGAACGCGTCAAGCGTGGCGTTTTCGGTCTTCTGCTCGAATTCGGTCACCGCGCCGACGAACTCGCGGATATTCTCCACACGCGCGCGCGCCTCGTCCGAATCCTCGCGCTTATACTGTTCCTCAAGCTTCGTTTCCGCAATCATCTTTTCGACAAATTCGGAAAGCCCCATCACCTCGCGCAGCGCCATAAAGCCGGTCATCATCTCTGCAAAGTCGCTCACGCTCTTGCGCGCGCGGCTGGCCAGCGTCTCGGGCGGCTCGAGCATGGCGTTAAACAGCGGTTCGCCCTTTTCCGCCGCGCAGCGGTTCAGCTCCGCGATCGTCGCGTCGCCGATAGCGCGCCGCGGCGTGTTGATGATGCGCGAAAGCGACACGTCGTCCGACGGGTTCACCAGCGTGCGCAGATAGGCGACGATGTCCTTCACCTCACGGCGGTCGTAGAACTTGGTTCCGCCGTAAATGCGGTAAGGCAGTCCCGCGCGCACGAGCATTTCTTCCATCACGCGGCTCTGCGCGTTCATGCGATACAGCACGGCCATATCGCCGTAATCCTCGCCGGTTTTGCGCATCTGCCGGATGCGGTCGCACACCCATGCGGCCTCCTCGCGCTCGTCGCCCGCGTTAAAGAGCGTAATCGGCGCGCCTTCGCCCGTTTCGGTCCAGAGTTTTTTCTCCTTGCGCCCCTCGTTGTGGGCAATGATGTTGTTCGCCGCGTCGAGGATATTCGAGGTGGAGCGGTAATTCTGCTCGAGCTTGATTACGTGGCAGTTCGGGAAATCCTGCTCGAATTCGAGAATATTGCGGATGTCCGCGCCGCGCCAGCCGTAAATCGACTGGTCGTCGTCGCCGACGACGCACACGTTATGCCGCTCTCCCGCCAGCAGGCGCACGAGCATATACTGCGCGTAGTTCGTATCCTGATATTCGTCCACGTGGATATAATGGAACCGGTTGCGATACGCCTCCAGCACAGGCGGATGCTGCACGAGCAGCTCGAGCGTTTTGACGAGCAGATCGTCGAAATCCAGCGCGTTCGCACCGCGCAGACGGTTCTCGTACTCGTAATAGTAATCGTGAATCATCTGGCAGCGGTAATCGCGGGCGGATTGCTGGAACCATTCGTCCGGGCCGAGCAGGCGGTTTTTCGCATCGGAAATCTTCGCCCGCACTTCCTTGAGCGGCAGGAATTTATCGTCGATATTGAGCTTTTTGCAAAGTTCCTTCAGCACGGCCATCTGGTCGTCGTCGTCGTAGATGGTGAAGCTGCGGGTATACCCCAGGCGTTCGATATCGCGCCGCAGAATGCGCGCGCAGCAGGAATGAAACGTGGAAACCCACATATTCCCGGCCTGATTGCCCGTCAGCCGGTCGATGCGCTCGCGCATTTCCTTGGCCGCCTTGTTTGTGAAGGTGATGGCCAGAATCTGCGAGGCGGGCACGCCCAGTTCCAGAAGATGCGCGATACGGCAGGTCAGCGCGCGGGTTTTGCCCGAGCCTGCGCCCGCCAGGATCAGCACCGGTCCCTCAGTGACCTCCACGGCCTCTCTTTGCTGCGGGTTCAGCGTGCTCAAATCCATTTTCAGCGCTCCTCCTTTTCCAGTCTGTCCAAAATGAGGCGGTAACCATCCGCGCCGTAGGAAACGCAGCGGTTCACGCGGCTGATCGTCGCGGTGCTCGCGCCGGTTTCGTTGCCGATATCCTGATACGTCGCTCCCTGCCGCAGCAGTTTCGCAACGGCGAGCCGCTGCGCCATGGCCTGCACCTCGGAAATGGTGCACAGGTCATCCAGGAGGCGGTAGGCTTCTTCTCTGGTCTGCACGCTGACCAGCGCGTCGCACAGCGCGTCCACGTGTTCGGACTCCAGCTTGGAATGGTACATGCTCATTTTCTCCCCGGGGATGATGATTTGCAAATAAATGAGATTCGCGCTCTGCGCGCAAAATTCCCCATCTCATTATACCACATTTTTCTTTCCCGGGCAAGCGGAACGGGAAGCAAAAGCGCCCCCGCCGGGTTCGTCGTTCCCGGCAGGAGCGCATCGTTTTTTTATTTATGGGGGCAAAGCCCCATTGGGGTTCCATCCGGCGCGTCAGTCGATCACGGCCTGCGTGTCGCCCAGGTATTGCACGTAGATTTCACGTGTCACTGATGCTTTTGTAGAAGCTGAAGCAGCGGCAGATCGAAGTTTGCATAATCTCCATACTGCACAGTTGTGGCTCCGAAGGCTGTTCCGTAAGTCATCATCTCATAATCGTTGCTGTACCAGTCGTAATCGTACTGGTCGAACATCGTAAGCATGTCGTCGTAGTAACGCAAAGCGGAAGCAGAAGACGTGCCTGCGTTGAAATACGCACATTCAAAACGAATCAGCGCCTCCGGGAACGTATCATGAATCCTCCTTCCCCAAAGGTTGATCGTTTTAGCAGTCGACTGTGCAACGATCGCCTCTGAAGTATAAGAAACATCCTCATGTATCGTAATATGACTTCCCTTCTCCCAACTATTAGGACAGATCATCACCCTCGAGGTCTTTTGCAGGCTGGCTCCCGCTTTGCTTTCGTCGCCGTCCATATACGCGTCATATCCAGTATAACTATACCAGCGCTCCACCGCGTATTCTTCCGGCAAAATCACATCCATTCCTGCCCAGTCCAACCATCCCGTAGTTGAAAACGTCAGTTTTTCCGTATCCTTATCCAGCACAAATGAAATTTTTTTATCGCTCGTCGCATAAGGATAGTAACCGGACAGATGCAAAGACGTTTCATATTCCGTCTCCGACAGTTTTTCCCTGTACAGCGTATTTTTGCCGTCGGAAACCTTAAACGTTCCCCGGCCGGATTTTGCCAAATACAGCTCCACTGTGGTTCCGGCCGGAAGGAAACCATCCATGACAATAGGATTGTCGGTATAGATACTTGCGCGCGCAGCATAGATTTTTACCGGATACTCCGGCTTAAACATGCTGTGATTATAATGATCAATATGCGCTCCAGCAGCATCTGTCATTTCTGCGTATACATAGGGCATTTCACAGAAGTTAAAGGATATTTGGGAATTACCGGCTTTTCCCATCATTTTATAAGCCGTTTTACAATCGCGTATTATCTCGGACGCAATATTATTAGCAGTGATTTCATAAATGATGAACCTGTCCTCGTCCTTCTCCCAGATGGCTGAAGCAAGCGTATTCAGGCCGTTCGTTACATCGTTTGCCGAATAGTTCGGCTCTTCCAACCCCGTAGAAAGATTTCTGTTAAGCGCTTCCCAAAATGGCGTGAAGGAAAGATAGGCTCCCGGTACGTCTTTATACCTTTCCGCCAATAGTTGCCATATCTTTTTCGCCAATTCCATTTTTTGCGGATTTATGAACATGTCAAAATCGCCGCGCACTTGATAATCCTGATTTATCCAGCTCGTCCTTCCCGGCAAAGACATCAGTAAGAGATTCAAATGTTGCCCTGAACGAATCGCCTCATCCACCAGCGTATCCAATTTGAACAATTCCGTCAGGTTGACTTGGGAAACATCCTCAGTAAAAAAAGTTTCATACGATACCATTATCCGATTGCTGGTAAACCCCCACCCCGCAATTTCTTCCAACTGGGCCGGTGTCGTACGCAAATTTCTCCCCTCATAATGCATGCTGGTCAGCACAAAGCCTGTCAGTCTCGGAAGCTGATCAATGGACGTAATATTCGTAGCCGCAGCCTGCCGCAGTCTTTCTTCAGACAAAGTTATCCGTACTGCTTCCTCATCCGTAATATCCACATAGTTCGGAATCAATTCATTCTCCAGCACGTTGATCGCCCGTTCCGCATCCTCGTCCATCAGCGGCTGATCCAGATGCAGCGAGTTCGCTTCCTCGTCATATTCAAACAGCAGTTCGCCGCGCCAATCGTGAAAATCCAGCGCGAAAAAGAGCGCCGAGCCATTGTAATCCCATTCGTGCCAGGGCGAAGGTTCGTAAACCGTTTCGCCAAAGAGCGCTTTGTTAATGACATATTCGTCCCAGACTTTTTCGCCGATTTTCTCGTGCAACAGCAACCAGTTGTTGCCAAGCATAACCCGATCCGGGCAAGCCGTGCAGGCTGCGCCGTACAGCATGCAGATGCCGTCCGCGCGCGTCAGCATCTCGTCGCTTTCCCGCGCTGCCGGGAACATCGCCTGCCACTCGCCCAGCTTTTCCGGCGCGGCAGCCTCCACAAACTGATCCAGCTGCGCCATCATCTCCCGCGCGGTCATCGAGCCCTCGAGCGGCGACCATCTGTTCATCAGCCGCGCAATCGCCGTTTCCGCGTCCGCGCGCGTCAGCGGCGCGTCCGTGTGCAGCGTGTTCGCC
>CAKTTL010000085.1 GCA_934615235.1 uncultured Clostridia bacterium
GAAATCTGCAATTCGCATCCGACGCAAATCCATCTCGCCATCCTTCACGCGAATTATGCGGTATTGCCCCCGATTTACCTCCAGTAAACCTTCGATTTTCCTCCTTGAACTGACAAAAAATCCGCTCGAGCTGTCGCCTCTTCCTTTTTCAGATACACCCTAAACGCCGCATGCCGCCCGGCGCGCCCTCTGCGCGTCGGACGGCATTGCCTTAATAATGCAGTTTTCCTTCTGGAAAAGGGGGTGTGGGGGAAAAACCTCTTCATTTTTCTAAAAAGGAAGAGGTTTTTCCCCCACATCGTTTCTCCCTATCCCCTCTATCGTTCCTTCCGTTCCCTCGTGGCCGTGACCTCATGAGCGGTGCGCTTGACGCGGTCCCAGGCGGCTTTGCCGGAGCCGGTCTGGAGGAAAGCGAAAACGGCGACGAGGAGAATGACGGCGATGGCGAGCCAGAGAACGCCCTTGCCTGCGCCGGCGTTGAGCTGCGATTTGCCGCCGCCGGCAGCGCCGCTGATATCGCCGTAGAGGGTGTCGGCGAGGACGTTGGCCATCAGCTGCGTGGAAGCGACGGCGCGCTCCTTGTCGATGGTGTGGGTGCCGAACTCGAGGAGGATGGCGTTGGGCGCAAGATCCTGATTGTAGGTGCCCTTGCCGATGAAAATATCCTTGATCAGGCCGGGGTATTGCTGATCGGCGACGGCCTTGAGCTGCAGGGCGAACTGCCTGTTTTCGGCGGCGTTCTGGTTGGAACGGCCGACGAGCAGCCGCACGCGGCTCACGTCCTCGCCCTGCAGCTCGGTTTCGTACTCGTCCGGGTCGGGGATACCGTCGCGGTGAATATCCAACAGCGCGTCGGGGCTCTTTTTGAGCAGCTCCAGCGCGGTCTGGCGGCTGCGCTTGTAGGCGCTGGAATCGTGCGGAACATGCGGCGTTTCATCGAGAATCACGCGCACGCCGCGCGCCTCGAGCGCTTCCTTGAGCGCCGCGTCCACATCGTAGATGCCGCCCTCGCCCTTTTCATCGCTGGCGGTGCCGTCGGTGGGCTCGTAGCTTTCGTCGCTGTGGGTGGAATACATGGCGATGAGCAGATCCTTCTTTTCCGTCTCGCCCGTGTTGGAGACGACGATGGCCGTTTCCTCGGCCAGCCAGCTTACGTCGGGCATTTCCTGCGCGCCGCGATCGCGCGCGACGGCGGTATGCGCGGCCGCGTCGGCGGAGAGAATTTCATAGCGGCGGTTATCGCCGCTGATATATTCGTCGCCCACGTGCGCTTCGTCGGCCAGGGTGCACAGGACTTCGCCGTTTTCGGCGCGAACGGTCCAGACGCCCGCCGCGCCGCCCTCGCGGCCGTCCGCGCGGCTGACGGCGGGCAGCAAAAGCGCCAGCAGCACCAGCAGCCCGGAAATGATTTTTTTCATCGCGCGCCCTCCTTCCCGCGGGAAAGCCGCTCAACGGCTTCGCCGACCAGTTCCGCCAGCAGCACGGCGATAATCGCGGAAATCACGACCGCGTCGAGCGCGCCGCCGGTGCCCAGGCGAACCGGCGCGTCCGCGCCCGCCGCAAGCGCCTGCACGGCGCTCGCCGTATCGGCCAGCAAAACGCCCAGCACCGCGCATACGAACGCGCCGCGGCGCGAGCGCCCCAGCGCCCAGGCGATCAGCCCCGCGACGATGCCGCCGATATACAGCGGGTCGATCACGATCTTCTCCGGTTCGGCCGGCATCAGGCGGAGAATCAGCCATACGGCCGCGCCCGTCAGCACCGAGCCGATCAGCGCGCGGGCGCGCTCTTTGCCGCTGCCCGCCCTGACGAGCGTCCAGACGCACAGCGCGACGGGCACCAGACACCCGCCGATCCCCAGCCGCACCCGGCCGATGGGAATGGGCGGAATCAGTCCGCCGACGAAAATGGCGGCCATCGCGAAAAGCGCCGTACGGTCGCTCAGGTGCAGCCGGTCCAGCACGCGCTGGCCCAGCCCGAACAGCGTCAGGAGCGAAAGCACCAGCAGCGCAATCATGCCAAAGCTCATGGTTTCACCTCACCTCAATTTCTTCGCGTAGCTTTCCCGCAGCGCGGCGGGTTATGCAAGGCAGGAAAACGCATGGCCGCGTCGAATGAAAATACAAAATAAAACGTTATGCGGGAGGGAACAACTATGCTGAAGGGAATTCCGTCCATTCTTTCGCCCGAGCTTTTGAAAATCATGATGGAAATGGGTCACGGCGATACGATCGTCATCGCCGACGGCAATTTTCCCGGCGCGTCGATGGCGCAGCATCTCGTCCGGCTCGACGGACACGGCGCGTGCGAAGTGCTCGACGCGATGCTCAAGCTGATGCCGCTGGACACGTACGTGGCCGAACCGGCCAAGCTGATGGAAGTCGTCCCGGGCGATAAGGTGGAAACGCCGATCTGGGACGAATACGCCAGAATTATCGAAGCGCACCAGCCGGGGACGAAGATCGGCCATGTGGAGCGGTTCGCGTTCTATGAACTGGCGAAGAAGGCTTACTGCGTGGTGCAGACGGGCGAAACCGCGCTGTATGCGAACGTACTGCTGCAAAAGGGCGTAGTCGTAGAATAATGCCGGGCGGATTTTATCATCAATGCTGCGCCGAGCGGGCGTGCGCCGTCAGCGGCATTACGCCGGTGCGGATGGAAGCGTTTCGGCTCGGCGCGCAGGGCCCCGACCCGCTGTTTCTCATCGGGATGTTCCCGCTTTCGCTCAAAAGCCGTCCGTCGAAGCTGGCGGGGGCGATGCATAAGCGGCGGACGGGACAGTTCATATGCGCGCTTGCGCGCGAAGCGAAAAAAGCCGGCGACGTTGAACGCGCGTACGTGCTCGGATATCTGACGCATTACGCGATCGACAGCGCCGTGCATCCGTACGTCTATTCGCAGAGCTACGACAAAAAAGGGCGGTATTCCAGCCCGAAGCATATGGGCATGGAGCGCGGCTGGGACACGGAAATGTGGCGCGCCGCGGGACACCGGGGTACGCCGGAAGCGATGCCCTGCCTGAAGGAGGCGCGCGCCGACTGGCCGCAGGCGGCGGCGCTGATCGCCGCGGCCGCGGGCGAAACCTACCCGGAGCTGGGCATTACGCCCGGGGCGGTTGCGCGCGGATACGCCGACGCATGCCGCGCCAACCGGCTTACGCACAGCCCCGCGGGCGTGAAGTACGCGCTGTACTGGCTGCTGGAGCGGCTGGCGCTGCGGCCGGGATTGATCACCGCGCAGTGCTGCCCGAAAAGGCCGCGCAGGGGCGATACGATGAACCGCGAAGGGCGCGCCTGGCGCTCCGCCGCCGAGCCGGACAGGGAGCGGCGCGAGGGCGTGGAGGAGCTGACCGCGCAGGGCGTGCGCCGCGCGGCGCAGCTGATGCAGGCGGCGAAGGATTACTTCGACGGCGAGATGGACGAAAAGCGGTTCGCCGCCGTCGTGGGCGATTTCGGAATGGATACAGGCGCGAAGAGCCTTGAGTGAGGAGCAGAACGGATGAAGAAGAGGAGAGTCCGCCGCGGAGTGACCGCCGGCACGATCGTTACGCTGGCGCTGGTGGCGGTGCTGGCGGCGATGAGCTGCTTCGTTTTCGTCCGCCTGACAGGGCCGAACGCCGCCATCGAGGTTGACCCGCATCTGTTCAGCGACACGCTGGGGCAGCTTTTGAAGGGCGACGCGCAGAGCGCGGACGGAGAGCCGTCCGCCACGCCCGCGCCGACCGCCGCGGCAAGGCGAACGGACGCAGACGAGATGCTCGTCATCGCCAACGCGCAGGCGACGGAAGCGCCGACTATCTACATGAAATCCGCTTTGAGCCTGACGGCGGCGGGACAGGTGATGCTCGGCGACGAGCTGCGCGCCTGCGGCCGGCAGGAGAACGGGCTGTATGATTTCACGGATATTTTCGCGCCGGTTTCGGGCGCGCTGAGCGGGGCGAATCTTTCAATCGTCACGCTGCGCAGCACGCTGGGCGACGGCGGGTATGACGATTACTGCGCGCCCTACACGCTGGCGACGGCGTTCAAGAGCACGGGCTTTAACCTCGTCAATCTCGGCACGGACAGAATCCTCGATCACGGCGTTGCGGGCGCGGGCACGACGCGGACGGTGCTGCAGCAGCGCAGCCTGTCCTCCGCGGGCGCGTACACGTCGCAGCAGGAAGCGAACGCGCGCGGCGCGGTGGATATCAACGGCGTGAAGGTGGGCATCGTTTCCTATACGACGAGCCTGAGCGCGGCTTCGCAGAAAGCGACGAGCGAAGAGGAGCGGGCCTACGGCGTGCGCCTCTACAGCGAACAGACGGCGCAGAAGGATATTTCCGCCCTGCGCGACGCGGGCGCGGACGTTGTGATCGTGCTCATTCACTGGGGCAAGCGCGGCGACACGGAGCCTTCGAAGACGACGCAGGAACAGGCCGCGGCGCTTGCGCGCGCAGGCGCGGACGTGATCCTCGGAACCGGGCCGACAAACGTGCACCGCATGGAAAGGCGGCAGGTTGAGGACGGCCGCACGGCGTTTATCGCCTACTCGCTGGGCAACTTCCTGACCGACGATTCGCGCGAGACGAACGATATCACCGGCGTGGTGCTGCATCTGGAAATGGAATGGGACGCGCAGGCGCATTCGCTCTCGTTCGACGGTTCGTGGTACATGCCCACGTGGATCATGCGCTGGCGCGAAAACGGAAGCGCGCGGTATCGCATCCTCCCGGCGGGCAGCTCGACCATGCCCGAAAACATGACCGACAGTATTTACGTGAACATGAAAAAATCCTATCAGGCGATGGTGGATAAAATCGGAACGGACGCCGCCGCGCCAAGAGCGGAATAGAAAAAAAGGCACGATCCCGCGGAAAAAAAGCCGCGGGATTTTTTTATTAACCGCTTGACTCTCTCACACTGTCAGGGTGTAAGATCGTCCCGAGCTCAAAAAAAGAATCGATACGAGGAAAAACGGCATGCTGAAAATCGGGGAATTCTCCAGGCTTTCAAGGATCAGCGTACGGATGCTGCGCCATTACGACGAAATCGGCCTGCTTGCGCCGGATACGGTCGACCCGGAAACGGGATACCGCTATTACAGCGAAGAGCAGCTCGCCGCCGCCAGCCGGATTACCGCCCTGCGCGAGATGGACTTTTCGCTGGCTGCGATCGGCGAGATGCTGCGCTCCGGCGAGCGCGAGACGGTGGATTCGTTTTACTGCGAGCGGCTTCGCACGTTGACGGAACAGCTGCAGGCGATTCATCAGCGCATCGCGCTGGTGGAATCCGCCCGAAAGCGATTGAGAAAGGACGAAAAAGCGATGGAATATCAGGTCAATTTGAAAACGATCCCCGAGCGCTACGCCGCCTGCGTGCGGATGATGCTGCCGCGCTACGACGCCGAGGGCATGCTCTGGAGCACGCTGATGAGCGAAACCGCGCGCATGAACCTCGTCGCGGACGATCCCTGCCTGTGCTGCGCCGTTTTCCATGACGGCGAATATAAGGAAGAAGACGTGGACGTCGAAGTGCAGAAAACCGTAAAGGGACATTACGAGGACACCGAGCATGTGCGCTTTAAGACGCTGCCCGCCGTGCAGGTCGCCAGCGTCGTGCATAAGGGGTCGTACAGCACGCTTGGAGCTGCGCAGGCCGCGCTTGCCGCCTGGGTGCGCGATAACGGCTATGCGTACGCCGCGCCGTCGTTTTCCATTTATCATGTCAGCCCGCACGAGACGCGCGATCCGGACGCGTTTGTAACCGAGCTGTGCACGCCCGTGGTGAAAAAATAATTTTTCGCGCGTTTCGTGCGATAAAACCCCGCCTCTTTGCGCACAATACCGGCGCAAGGAGGCGAGAGAAAATGAAAAAATACGCTTTTATCCTCATGGCTCTTCTCATCGCCGTCACGATGACGGCCTGCTCTGTGAACAACACGACCGCCGCGCCGTCCCCGACGGCGACGATGCTGCCTTCCGTCGGCACGACCGCGCCGGGCAGCGTCGGCGCGAATTCCACCGCCGCGGCGAACGATTCCGCCATGGCCGCCGCGATGACGGCCGCCGAGAGCGCCGCGCTTTCGCGCAAGGCGAACGCCGCCGCCGCGCAGGTGAGCGAGATTGACGGCTGCGTGACCGCGATCATCGGCAATACGTGCCTTGCGGGCGTGACGTTCGACCGTCAGTACCAGGGCGGCATGACCGATCGCATCCGCGATATGGTGTCCTCGCGCATCCAGTCCGTCGCGCCGAGCGTTGAGCGCGTGGCCGTGACCGGCGATGCGGAAATCGCGGCGCAGATCAACGCCGTGGCGGAAAAAATCGCCGCCGCGGGCGCGCTCAGCGAGGTCACGCCCGAATTCGACGGCGTGCTGGCGAAGATTCGCTGATACGTCCGGAGAGCAGAACGGGATCCATAAAACAGTGAACCCTCCGCATGTACTGAATCATGCGGAGGGTTTTCTTTTGCCCATTATGAAGTCTTCTTGGCGGCGAACGGCTTTTCAAAACCGTTTACGGACGGCAAATCCACGGGAGACAGCCGTTTTAGCGGCGCAATGGACAGGAAATGAAGTTCCGCAGGACGCACGATATTCCCGGCAGGAGAGCACGGCCGCACGCCCTTGCGTTCTGAAAAGGATTTTTTATTTCGGCAGACAGGGCGCTTCCTATTTCTTTTTGGTAAACTTGTCTATCAGTTTGTTTAACCCCATATCAAGGAAACAGTCTGCAATATCGACAAATAGACCGATAATACAATCAAGCATCGCATTTCCCTCCGATTTCAGATTCATCCCCTTGCAGTTTATCATAGAAATGTAAAAAAATCTACCGTTTGCGTAAAAAAACCCGCGCGGAACCGCAGCCGCTTCATTTTAAGGGGCGGACGGCGAAAAACGGCTTTCTTCGGAAGGGGGGTGCGGGGGAAACCCTTCTTTCTCCTGAAAGAAGGGTTTCCCCCGCCGTATCCCTCTTCGTTGAAGCCGCCCTTGTAAAATTGCCCGTTCCATGTTAAGCTATTCGATACCCTGAAACAGGAGGACCGTACGATGGAAAAAATCCGCGCGCTTTATCAAAAATATCGAAGCGTTTTCTGGTATCTGGTCTGCGGCGGGCTGACGACGCTGACGAACATCGCCGTCTTCTGGCTGCTTTACACAGCGGCGGGCGCGCCGCTGCAGATCGCCAACGTCGCCGCGTGGGTGCTGGCGATCGCCGTGGCGTTCGTCGGGAACAAGTATCTGGCGTTTCGCAGCGATAAAAAGGGAAGGCTGCTCGCGCGTGAGGCGATCGTCTTTCTGGCCATGCGCCTGGCAACGCTCGGATTTGAGGCGCTGTTTCTGTTTCTTACAATTCAGCGCGCGGGATGGGCGGCGCTGCCGGCCAAGATTCTCGATAACGTGATCGTGATCATTCTCAATTACGTTTTAAGTAAAGCATTCGTTTTTTAATGACTTTGTTACATAGTGATTACAAAGTAATTAATAAATGATTAAATCAGGCTTTTGCACGAAAATTTATGATGACAAGCAGGTTAAATAATGGTATTATATGGCCAGGATTAAATTGATGGGGGCTCGAGGGGAAATGTCGATGCAGAAGCCGGCTGTTGAACTGCATGAAATGGCGATGAACGAAAGCATCGCTACGACGTGCTGCTACGTTTGGAACGGCGTGAGTCTCGTGGGCAGCGCTTCGCTGCCGCATGGCGGCCGCCTTACGCCGAAATATGATACCCGGTATTATTATTCGATGACGGGCGTTTCCGGTCAGGTGAGCGCAATCTGGCTGGACAGCTCTGTCGGCATCCATCCGCGCACGCAGACGGGCGTGGATGAAACGTATGCCGTCTGGCGCGATCCGGACAACAACGAATGGTATGTCGCGACCAGTTCGGGCGAATACTGTGTGACGAAGAACAACGGATTTGAAATCAACAACGACGTGTACTTCGCGCGCAACTACAAGATGAACAACATCCGCAAAACGCGGGACGCGACCGCGACGCGCACGCTGGTGCATTTCATCCATTCCCGTTCCACCAGCCCGCACAATATGTATACTTCCGGCAACAACTGGCTGCCGGATCATCAGGCGTATCAGTATTCGTCCTGAGAAGGAAAAAGCAAGTGGAACGTCCCGGCTCTGGGGGGAGCCGGGATGTTTTTTTATTCGTGCGAATGCCGCGGCGCTCCTTTTACTTCGTTTTCCATTTCTTCCCCCGCGAAAAACGCGTCCAGATTCGCATACGTTACCCGGGCGATCTCGCGCAGCGCTTCCTCGGTGAGAAACGCCTGATGGCTGGTGAGGATTACGTTCGGCTTGGACAGAAGCAGCGAAAGCGCGTCGTCGCGAATGATGCTGCCGGAGCGGTCCTCGAAGAAAAGGTCGCTTTCCTCTTCGTAAACGTCCAGCCCCGCGCCGCGCACGCGCCCGCTGTTGAGCGCGCGCAGCAGCGCTTCGGTGTCGATCAGCGCGCCGCGCGAAGTGTTCAGAAGGAAAACGCCGCGCTTCATCTGCAGAAAGGCCATCGTATCCAGCATGTGGTACGATTCGCGTGTGAGCGGGCAGTGCAGCGAAATCACGTCGCTTTCCTCAAGCAGCGCGGAAAACGTAACGCTGCGGCAGCCTTCCATCGCCGTTGGATACGGGTCGTAGCAGACGACGCGCATGCCGAACCCGCGGCAGATTCCCGCGAACGCGCGCCCGATGCGCCCGCCGCCGACGATCCCCGCGGTTTTCCCGTACAGGTCGATCCCTTCCAGTCCGGCGATGCTGAAGTTAAAATCGCGCGTGCGCGCCCAAGCGCGGTGCAGCTTCCGGTTGAGCGTCAAAAGCAGCGCCATGGTGTGCTCTGCCACGGCGTGCGGCGAATACCCCGGCACGCGCGCGACGGGCAGACGCCCCTGCGCCGCCGCGAGATCCACGTTGTTTACGCCCGCGCAGCGCATGACGGCCACGCGGCAGCCTTCGGCGCAAAGCGCCGAAATCGTATCCGCGTCCAGCTCGTCATGGACGAAGGCGCACACGGCCGCGCAGCCCTGCGCGAGCACCGCCGTCTCGCGGTTGAGGCGGCTGTCGAACCAGCGAATCTCATAGCCCGGGTTCAGCTTTTCAAACCAGACCCTGTCGTACGGTTTCGTATCGAAAAAAGCGATCGTTTCCATGCAAAACACCCCCGGCGTAGCCTGCGCGGCGCGGCTTTTTTTATGCGCCGCGATTTTTTCGCGCGCCGCCGCTGAAGTCTTCCCATTTTCGCGCGTTTGCGTTATAATAAAATGCTACCTTCTTTTTCAAAGGAAACGTGAGGGATACCATGAGCAAAATTATCGCGGTGGCCAACCAGAAGGGCGGCGTCGGCAAGACGACGACGCAGGTCAACCTTTCCGCATGCGTGGCGGCGGAGGGAAAGCGGGTGCTTTCGGTCGATCTCGATCCGCAGGCGAACGCGTCGAGCGGATTGGGCGTGGCCGGAGAGCCGGGCAAAACCGTTTACGACGTGCTGACCGGCGGCGCAAGGGTTTCCGAATGCATCGTGAAAACGCCGGTGGAGACGCTCGAGCTGCTGCCGAGCGATATCCGGCTGGCCGGCGCGGAAATCGAGCTGGTCGCCGCGGAAGGACGCGAATATATCCTGCGCGAGGCGCTCAAGCCGCTGCGCGAAAAGTACGATTATATTTTCATCGACTGTCCGCCTTCGCTCGGGCTGCTTACGCTCAACGCGCTGTGCGCGGCCGATCGCGTGGTCATCCCGATCCAGTGCGAATACTACGCGCTCGAGGGCGTCGGGCAGCTGATGAACACCGTGCAGCGCGTGCAACGCGGCCTGAATCCGCATCTGGACATCGAAGGCGTCGTGCTGACGATGATGGACGGCCGCACGAACCTGGGTATCCAGGTGGCGCAGGAGGTCAAGAAGCATTTCCGGCAGAAGGTTTACGGCGCGATCATTCCGCGCAACGTGCGCCTGAGCGAGGCGCCGAGCCACGGCCTGCCCATCAACCTTTACGACGCGCGCAGCGCCGGGGCGCAGGCCTATGCCGATCTGGCTGAGGAATTTATCGAAAGAAGCGAGGGGGAGAGCCGATGAAGGCGAACAGAGGACTGGGACGCGGGCTGGACGCGCTGATGCCTGAAATCCCGCAGGAGGATGCGCGCGAGCGCGTAATGATGCTCCGCATGGGCGATATCGACCCGAACCCCGAGCAGCCGCGCCGCAAGTTCGACGCGCAGGCGCTGGCCGAGTTGGCCGCGTCGATCCGTCAGGTGGGCGTGCTGCAGCCGATTCTCGTAACCGAAATCGAGGGCCGCTACCGCATTATTGCCGGCGAACGCCGCTGGCGCGCGGCGCGCCTGGCCGAGCTGGAAGAGATTCCCGCCATCGTCCGCCCGCTGGACGAAATCGAACGGATGGAAGCGGCGCTGATTGAAAACATTCAGCGCGAAGACCTGAACCCGCTGGAAGAAGCGCTGGCCGTGCGCGCGTTGATGGAAAAATGCGGCCTGACGCAGGAAAAGGCCGCGGAGCGGCTGGGCCGCAGCCGCCCGGCCGTCGCGAACCTGCTGCGTTTGCTCACGCTGCCCGAGCCGGTGCTGGAAATGCTGCGCGACGGAAAACTTTCCGCCGGGCACGCGCGCGCGCTCGTCGCCGTGGAAGATCCGGCGCGGTGCGTCGCGCTGGCGGAAAAGGCCGTGCGCGAGGGCTGGAGCGTGCGGCAGATCGAGCAGGCCGCGCAGGAAAAGCCGGTCGCGGAAAAGCCCGCGCGCGTCAAGCCGCGCAAGCTGCCGGAATTCACCGAAATGGAAGAGCGCCTGCGCCACGCTTTCGGCATGAAGGCCTCCATCGACGGCACGCTCAACAAGGGAAAAATCACGCTCACTTACGGCTCCCGCCAGGAGCTGGAACGCCTGTACGACCTGATGCAGGGGGATGATGAGAATGCCTGACTGCATTCGCGTGCCTGATATTCTGCTGCCCCGCGAGGGGATTGACCGGACGAAGTGGGCTGTCGTCGCGTGCGACCAGTTTACCTCGCAGCCCGAATACTGGGACGAGGCGGAGCGAATCGTGGGCGGCGCGCCCTCGACGCTGCGGCTGATTCACCCGGAAGCGCGGCTTTTGCAGCGTCCGGACGAAGAACCGGCGGAGGAGATTCACCGCGCCATGCGCGGCTATCTTGCCGGAAACGTATTTGCGCCCGCAAGGCGGCAGTTTGTGCTGACCGAGCGGACGACGCGGTCCGGCAGGCGGCTTGGGCTGATGGCGCTCGTCGATCTGGCGGCGTACGACTATACGCCCGGTTCGCGGCCGCTCATCCGGCCGACGGAAGGAACGGTCCTGTCCCGGCTGCCGGCGCGTGTGCGCGTGCGCAGCGGCGCGGCGCTGGAACTGCCGCACCTGATGCTGCTGGCCGACGATCCGCAGCGGACGCTGATCGAACCGCTGTACGCGCAGCGCGAAAAATTTGAAAAGCTTTACGATTTCGAGCTGATGCTCGGCGGCGGCCATCTGCGCGGCTGGGCCGTGGACGGCGCGGACGGCGTGCTCGCCGCGATGGACCGCCTGCCCTCGCTGCAGGGGGACGACCCGATTCTATTCGCCGTGGGCGACGGAAACCATTCCATGGCCGCGGCCCGCAAATGCTGGCTGGAACACCCGACGGAGCGTAACCGGTACATGCTCGCGGAAGTGGTGAACCTTTACGACGAATCGCTGCGGTTCGAACCCATTCACCGTCTTCTGCGCGGCGAAGGGCTGGACGCGGTATGGCGCAGGGCTGCCGAGCGCGGCGTGCAGCTTGACGGCGGCGACGTGCGGCAGGTGCAGCCTTTCCTCGACGAAACGCTCGATCCTTCCGTGCAGGTGGATTATATTCACGGCGCGCAGGCGCTGGAAAATCTGGCCGCGCAGCCCGGCTGCCGCGGAATTGCGCTGAAGGCCATCGCAAAGGAAACGCTCTTTCCATCCCTTAAGGGCGGCAAAACGCTGCCGCGCAAGGCGTTCTCCATGGGCGAGGCGCAGGAGAAACGGTACTACATGGAAGCGAGAGAGATATAGGGGACGAGGAACGAGGGACGAGTTTGGGGGGGGGGGGGGGGGGGGGGGGGGGGGGGGGGGGGGGGGGGGGGGGGGGGGGGGGGGGGGGGGGGGGGGGGG
>CAKTTL010000086.1 GCA_934615235.1 uncultured Clostridia bacterium
GGCCGCATGGAAACGGAAGAATCGGCGGCGTTCCTCGCGTCGCTCGGAGTTCCCTGCTGCGAGGCTTTTCTGCAGACCTACAGCGAATATCAGCCGGAATTTGGAAGGACGCTCAAAGCGGCCGCGGGCAAAATGGAGATCGTGTCCGCGCACAACAAGACGCTCCATTTCGAGGGCGATTTTCTCGCGCAGTCGCCGCGCCAGCGCGCGGACGGCTTTGCGATGCTGGAAACGTTTCTCGAAACGGCGCAGCTGCTGGGCGCGGGCGTGTACGTTTATCACGGCCCGCCGCGCCTGCGCGGGAATAACCCGCCGCTCGACCGCTGGCAGCCGCATATTGAAGAGGCGATCGCGCGCTGCCGGGCGCACGGCGTGCGGCTCTGCTGGGAGACGGTGAGCTGGGCGTGGCTGAACTCGATGGAGCGGATTGAGGACTTCAAACGGCGCTGGCCGGAGCTCGGCTTTACGCTGGACGTCAAGCAGGTGATGGAGCTGGGACTCGAACCCGCCCGCGTGGCCGACGCGATGGGCGACCGGCTCTGCCACGTGCACATGCTCGACTTCGACGAGAACGGCCGGCATGCGCTGCCCGGCAGGGGACGCAGCGATTTCAAGGCGTTTTCGGCGGCGCTTCGCGCCAACGACTACCGGGGCGATCTCATCCTCGAACCGTACGCGGGGCAAACGGAAGATACAGGCGAGGTACTTCGCTCGCTCGATTGGTTGAGAGAAACGTTTCAGGCTGACTAGACTGACGAAGCGAGAGGAGCAAAAAATGGAAAACATGTTTACCTGGGTTTCTCAGCCGGCAGGGGCGCTCGTTTGCGCGCTCGCGGTTGTGGCGCTGCTGATGATTCCGGTGTTTGTCAAGCTGACGCGGCAAAAGCGCTTTCTGGAAGACGAGATGCGGCAGATTGAAGACTCGCTTGGGGGCAGTCTCGCCGCGCTGCGCGACGCCAACGGCGCGGAGCGCCTTGCCGACCGGGAAGAAATGAACCGCAACCTGCGCGGGATGAACGATTCCATCGTCAGCGTAATCGGCGAGATGTCGCGCACGCAGCAGCAGCAGCTGGACTCGTTCGGCGGACAGATTCGCGCAACCAGCCGCGCCGACGAGGAGCGGCTCGAACGGATGCGCCAGAGCATCGACGACAAGCTGCAGGACTACGACCGCCAGATGGCGCGCGTGACGAAAACGCTCGAGGACAAGCTGGCCGTCGACGAGCAGCGGCTGACCGAGATGCGCAAAACGCTCGACGAAAACATGCTGCGCCTGCAGGGCGAGAACGAGAAGAAGCTCGAACAGATTCGTCTGACGGTGGACGAAAAGCTGAACTCGACGCTCGACAAGCGGCTGGGCGAGTCGTTCCGCACCGTGTCGGAGCGGCTGGAGCAGGTGTATAAGGGACTCGGCGAAATGCAGAACCTTGCCGCCGGGGTGGGCGACCTGAAAAAAGTGCTCACCAACGTCAAAACGCGCGGCGTGTGGGGCGAAGTGCAGCTTGCGTCCCTGCTGGAACAGTATCTCGCGCCGAGCCAGTACGACGTAAACGTCGCCGTGAAGCCCGGCAGCGCGGAGCGCGTGGAGTTCGCCGTCCGGCTGCCCGGCCGCGAGGATAACGATCAGGTCGTTTATCTGCCGATCGACTCGAAATTCCCCATCGAGGATTACCGCCGCCTGATGGACGCGTCCGATGCGGGCGACAGAGACGCCGTTGATATCGCGACGGCCGCGCTGATTGCGACGATCAAAAACGAAGCGCGCCGCATTCACACCAAGTACATCGATCCGCCGCACACGACGGATTTCGCCATCATGTTCCTGCCTGTGGAGGGGCTGTACGCCGAAGTGCTTCGCCAGAACGGTATCGTCGAGTGGCTGCAGAACGAGTATCGCATCGTCGTAACAGGACCGACGACGCTGCTTGCACTCCTTAACAGCCTGCAGATGGGCTTTCGCACCATCGCAATCGAGAAGCGCTCGTCCGAGGTGTGGGAACTGCTCGGCGCGGTCAAGACCGAGTTCGGCAAATTCGCGGGGCTCCTCGAAAAAACCCAGAAGCGCCTGCGCATGGCCAGCGACAGCATCGAGGACGCGGCGCGCAAGACGCGCACCATTCAGCGCAAACTCTCCGGCGTCCAGGCCCTATCCGAACCGGACTCGAAACGCCTGATCGACCTGGGCGACGAGGAATACGAAGAGAACGCGGACGAGGAGTAGAGAGGGGACGAGGTTTTGCGAGGGGACCTTTCTTTCAGGAGAAAGAAAGGTCCCCTCGCGCTCCCTCCAAAGAAAGCCGCTTTTTTCGCTGTCCGCCCCGCGGAGGGCGGGGCGGGCAGCGATGTGAAGCTGCGGAAAAACGCGCCGGCCCGCCGCCCCCTCCGGGCGGCGGACCGGCGCAAGCAGCTTTCTTCGGAGGGGGTGCAGGGGGAACCCTTCTTTCATCGAAAGAAGGGTTCCCCCTGCCAACACACCCCAAACGCCACGACCGCATGCACAACCTTTGCCGCGAACTGGATGCGCAGATCCGCACCGGCGCGGCGGAGGTAGGCGGCGTTCTGCATGAAGACGGAGAGGCCGCCGAAGGAGACGGCGGCGCAGAGAAGGGCGCGCGTCAGACGCGCGGGCAGGGCGAGGGCGGAAATGCGGGCGCAGCCGCCCGCCATTTCGAGAAAGGCGGCCAGCGCGGCGCCGAGAGCGGGCGGGAGCGGAAAGAGGGCTTCCACGAGTGCGGTGACGACGGAGAAAAAGACCATGCAGCCGCAGACGGGGAGCATGGCCAGCGCGCTGTCGGCGAGAATTTCGGGGAGCGCGGCTGCGGGCGGAGAAGCGGACGAAGCGGCGTTTTCTGCGCGGACGGGAAAACAGGCGGCGAAGCCGTAAGCGGCCAGCGCGCCGATCCAGTGGGCCGCGAGCATCAGCGCGCCGCCCGAGAGCGTCCCAAGCAGGAAGAGCGGGCTTGCCGTGGCGCAAAGCGCGGCGCGGCGCTGGCTTGCGCGGCTGGGGCCGCCGAGCGCGAGCAGCCGCGCGCCTGCGGGCGAGCCCGCCAGCATCGCCAGAGGAACGGTCAGCGCGCCGCCGCCCGCCGCACCGAGCAGCAGGCGGCTTAACACCAGATAGGGGAAAAGCGCGGGCAGCACGCCCGTCGCCCATTGACGGCAGGCGGCGCGCGCGGCTTCCATGCCCGCCTGCGGGCGAAGCGCCAGCGCCGCCAGCAGCGCGCCGGTCAGAGCGGAAGTGAAAAGCGAAAACAGATGTTTTTTCATGCCATTACCCTATGATTTCGCGCGTGAAAAATATGATTGCGCGGCACATTCCGGCATGATATAATGAGCGGCATGCCAGAGTATGTTTCTAAATACAGCAAACTGAATTTTCGAAATTTGGCCGTGTTTGCCGCGTCTTCAAACCTCGAGCGGCCTCCGATGAACCTTCGGTTTTCATCCCTGAATTGCGGCAAATCTGTTCGAAACCGCAGCCGTCTCATTTGGAAACGCACTCTGAAGAGAGAAACGGGGGAGCGTACTATGGAAAATGTGCTGGAGATTCGCCATCTGCAAAAGGCGTTCGGCGAGCATGTCGTCCTGCGGGATATCGACTTTGCGGCCAAGCCGGGCGAAGTGGTGTGTATCATCGGCTCCTCGGGCAGCGGCAAGAGCACGCTGCTGCGCTGCATTAATCTGCTCGAAACGCCCGACGCGGGCGAAATCCTTTATCATGGGGAGAATATTCAGTCCGGCCGCCTGTCCATGCCGGCGTACCACGCGAAGGTGGGCATGGTGTTCCAGCAGTTCAACCTGTTCGACAACATGACGGTTTTGAAAAACTGCATGTACGGGCAGATGAAGGCGCTCTGGCGCGGCGAGAGCGAAAGCCGCGAGAACGCGCTGAAATATCTGGAAAAGGTCGGCATGACGCCGTTTATCAACGCGATGCCGCGCCAGCTTTCCGGCGGGCAGAAGCAGCGCGTGGCCATTGCGCGCGCGCTGGCGATGGATCCTGAGGTGCTGCTCTTTGACGAGCCGACCTCGGCGCTCGATCCGGAAATGGTGGGCGAGGTGCTTGGGGTAATGCAGGAGCTGGCGCGCAGCGGGCTGACGATGCTCGTCGTCACGCATGAAATGGGCTTTGCGCGCAACGTGGCGACGAAGGTCGTCTTCATGCACGAGGGCGTTATCCTCGAGGCGGGTACGCCCGAAGAGGTGCTCGATCATCCGCAGCAGCCGCGCACGCAGGCGTTCCTGGCGAACGTGTTAAAGTAACGGATTGATTTGGGACGGCAGGGCCGCCCTGGAAAAAACGCCGGCGGAGGCAATGAAGTGAAGCGCAGAATCGTAAAAATCGACGCGGAAAAGTGTACCGGCTGCGGCCTGTGCGCAGGCGCCTGCCATGAAGGCGCGATCGGCATGGTAGAGGGCAGGGCGCGGCTTGTGCGCGACGATTTCTGCGACGGGATGGGCGATTGCCTGCCCGCATGCCCGGCCGGGGCGATTTCGTTCGAAGAGCGTGAAGCCGCGGCGTACGACGAGACTGCCGTCGCGGCAAAAAAGCGCGAAGCGCTGGAAACCCGGCTGCCGCAGCCGGAGCGCAGTCTGCGGAACTGGCCTGTGCAGATAAAGCTCGCGCCTTTGAGTGCGCCGTATTATCAGGGCGCGCGGCTGCTGGTCGCGGCGGACTGTACGGCGTATGCATACGCCGGGTTCCACGGCGCGTTTATCGCGGGGAACGAGATTCGCGAAATTATTGTAACCAGGATGACGGTTCCCTGTTGCGGCGGGCTGGAAATTGCGGTAAAATCAGCGCTGCGGGCGAGTGGAAAGAAAATCCCGCTGCGCGTTGTGAGTATCGGTACGGATGGAAAAATTGCCGCGGATCGCGCGGAAAATTAAAGGAGTGTTATGAGGATGAAGTACGGACTGCAAATGTATTCGGTGCGCGATACGGCGCAGAACGATCTGCTGGGCGCGCTGGAGCAGGTGAGCCGGCTCGGGTATCATTACGCCGAGTTCGCCGGCTTTTTCGGCATCCCGGCCGAGCAGGTGAAGGCGAAGCTGGACGAGTGCGGTATGGAAGTTTCCTCCACGCATACCGGCTGGCAGGAGCTCAGGGACGACGTGATCGATGAAACGATCCGCTATCACAAGACCATCGGCAACAAATTCATCATCATCCCCGGCGCCGATCTGAGCGATCAGGCGAAGCTGGACGAGTTTATCGAGCTTGTCAATAAAGCGCAGAAGACCCTCGCGGCCGAGGGCATCAAATTGGGCTATCATAACCATGCGCACGAGTTCAAGCTGAACGAAGACGGATCGCATATTTATAATCAGCTCGTCGAGCGCACGGCGCTGGAGCTGGAAATCGATACGTACTGGGCGTTCGTGGGCAAGCAGAACCCGACGGAGATGATGGAGCGGCTGAAGGATCGCGTGCATATCATCCATATCAAGGACGGCTCCGCCGACGGACACGGCACCCCGCTGGGTATGGGCGAAGCGCCCGTCGCCGCGGTTTACGCCAAGGCGCGCGAACTGGGCATCCAGATGGTCGTCGAATCCGAGACGTGCAAGCCTTCCGGCATGGAAGAGGCGCGGATCTGCATCGAATATCTGCATACGCTGGAAAAATAAAAAGACTTAAAATGAAAGCGGATTTGTCGCCCAAAGAGGCGGCGAATCCGCTTTTGCTAAAAAAGCTACAGTTCTTTGCAGCTAAAAACGGCTTTCCCGAGGCGCGCAAAACCGTCTCCCTTATCGTACATAGACAGTGCCTGTCCGTCCCGGCGCGCCCTCCGCGCGCCGGGACAAGGAAACTTAGGCGGCTTTCTTGGGGAGAGCGCGAGAGGGGACTTCTTTCACCAGAAAGAAGTCCCCTCTCGCAGTAACCCCGTCCCTTCCCTTACTTCTTGAACTGCGGCAGCCAGTCTTCGTTCTGCTTGAACATTTCGTCGACCATGTCGCGAATTTCGCGCAGGGAGAGCACGGCCGAGGTGAGCGGGTCGTAGCAGACGGCCTGATAGATCATTTCCCTGTCGCCGGCGAAGCTGCCCTCGACGACCATCTCCTCGATCTGGGCGGACGTGCCGCTGAGCAGCGCGCATTGCGCGGGCATTTTGCCCACATGGATCGGCTCGAGACCGCGGCGGCTGGCCAGTACCGGCACTTCGACGCAGCAGCCCTGCGGCAGGTTGTCGATCAGGCCGAAATTGCGCACGTTGCCGTTGAACTTGAACATTTCGCCGTCGCCGAAGATGGCGTTGAAAATGTAGGCCGCGTATTCGAAGCCGCGCGTGAGGTCGATCGGCTCGGTGAACCATTTGTCCATATCGGCCTTCCAGGTGGTTTCGCGGCTGCGGTATTCGTTGAGGATGTAGGCGTATTCGCCCGGGTTCCAGCCGGTACCGGGCAGGCAGTATTTTTCAATCAGATCCTGCCGCTTGCGGAACCAGGCGTTGTATTCGCTGTTGTGGCCGGAGGATTCCGTCACATAATAGCCCAGCGCGAGGAACATTTCGTTGCGGACGATTTCCTGTTTGTAGACGTCCTCGTTCTCGGTGATGGCCTTGCGGATGAGCGGGTACGCATCCTTGCCGTTCCAGAGGAAATCGGTGTAGAACGCCTGATGGTTGATGCCGGCGCAGGTGTAGCTGATTTCGTTTTCCGGCGCGCCGATCCACTTGGCGAGCATCGAGGCCGTGCCCTGCACGCTGTGGCAAAGGCCGGTGGCAACCATGTTCGGGAATTTGCTCTGCACCGCACGGCAGAGCATCGCCATGGGATTGGTGTAGTTGAGGTAAACAGCGTTGGGGCAGTAACGGTCGATGTCGGCGGCAATGTCCAGGATGGGGTTGATCGTGCGCAGATAGCGGAAAATGCCGCTCGGGCCGCGCGTATCGCCGACGTTCGTATCTACGCCGTATTTCTTGGGGATGAGAATATCGTGCTGCCAGACGTCCACTTCGCCGTGGAGGATCGTGGTCACAACGCCGTCGGCGCCCATGAGCGCTTCCTTGCGGTCGAGCGTCGCCAGCACTTTGGCAGGATACTTTCCCTCGGCTACGATGCGGTCTACCGCGCGCTTGATGTAATCAAGCCGCTCGGCGTTGATGTCCATCAGGGCGATGGCCGCGTCCTGAAAGGCGGGGAAGGTGAGCAGGTCGTTGACCAGTTTGCGCGTGAAGCCGAAGCTGCCTGCGCCGATGAATGCGATTTTCTTACTCATGTTTACGCTCCTTTTGGGACGGCGCTTGCGCCGTCTTTTTTAGAATATGATAACAAATCCCGGCCTTGCGCACAAGGCCGGGATGTTGCATACAGGTGTCAATTTGTTGCACGTTTTGCGGCGAGCTCGCGCTCGTTGACGAAAAACCGGACGGGCCTGCCCGCGCGGTAGTTTTCCATTTCGCCAAGGAGGAAGGCGGGGCTGTCGCTGTAGCAGTTTTCCGTCACGCCGCCGCGATGGTTGGAAAGCGTTACGTTGTCCAGCGTCAGGTACGGGTTGTCGGGCGAGATCGGCTCTTCCATGAAAACGTCGAACGCTGCGCCCATGACCCTGCCGTCCCGCAGCGCTTCGTAGAGCGCCTGGTTGTCGATCAGGTGCGGCCGGGCGGTGTTGATGAAATAGCAGCCGGGTTTGAGCTTTGCAATATCCTCGCGCGTGAGCACCTGCGAATCGGAGCGCACGTGCAAAGAAACGATGTCGCTGTCGAGCGCGGTTTCCTTGGCGACCAGCCTGCAGCCGTACAGCGCCAGCTCCGGTTTGTCGGGCGAGATGAAAGGATCCCACACGCGGATTTCGCAGTCGAACGCCTGCAGCTTGCGCGCGACGAGCGGCCCGATGTTGCCGAACCCCAGCAGGCCGACCGTGCGGCCGCGCAGATCAAAAACGTGCCCGGCGTTGCGGTAATTTTCGACCCAGCGGCCCTCCATGAGGTTGCGGTGCGTGCGCGCGAGGTTGCGCGTTTCCGAGAGCATCAGCGCGATCGTCAGCTCGGCGACGGAGTTGGCGTTGTGCGCGGGGTTGTTGAGGACGGCGATTCCGCGCTCTGTCGCGGCGGGAATATCGACGTTTTCCATTCCGCCGCGGTTGACGAGCACGGCCTTCAGCCGCGGAGCAGCGTCCAGAAGTTTTGCGGGCACGGGACACATGTGTACCATCAGCACGTCCGCGTCGCGCAGGGCTTCGCAGAGTTCCTCGGGCGGTTCGACGGCGTATGGGCCGCCGCGCTCGATGAGGTGGTTCACGGGACGCATTTCAGCGCGCGTGGGCAGACCGAAGGGGATCACCTGCAGGTCGTACTGCGGGAAGGCCGCAAAGCACTTGCGATAATACGCTTCCACCATAAACGCATCGGAAACGGCAACGGCTTTCATGGGAGAAACCTCCTTTAACGGGTGTGGATTTATTTGCCGCGCAAAGCGCGCCAAAAAAGACGGCGCGTGCGCTGAGTTTCTGTTTCACGCCTTTTTTTCGGCGAGCACGGCGTTTTTATAGCTGAGGAGAATGTGGCAGGGAGCGAAAAGCGCCGCAGCTGCAACCAGGGGGACGGAGCGCAGCATCGCGCCGCTGAAGAGAAAAAGCAGCGAGGGCAGAATGGAAAGCGCCAGCGCGCGGAAAACGCCGGGCCGGTTAAAGCAGACGGCCCATACGGCGCAGTACGCCGCGACGAGCGCGCCGCCCACCGACAGATACAGCGTCCGGCACGCGTCGGACGCGAAGCCGAACCACGTGCCCGGGATGTTGAAAACCATCAGCCCGAAGCAGGCGAAGCGGCCGATCTGTTCGAGCGTTTCGACGGTTTTATTTTGCCAGAGATTTTCAAAACCCTCGCGATGGCGCATGGCGAAGAGGAGATTCGGAACCAGAATAGCCGCGACGAAAAGCAGACCGTAAAAATTAAACCAGCTCATTGCAGATGCTCCTTTGATTCAATCCGTATCAGTTTAACCGTTTGCGGGGCGCGCGTCAACCCTGCGGCGATAGACTTTTCGCGGCGAATGTGGTATGCTTGCGCGGAAAAAAGCAAACGGAGCAGACGGATGAAAAAAGCGACGGGGAAAAAGAAGACGGCCTGGGGTCAGTATATCGGCCTGGGATTTTTCGTGCTGATCGGCGCGGCGTGCGGGGTTATCATGATGGCGCATATGGACGCGTGCATGCACGCGGGGCGGACGCTCGGTGAAACGCTGCCGGAGGTGGCGCTGCTGATCGCCGGGATGTACGCGGCGATTGCGGTGCAGCTGATTCTCCATGAGGCGGGGCACCTTGCGTTCGGCCTGATGACCGGTTACCGCTTCTGCTCGTTCCGCGTTTTCAGCCTGATCTGGGTGAAAAACGGAGGGAAAATCCGCCTGCGGCGGCTGTCGATCGCCGGGACGGGCGGACAGTGCCTGATGGCGCCGCCGGAAATGAAGAACGGAAAAATTCCCGTGACGCTGTACAACCTCGGCGGTTCCATCCTGAACCTGCTGACGGGCGCGGCCGCGCTGGCGGCATTCTCTGCCGCGCCGCAGGGAATGGGCGCGGCGATGCTGCTGGTTACGGCTGCGGTGGGGCTTGGAATCGCGCTGATGAACGGAATCCCGCTGCATATGGGCGTTATGGACAACGACGGCATGAACGTTGTCACGCTGCGCCGCGACGCGGAGGCGATGCGTTCGTTCTGGATTCAGATGAAGGTGAACGAATTGCAGACGCAGGGCGTGCGGCTCAGGGATATGCCGGAGGCGTGGTTTGCGCTGCCGGAGAAAATGGACGACGCCATGACGACCGCTCTCGGCGTGCTTGCCTGCAACCGGCTGATGGACGCGCACCAGTTCGACGCGGCCGCCGCGCTGATGGCGCGGATGACGCGCTGCACGGCGATGGCGGGCGTACACCGCGCGATGATGGCGTGCGATATGGAATACATCGCGCTGATTACCCGCGGCAAAGCCGCGCAGGAAACGGCGCGCACGGCCGCGCAGCAGAAAATTATGAAGCAGATGAAGGATTTCCCTTCCGTGCTGCGAATCGAATACGCCTGCGCGCTGCTGAAGGAGGGCGACCGGGCCGGGGCGGAGCGCATCCGCGCGCGGTTTGAAAAGCTTGCCGGCCGCTATCCCTATCCGGGCGACGTGCAGAGCGAGCGCGAATTGATGGACGTCGCCGCGCGGGCGGCGCTTGAAAAGGCGGACGAATATGCTATAATGAAATAATTCTGTAAAAAAGCTGGGTTGTACGATGATTGGTATTTTTACGAAGATCCTGATTCTGTTTGTGATTCTCGTGATCGGGTATATCGCGGCGAAATTCGGCTGGCTTTCCAGGGAGATCCGCACCGGGCTTTCGAACATCCTGCTGCATGTGGCGACGCCGTGCGTAATCCTGCAATCGTTTCAGGAGAAGGGCGGCGCGGAGATCTGGCGCAGCATGGGCGTTTCCGCCGCGGTGCTGACGCTGTTCATGCTGGGCGGCCTTGCGGTGTGCTGGGCGCTCCTGCGCCGCGAAAGCGGCCCGAAACGCGCGACCCTCGCCTATGGCACGTCCTTTGGCAACGTCGGGTATATGGGCATCCCGGTGCTGGGCGCGTTTGTGGGCGCGGAGGGAATGATTTACGTTTCCGTCGCGATCGCCATTTTCAACCTGCTGAGCTGGACGGTCGGCGTTTGCGTGTATGATAAGAACGCGTTCCGGCCGAAGAAGCTGCTGACGTTTCCATGCCTGTACGCGGTGGCGATCGGACTGGTGCTGTTTGCGTTTCAGATTCGGATGCCCGCGCTGCTGGACGGCGTGACGGAAATGATCGGCAATACGTGCTCGCCGCTTTCGATGATGATGATCGGCGCGATTCTTTCGGAAAACTCGTGGAGCGAATTTCTGAAGGATAAAAAGGTGATGATTTCCAGCGCCGTGCGGCTGCTGGCGATTCCCGCGCTGACGCTCGGCCTTTGCGCGCTTGTGCACATCGATGGAATGATGCGCACGGTGCTGGTGCTGCTCAACGGAATGCCCAGCGCGGTCAATACGGTGCTGCTGTCGCTCTCGTTTCATGGCGACGAGGCGCTTGGCAGCCGGATGGTGGCACTTTCGACGCTGCTCTACCTGCCCGCCACGCTTTTATGGATGCTGATACTGTAGGAGGAATAAGATGAGAATTATCGAGCCGGGATACGAGCTGATTCGCCCCGCCCGCATGGACGAAGCGGCAAGGGCGGAAATTCTTTCGATTATTGAGGACGCGGCGCGGACGTGCTATAAATCCGCGGCGAAAAACAGAACGCCCGAAGCGACGGCCAAATTTGTGAAGGGACTTGTCGCGGCGGGGCACGAAGCGATGATCGAGCACGCGGGAATGACGGTGCGGTTTACGGTGGACCGCGGCGTGAGCCACGAAATCGTGCGGCACCGCGTCGCCAGCTACGCGCAGGAGAGCACGCGGTACTGCTCGTATGATAAGGAAAAATTCGGGAGCGAAATTACCGTGATCCGCCCGGTCGGGTTTGAAGAGCGAACGGAGCGGTATCGAATCTGGAAGGAAGCATGCGAAGCGGGGGAGAGGGCGTATTTCGCGCTGCTGAACGAGGGCGTTGCGCCGGAGTTCGCGCGGGACGTGCTGCCGACGAGCCTGAAGACGGAAATCGTGGTGACGATGAACCTGCGGGAATGGCGGCATTTTTTCGCGCTGCGCGCGGCGGGAACGACGGGACGGCCGCATCCGCAGATGGCGCAGGTTGCGAAACCCCTGCTGGAGGAGATGCAGCGGTTTTTGCCGGAGGTGTTTGGGGATCTGTAACGCCGCGGCAAAACTTTGCGTAAAAACGAGGAGGGGCAGGAATCTCAGGTTCCAGCCAGGGGCGGAGTTCCTCTGGCGTTCCCCATAAACGATTTTGAAAGAGCCGGGAATGATGAATTCCCGGCTTTTTGTTTCTTTTTCGATAAACCCTAGATAGTGTCTACATGAGATCAAGCCAAAACAGCCAGCCAAATAGCGATACACCTGATATGAACAGCAGAAA
>CAKTTL010000087.1 GCA_934615235.1 uncultured Clostridia bacterium
ATGCCTTCGGACAGCACGCCGCGCAGCTTGCCGGTTTTAATTTCCTTGCCGCCGGGCAGCGTCGCGCCGTCGAGGCATACGGGAACGATCTCGCCGCCATGCAGGTTCTGCGCGCCGGTCACGATCTGCAGCGGACGCTCGCCGCCCACGTCGATCTGGCAGACCCAGAGGTGATCGGAATCCGGGTGGCGCTCCATCGAGAGCACACGGCCGGTAACGACGTTCGAAATTTCTCCACCCAGCGTCTCATAGCCCTCCACGCCGGTGCCGGTGAGCACCATTCGGTCGGTATAAACCGCCGCGTCGGCCGGGATATCGGTATATTCGCGAATCCAATTCATCGGTGCTTTCATTTTTCTTTCCCCCCTTAACGGAACTGCTCGAGGAAGCGCGTATCGCCCTCGTAGAACAGGCGCATATCGTTCACGCCGTATTTAAGCATCGCAATACGTTCCAGACCGATGCCGAAAGCGAAGCCGGAATACACGCTCGAATCGATTCCGTTCATATCCAGCACCTTGGGGTTGACCATGCCGCAGCCGAGCACCTCGATCCACCCGGTACCCTTGCACACGCGGCAGCCCTTGCCGTGGCAGGCCATGCAGCTCATATCCACCTCGGCGGACGGCTCGGTGAACGGGAAGAAGGACGGGCGGAAACGCGTCTGCATATCCTCGCCGAACACGCTCTTGACGAACGCGTCCAGCGTACCCTTCAGGTCGCACATGGAAACGTCCTTATCAATGGCCAGGCCTTCCATCTGATGGAACACCGGGCTGTGGGTAGCGTCCACCTCGTCGGCGCGATACACGCGGCCGGGGCATACGATGCGGAACGGCGGCTTGCGCGTCTGCATCGTGCGGGCCTGCACGGGCGAGGTATGGGTGCGCAGCACCATGTTGTCTTCGATATAAAACGTATCCTGCGCGTCGCGGGCGGGATGGTTCTTGGGCAGGTTGAGCAGTTCGAAGTTGAACGTATCCAGCTCGATCTCCGGCCCTTCCACCACGTCGAAGCCCATGCCGGTAAACACGTTGATCATTTCATCCTGCACCTTATAGAGCGGATGCATCGTACCCGTCTGCGGGAAAGGCCGCGGCTCGGTCACGTCGATCGTTTCGCGCTTGAGCTGCGCTTCGCGTTCAGCCGCGCGCAGCGCGTTCCTGCGCTCGTCGATCATCGCGCCGATATTCTCGCGGGCGGCGTTGATGAGCGCGCCCATCTGCGGGCGCTCTTCGGGGCTGAGCTGCCCCATGCCGCGCAAAAGCTGCGTCAGGCTGCCCTTTTTGCCCTGAAACTGTACGCGCAGCGCTTCCAGCGCCGCGGTGTTGTCAGCCTTTTCCAGCGCTTCGCGCGCTTCGGCCACGATCTGGCGGATCTTCTCCTGCATGTTTCTCCTCCTCCGATTCGAAAAAAGAATGCAAAAAGCCTGCCGCGTGAAGGGACGCAGGCAGGCGCAGCGTGGTACCACCCTTTTTTGCCGCGGGCGCAAGCGCGCCTTTACGGCCTCGACGGGATAACGGGCTCGTTCCCGGCCCCGCCTACTGGCCTTTCAGCGGAGCGGCTCGGGAGGGAATTCCCCGCGCAATCCGCAGCGGCTTCCAGCCAAAGGCCGCTTTCTCTGGAACGGACGAGCAATCGGGCATAGTCTCCTTCATTGCCGATGGGGCGATTATAGCATACAAAAACAGGTTTGGCAAGATGAACGCATTCGTTACAGCACCTTTTGCAGGAAGCTGATCAGGCGCGGACTTTCCGGATGTTCGAACAGCTCGCGGGAGGGCTTATCCTCTTCAATCTTGCCGCCGTCCAGGAAAAGCGTGCGGCTGCTGACCTCGCGCGCGAAGCGCATCTCGTGCGTGACGACGATCATCGTCATACCGTCCTCGGCCAGGTTTTTCATTACGCCCAGCACTTCGCCGATCATTTCCGGATCGAGCGCCGAGGTCGGTTCGTCAAAGAGCATCACTTCCGGGTTCATCATCAGCGCGCGCACGATGGCGATTCGCTGCTTCTGACCGCCGGAAAGCTGGCTGGGATATGCCGTCAGTTTATCAGAAAGCCCGACGCGGCGCACCAGTTCTTCGGCCTTCGTCTCGGCCTCTTCCCGGCTCATCTTGCGGATTTTCATCGGCGCAATGGTCAGGTTGCGCAGGACGTTCATGTTTTCAAACAGGTTAAACTGCTGGAAGACCATGCCCATCTTCTGCCGGTGCAGGTTGATATCCGTTTTCTTATCGCAGATATTCACGCCGTCGAAGATAATCTCCCCCGACGTAGGCGTTTCCAGCAGGTTCAGGCAGCGCAGGAACGTGCTCTTGCCGCCGCCGGAAGGGCCGATCACGCTGACGACTTCCTTCGCGGCGAAGGAAGTGCTGATATCGTTGAGAACGGTAAGCTGTCCGAACCGCTTGGTCAGGCTGCGAACCTCGATCATTTTACTTTCTTCCATGGGACATCTTCCTTTCCATCAGCGAAATCAGGCGGCCGCCCACGAAGGTGAGGATAAAGTAAATAATGGCGGCGACGGCGAGGCATTCGAGGCTGTTATACGTTTTCGCGATAACGCCCTTGGCACGGTACATCAGATCCGCGATGCCAATCACGGAAACGATCGACGATTCCTTGATGATCGTCACAAACTCGTTGCCCAGCGCGGGCAGGATATTGCGCACCGCCTGCGGCAGGATGACGAGCGTCATCGCCTGCTTGTGATGAAAACCCAGGCTGCGCGCCGCTTCCATCTGGCCCTTATCGACGGCCTGAATACCCGACCGGATGATCTCGGCCACGTACGCGCAGCTGTTAAGGCTCATCGCCACGATGCCGGCCGCAAAGCGGTCAAAATCGGGAATGAAGCTGACCTCCGGGAAGCTCACGCCGATCATCGGCAGGCCGTAGAAGATGAACATCAGCTGCACCATCAGCGGCGTGCCGCGGAAAAATTCGATATACGCCGTGGCGATCCATTTGAGCGGCTTGATGCGGCTCATCCTTGCCATGGCCATAACCGTGCCCAGAATCGTGCCCAGCAGCACGGTGAAAAAGGCGATAATCAGCGTGTTGCGCACGCCTTCGAGGAAAAAATTACTATACCGGACAACCAGGTTTTCCATTGTGGCAAGGAATTGCATGACGTTGCTCCTTCCGCAGCGCTTGGCTTACTCATAGACATGGTGAAACCGGAAAGCCGATTGGGGCCTTCCGGTATGGATTCGCTTTTTAGGGTGTATCTGAAAAAGGAAGAGGCGACAGCTCGAGCGGATTTTTTGTCAGTTCAAGGAGGAAAACCGAAGGTTTAGTGGGGCTAAATCGAGGTTTTCCGACGCAGAAATGGCGGAAAAGACGCCGTGATGGAGTCTCAGGGAATTTTTCAGATACACCCTAGGCGCTTCGCGCCGGATTATTCGTTCGCGGCGCTCCAGATGGCGTTGTACTCGTCGAACGCCTTGAGGTAGGAACCGTCTTCCACAACCTTGTCGACGACCTTGTTGACGATCTCGAGGAAGTCCTCGTTGCCCTGCGCGACAACGCAGGCCTTGCCGAAGGAAGCTTCTTCAGCGGTGAAGGTGAAATCGGCAACCTCAAGGTTATCATTCTGGGCGACCATGCCCTCGCCGACGGCCTTGTCGCAGACGAAGCCGGCGATGTTGCCGTTCACGGTTTCCATGGCGAGGTTCGGATAGGTATCCAGCTCGAACAGCTCGGAATCGGTGAGAACCTTTTCAATCAGAGCGGACTGCACGGTGCCCATCTGCGCGCCGACCTTCTTGCCCGCAAGGGATTCCTTGGTGGTGTAAGTCGCGCCGTCGCCCTTCTTGACGATGAGCAGCTGCTCGCTCAGCTCGTACTGGTTGCTGAAATCGATCACCTTCGCGCGCTCTTCGTTCACAGTGAACGCCGCGATGCCGATGTCCACAACGCCGGACTTGACTGCGTCGATGATGCCATCAAAGGCCATATCCTGAATCTTCAGTTCCACGCCGAGTTCATCGGCGATCTGCTGGGCCAGCCAGATGTCGCAGCCGACGGGCTTGGCGTCATCGTCGAGGAATTCATACGGGCCGTAGGTCGCTTCAGTGCCGACCACGAGCACGCCGGCCTTCTTGATCTTTTCCAGAACGGTTTCAGCGGAAGCCGTCATGGCGCACAGCACCATGCACAGCACGAGAACGATAGCGAGAACTTTCTTCATTTTCATTTCCTCCAGACATTTATTTTGCAAATTCAATCGACATGCATTATTATACGCATAATCATGCGTTTGTCAAGCATATTTTTGAATTTTCTTGCAGAAATTTTGAATTTTCAAAATTCGCCGCTCAGATCGGCCAGCCGCTGCATCGCTTCCGCCAGCTTTTCCTGCGAAACCGTGCACGCAATGCGGAAATGTCCTTGTCCCGCCTGACCAAACACGCATCCGGGCGAAACGAGGAGGTGCGCCTTTTCCAGCAGAAACGCGCAGAATTCGCGATCCCCCATCCCCGTTTTGGCGATTCCGGGGAACAGATAGAACGTTCCGCGCGGCCGGAAGAGCGTCAGATACGGGATTTTTTCTATGCAGTCGGCTGCATAATATACACGACTGCGGTACTGCGTAATGTATTCGTCCGCAATTTCGTTGCGCAGTTCGAGCGCCTTGATAGCCGCGCGCTGCGAAACGGACGGCGCGACATACGTCAGCCCGTCGTTCACATACTGAAAAACGGAAATCAGCTCCGGGTGCGCGATGATATATCCCACGCGCCAGCCTGTCATCAGGAAATTCTTCGAGAAGCTGTTGAGCGTGACGGTCCTGTCGGCCATTCCGGGCAGCGTGCGCATCGGAATAAATTCGCCGTCAAAGAGATAGCGCGTATAAATCTCGTCCGCCAGCACGAGCAGGTCGTATTCCTGCGCCAGCCGCGCGAGCATCTCCAGCGTCGCCCGGTCGTACGCCGCGCCGGTGGGATTGGTCGGGGTATTGATGATCATAGCGCGCGTACGCGCGCCGATCGCATTGCGCACCGCCTCCTCGCGCGGGCAATAGCCGTCCACCTCGCAGGTCGTCACCTCAACCGCCCTGCCGCCCGCCATCGCGATCTGATTGGCGTAAATGGCGAAATACGGCCCGAAGACGATCACCTCGTCGCCGGGGTTGAGAATGCCCATGAGCGCCTGCGACATGCCCATGCAGCTCGACGTGGTCACGAGCACTTCGTCTGCGGAAATTTCCTGATGAAAGTCTTCTTTCCACGCGCGGCGAATCGCCTCGATCAGCTCCGGGTCGCCCTTCGGGTCGCCGTAATGGGTGTGTCCGGCGCAGGCGTCAGCGTAAGCCGCGTCGATAACGCGCCGGTCGGTCGTGAAATCCGTGTCGCCGATGCTCAGATCGATCACATCGGAATAGCGCCGCAGCGCTTCCGTGTCGAGCGAAAGCCCTCCGCCGCAATGCTGAAACCGTTCCGCAACATATTTGCGCATCGTCTTATTCTCCTTTCACATGCGGCACGACCGTGCTGCCGTTGGGAATGACATAAATCTTCTTGCCCGTCAGATCGGCCGCAGCCATCAGCTCGTCCACGCTGTTATACGCCTTCAGCCCCATCGGCGCGACCGTCTCCTGCTTCACTTTGGTCAGCATCATGATGTTATACCGGTGCGCCTGCTCGCAGTTGAGCAGGAAAATATAGCCCGGCACGGTAAAATGTTCGCGCAGCCGCTTTTCCATCGTTCCGTTTTGCAGTTCGTCGATCCAGTCGAAATATTCAGCCGGACCGCCGCCGTCGCGCGCTTCGATGAGCAGAATCAGCGTGCCGCCTTTTTTCAGGCCGGATTCAACGTTATCGATCGTTTTCGTTCCCTGATAGAGCGACATATCTTTCGGGAAGCCGCCGCAGCTGGCGACGATCACGTCCGCGCGCTCCGGCACCTCGACGCGGTAAATCCGGTCGACCGCCTCGCACGCCTTTCGCCAGGAATGCAGGTAGTGCCCCGCGTAGATTTCAGCCAGCTTCATTTCGGCGTTCATCACGAGGTTCACCATATACAGGTTCGGCACAAGCCCCGCCGCTTCGCACATATCGTCGTTAAGCGGGTTGTCGACGAGCTTGCCGTTGCCGATGCGCGGATTGCTGCGCAGGCACGCGGGATCGAGCGCATAGGCGTGGTTATGACAGATGCTGTCCATCGCGCTGATGCCAGGAAGGATGCTCTTGCGGCCGCCGCCGAAACCGGCCATCACATGATGCGTACACGCGCCCAGGCAGATCACCTTATCGGCGCGCGCGGCCTCGGCGTTGATGCGCACGTGCGTGCCGTGCGGCGTCGTGCCGATGGAAACGAGATCCGGCGCGTTGCAGTCATGGTTGACGACGCGGACGCGGTCGAAAACCGCGTCGGTCACAAGCGTGCGCAGCTCCTTCTCATCGCCGCCGTCATGCGTGCCGTTGGCAACGAGAATCGTCAGGTGCGAATCCGCCACGCCGCAGCGCTCGTTGAGATACGTCACCAGCGGGGGGATCACCTTGTCCTGCCGCATCCAGAAACGCGACATATCGCTGATGACGAGCGCCACGCGGTCGCCCGGCGCGATCCACGCGGCCAGCGGCAGCGCGTCAACCGGCGCGTCCAGCGCCTTTGTCAGCGCCGCGGGAATATCCTCGATGGGCGGCACGCGGTTCCCATGCAGCTCGCCCAGCACGTTTTTTTCATCCAGCGGAATCGAAACGGTACCGTCGCCGTATCTGAACGTATAATCCTTCATCTTTTTTATGCCTCCGCCGCATTTCACTCATAATTATGCATCGAAATACATGGGCGTAATTATAGCACGCCCCCGCAGATTTGTCGAGAAATTTTCGCGGTTTATTTCAGGGCGGCCTGCGCCGCCTTTTTCTTCGCCGCTTCGAGCAGTTTTTCCGCGTCGTTCCCTGCAATGTCGAGTCCTTCCGCCGCAATCACGCGCACGCGCGGAACGCCCAGCATCGTCGCAAGGCTTTTCAGAAACGGCGCGGCCACGTCTATCAGCTGCGATTTTCCGGTTTCGTATACGCCGCCGCGCGTGGTGAGAAAAACGCACTCCCGCGCGCGGCACAGCCCCTCGTAGCGGTCGTCGACGCAGTTGAACGTAAGGCCGGCCACGCAGACATGCTCGAAGTATACGTGCAGCGCCGCCGGGAACGTTCCATTCCAGAAAGGCGCGGCAATCACGATCCGATCCGCGCCGCGCAGCTGCCGCGCGAGCGCGAACTGCCGCTCGCCCCATGCGCCGAACGCCGCGTCGCGCGCCTGCAGCGCGGCGCAATCGAGCGGCTTCAGCGCCGTCTGGGACAGGTCTACCGTTTCAATCCCATCCTGCGGATGCGCCGCGCGGTACGCGTCCAGATACGCTTCCGCCAGCGCCCGCGTGCGGGAATTTTCCCCGCGGATACACGCGTCAATATATAGAAGCTTCGCCATGCTGTTCTCTCCTTTCGATTCGCGCCTTATTATACAGGAAGCGCCGTTTTTCGGCAACCGGCAGGAAAAACGGGGCCGCACGGCAAACTCAATCGACGATTGAAAACGTAAAAAATGCGCGATTCAACCAGCGCTTGCTGTTTTTCCGGCGCGCATTGCGATATGATCAGGCCACAAAAACGAAGGGAGCAAACGAAAATGAACGAAAAGCAATTCTTTGATTCCAAAATGATCGGTGCAAATATTATGAAGCTTCGCAAAGCGGCGGGCCTGACGCAGATGCAGCTGGCCGAAACGCTGGGCATCAGCTTTCAGGCTGTTTCCAACTGGGAGCGCGGGCAGAGCTGCCCCGACATCGCGCGGCTGACGGAGCTTGCGCAGCTGTTCAACGTAACGACGGACGAAATTCTCGGCAGCCAGAAGGCCGCGCGCGTGGTGGACGCGATTGCCAGAGATGAAGAAATTCCCGCGCTGAGCGCGGAAGAAATGCTCAGCGTCGCCCCGATCCTCTCGCAGGAGCAGGCGGACGAAGCCGCGGAAAAAGTGGAGCACCTCTCCCTGCACGACCTGGCGCAGATGGCGCCTTTCCTCAGCCAGGAACTGCTGGACGAGGTGGCAGGGCGCCTGCTGACGGAAGGCGTAAAGCTGAGCGAACTGGTGGCGCTCGCGCCGTTTTTGAGCGACAAGGCAATGGACTCGCTTGCAGAAAACGTAATGCGCGAATCCGGCGGATCCCTCAGTGAAATTATCGGGCTCGCCCCGTTCCTGAGCGATAAAACGCTGGATGCGCTCGCAATGAACGCATCTGCAGCCCCGCTCAGCGAAATCGTCGGGCTCGCCCCGTTCCTGAGCGACAAAACGCTGGATGCGCTTGCCGAAAAACTATTCGCCGAAAACGGCGGTTCCTTCGGCGAAATCGCCGGGCTTGCGCCGTTCCTGAGCGAGAGAACGCTCGGCCGTCTGGCCGAAGCGCAGTACGACCGCTGCGGCTCGGCGCGCGAGCTGACGGCGCTCCTGCCCTTCCTCGACGACAGCGCGCTGAACCGTCTCGCCGTGCGCGTGATGGAAAAAGAAGGGTTCTCCGCGCTCACGCCGCTGCTTCCGTTCCTCGACGACGACGAAATGACGAAAATCTTCAAGCGCCGGTTCGACGCGAAAGGCGGCAGCAATGAACAGTAACGACGTGTTCGCGCTGGCCGCCTGGTATAGAACGGAGTCCGTGTGGAACTGCGCGGGCGGCGCGCCGCTGCCGGGCGATAAATTCAGGCCCCCGTTTCGCGCGCTGAAACGGCGCGGATAAAGCAAAAAAGAGCGGATTTGAAGCCTAAACAGGCAGCAAATCCGCTCTTTCTATCTTTCTTCCATACCTTTCCGGGAAAAAGCGGCTTTCTTAGAGGAGGGGGTTTGGGGGAGGAACCTTCTTTCTCCCGAAAGAAGGTTCCTCCCCCAAAAATCTACATCCTCCCCTCTCGTTCCTCACTCCGCCGCGGCGGGCTTGTTCTTTCTGCCCAGCGGGCTGCGGAAATAGCAGATCGTCATCAGTACGGAGCAGAGAATCCAGCCGACCGGATAGCCGAACGCCATCAGACCGGGAATGTTATTCACGCGCGAAACGGTGAACAGATACGCCTGCCGGAACGCGACGAACGAAATCAGCATGATGATCACCGGCATGCGCACGATCCCCGCGCCGCGCAGCGCGCCCGCGTAAATCTGATAGACGATCATCACGCAATAGAACGGCGAAATGACGCGTACAAACAGGATGCCGTATTTGAGCACGTCCGCTTCCTGCGTGAAAAGGCTGAGGATCTGCCGCGCAAAGATGTTGACGAGAATCGTCAGCGCCAGCGTTACGCCCACGGACAGGTACATCGACGTGCGCACGCCCTCCCGCGCGCGCTCCGGTTTGTCCGCACCCGTGTTCTGACCGACGAACGTCGTAATGGCCATGGAAAGGCTGCTTACAGGCAGCATGATAAACGAGTCCGTCTTGTTGCACGCGCTCCAGCCCGCCATGCAGGAAGAGCCGAACGCGTTGACGTAAGACTGCACGTAAACGTTCGAAAAGCACGTCAGCACCTGCTGCAGCGCCGAAGGGAAGCCGATGCCGATGATCTTTTTGAGAATCGGGAAATTGATGCTCAGGTTGCGCGGATGCAGCTGATAGGGCGCGTGCGTATGCACAAGCACGTAGCTCGTCAGAATCGCGGAGAGGTATTCCGCCAGAATCGTCGCGTACGCGACGCCTTCCACACCCATATGGAACACGATCACAAACAGCAGATCGAACAGCGTATTGAACGCCGTGCAGAAGCACAGAAAATACAGCGGACGCTTCGAATCGCCCACCGCGCGGAGGATTCCCGAGGACATATTATAAACGAGCAATCCCGGCAGGCCGAGGAAGTAAATCGTAAGATATGTCGACGCTTCGCCAAATACGTCTTCCGGCGTGCGCATGAAACGAAGCATCGGCCCCACCAGCGCCACGCCTACGCCGATAAACACCGTGCTGGAAATCAGCGTCGCAAGCATCGTGGTGTGTACCGCGTCGTGCAGGTTTTTATGATCGCGCGCGCCGTAATACTGCGCGATAACGACCGTCGCGCCGATGGAAAGCCCGCTCGTCATGCTCACGACCATATTGATGATGCTGCCCGTAGAGCCGACGGCGGCCAGCGCTTCCTTGCTGACGAAATTGCCCACGACGATGGAGTCGACGGTGTTATACAGCTGCTGAAACAGATTGCCCAGCAGAAGCGGCAGCGAAAAGCGGATCAGATGGCCGAGAATACTGCCCTCCGTCATAATTGTGTCCCGTGTGTTTGATTTTAATCGCATAATGAAAAATCCTCCCGAACTGTTATAGTAGCACTTCGAAAGGAAAGCGTCAATCCAGCTCGAGGGTAAAAAAAGTATCCGCGCGTCCTACAAAAAACGAAAAAAGCAGGAGGACGCACAAAAAACGTGCGTTTCCCTCCCGCAGCATTTTATTTTTTCTCCGTACTTTCTTCCTGCGGCCAGTCGTCGATCTGCTGCATGATCGACTGCATATTGCAGTCCAGCACCGACGCGGTTTCAGCGCACATGCGCAGCTGATCGGCAAACCGCTGTGGAAGGCTCGCGTTGTTTTTATATTGCAGCTCGTGTTCCAGCGCCGCCCAGGAATCCATCGCAATCGTCCGCAGCTGAATTTCCACGGGCACCGTCTCGCGGTGCGAAGACAGATGCACCGGCAGCGCCACCAGCAGATGCAGCCCGCGATAGCCGCTCTCCTTGGGCGTGGAGATATAATCGCGGCGGCGCAGCAGCGTCACATCCTCCTGCTTGAGAAGCATTTCGGCCAGGCAGTAGATATCGTTGATATACGCGCAGACAACGCGCACGCCGGCAACGTCGCGCACGCCCGCGCGCAGCGCGTCGATGGTAAAAGGCAGCTCCTTGCGGCGCATTTTACGCAGCACGCTTTCCGGCATCTTGATTCGGCTTTCGATATGGTGTACCGGGGAACGGTTATAATTCATGCGAAACTCGTCGTCGAGCACTTCGATTTTCGTGCAGGCAAGCTTCAGCGCGCCGCGGTAAATCGGCAGCAGCGCGGCGTATTCGCGCAGCATCGGCAGCGCTTCCGCATCGGCAGGGGGTATATTTTCAATCGCCCGCAGGCTGAACATATCGCGTTTTTCCTGGATCATGTCGGTCCCTCGTTTCTTAGTGCGCATCCGAAAAGGAAGAGAAGGGAAATTTTTTTCAGATACACGCTGCGCTTTCACCATCATACTATGGCGCTGACGTTGAACAAAGTTAAACAAAAAGCCCCTTTTTCCTTCAAAAAAGAAATTATTTCCAGTTTGTTTATATATAATTGAAATTTGGCGGATACAATAGAGGGCGGAGAGAGAAAAAAATATCCGCGCAAAGCGCGGATGCACGGATATCCTGAAAAACCGAACGATTTTGCGAGGTGAATAAAAATGAAAAATTCCTGCTTTGCTCTTGCGAAAGACGGCCGCTGCCGCGTGCTGACGGTCGGTATGTGCCAGGGGGAGAACTGCCCCTTCTACAAAACGCAGGCGCAGTTCGATCACGATCGCGATCAGGCAAGGGAAAGCATCCGCCGCCTGAGCGACGAGGACCGCACGTGGATTGCGGAGAAATATTTCGACGAAAACAAGCTCTGGCGGGAAATCGGCGCGTGATTTCTGCGTACAGCTGAAAAAAGAGGAGACGGCGGCTCGAGCGAATTTCCCGATGCTGAAATCGCGAAAAAACGCCGAGCCGGAGTCTCCGGGAATTTTTCAGATACGCCCAGGGTGTATCTGAAAAAGGAAGAGGCGACAGCACGAGCGGATTTTTCGTCAGTTCAAGGAGGAAAATCGAAGGTTTAGCGGCGCTAAATCGAGATTTCCCGACGCAGAAATGGCGGAAAAGACGCCGTGATGGAGTCTCA
>CAKTTL010000088.1 GCA_934615235.1 uncultured Clostridia bacterium
GCGCTTGTTGCGAAACGCTTTCTCCCCTTTTGTCTGTTTCGCGGGCTTATTCCTTGTCCAGAGAGCCCTTCTTGGCGATCGTCTTGGTGTAGGCGACGATGAGCAGCGCGCCCACGACCACGGCGGTGACGATGTTGGCGACGGCCGCCATCGCGCCCTGCGCGAACACCTTATCGGCCGGCTCGGCATAGATGAGGATATCCAGCACCGGAGCGATGCCGATCCACGCGATCACGTGCGCGATCACGTTGGCGACGAGGTAGGTGATCACCTGCTTTTTGCCGAATTCGCCTTCCTCAATCTTCAGCTTCTTGGCGAACAGGCCGACGACGACGCCCACGAACGCGGACGCGATCACCCAGCTCCACCACGGGCTGCCGCCCCAGCTCAGGTCGATCAGCGTATGGCCGATAAAGCCGATCAGGCCGCCCGCGAGCGGGCCGTAGATGGCGGCCAGCAGGCCGAGCACGGCGTACTGCAGGCTGATGTTGGTGTTCGGGATGCCGCTGGGGATGGCCACGAAGCGACCCAGCACGAAGAAGAGCGCGGCGCCGATGCCGACGGCGACAACCGTCTTGATGGGAGAATTCTTGTTCATGTGAGATACCCCTTTCTAAGATTCCTGATGATTTATTTCAAACCGGTTTCCCGGCTGAAATCAGTCGTACACCACCCGCGGCGCTTTGCGCAGGCTGATGTGCCACTGGAGGCCCGTGCCGATATTGTAAGCCCGGGCGAAGCTGCCCTGATTGATCGCGACGGCGAGACAGTCGAGGCTGTTGACGTACAGAAGCGGCTCGCCGACGTTCACCTCGGCGAAGCTGCGCGCGAAGACGATGATGTTTTTGTAAAGCGTCTGCTTGCCGTTGGAAATGGTCGCCTCCACGCGGCTGCCGTAGGGGATATGCAGCCGCCCGAACAGCTCGCGGCCGATATTCGTCCACAGCGAACCGAAGCGCACGTCCAGCACGTCGATGGTGCCGGTGATCACGTCGCCCTCGCAGCGCGGCTCGAGCACGGGCAGCTCGACCAGGCTGTCGATATCGATCGCCGGGCCGACGCCTTCGAACGGAATTACCCCGGCGGCCAGCCGCGCGCCGGTAAAGGCGAAAATATCGCGCCCATGGAAGGTATAGCTTTCGCCCGAATTGGACAGGCGGTTGACGCGCTCGTCAATTTCACGCGCCTGCGAGATTCCCATCATGCGCTTGACGTGCGTGAGCGTTCCGTTATCGGGCGTGATGATATACTGTCCGGACGCCGTGCGCGCCACGACGCAGCGGCGCCGCGAACCCACGCCCGGATCGACGACGCTGACGAAAACCGTGCCTTCCGGCCAGTAGCGGACGGTCTGAATCAGCCGATAGCTGGCCTCCCAGATGTCGTACTGCGGAATCTCGTGCGTCAGGTCGTAAATTTTCAGCGCGTCGCAGACGCCCACGGCGACGCCGTACATGGCGCTGACAGCGCCGTCCGCGTGACCAAAGTCCGATTGGAGCACCAGAGGTTTCATGACGCGTACCTCCCTGCGGCGATTCGGTTTGAAGCGTGAAACAGTGACAGCCCTATTGTATAGTGTTTTGTGAAAAAAGAAAAGAGGAAACGGGAAAAAAGAGCGAATTTAAGCAGATTAAGATATAAAAAAGGCGCAGAGCGCCTGAATAAACGCTCTGCGCGCGAAGCTTTCAAGAAAATTACCAGCATTTTTTGCAGGGCCTGCGCCCGCGGGAGACGGCCTCGCGCTCCGTCATTTTCAGCGGGCTTTTCATGCCCGAGCAGTTGGCGCGGCTATGATAGCATTCGCCCGTACGGGAGACGTAAACCGTGCGGCTCTGGCTGGGCTGATCGACATAGGTCGAGGCGGCGCTGCCGCTGGAACTGCCCGTTCTGCCGCCGCTTTGACCGGACGAGGAGGAAGGCGCGCTCGTGCTGATAAGCCGCCCGCTGACATAGCCGGTTTTGCCGTTTTCCGTCCGGATTTTGTACCAGGTGCCCTTCGCTGTTTCAACGGAATCGGTCACGTACAGCTTCGTTCCGCGCTTGAGCGTGGTGACGATATCAGAGCTGGTCGTCGCCTTTTTGCGGATGTTGGCGGAGCTGCTGGTTACGTACGCCGCAACTTCCGCACCGTTTACGATAATTTTTTCCGCGCAGGCCGTCGTAAAACATGTCGGCTGGAGGATTTCAGCGTTCCAGCAGAAAAGCGAAAGGAAGACAAGCAACCCGGCGAGAAAACGCCGCAGTTTCATAAAAAACGCCCCCTGTGAATGTTTTTTATCAGTATATCATAAAGCGCGTTTTTAGTAAATAATTCTTATGGTTCACTTTTGCAAAAAAGCGGCGAGGCATGAAGGCGCGTCGCCGCAAAACGAGGAAGGGAATTATTTCGCACGGAGCAATTTGCCGTGGATATCAATGTTTCGATATTTTCCGTTGCGTTTTACTTTTGCGTGGCCGTTATGAAAATCCGTCGCGTCCTCCCACTGCGGAGAGATGACAATCGCGCCGCTGCGGTCGATGTAACCGCACTTGCCGTCCCGGCCAACCATCGCGTAGCCCTCGCTGAAATCGGAAGCAAAGTCCCATTCCAATGGGATGACGATACGCCCTTCTTTATCGATAAAACCGCTCCTGCCGTTTTTTTCTACCATGGCCAGCCCTTCGTTGTATTGCCATACGGCGTCCCATTTTTGCGGTGCGCAAGAACGTGCGGGAATATTCTGCTCCATGAGACCAGCTCCTTCCTTGGTGAGAAATCATGTCCTTACTATGCGCCGGAAAGGCCGGAAAGTCACGCCAGTTTCGTTTGACAAGCGCGATAATTGATGATAATTGACGGAATCCGCCATAAATCGAATCTTAAGCTCATCATATAACAACCATGAGTTATTGTCAATAACACCCTAATGGATTTTCATTTTATTCTATTTGGTTGTTACAATACAGTGCGTGAAGGAGGTGAACGGCATGCTGCCGAACCTGAAAACGCTCCGGCAGGAAAAGGGAGTCAGTCAACAGCGGCTGGCAGATGCCATCGGCGTCAGCCAGCCTTCGATCAATAAATATGAAAACCATAATATCGAGCCAGAAATCGAAATTCTGAAGCGAATAGCGGATTATTTCGATACATCGATCGATTACATCGTCGGCCATACGCAGCTGCGGCATAAAATCGAGCCGATGCGCGCGGACATGCTTAACCGGACGGAAGAAGAAATATTGCTGTATTTTCGCGCGCTGACGGACGAAGAGAAGAAATGTATTGAAAACACGATGAAAGCTTTTTTGAAAAACAGATAAAACAAAGGGGCTGCCTGTGCGGGCAGCCCTCGTCTTATCTCGTATTTCTTTTATAAAACCGGCGCGCCGCGAGCGAAAAAAGCATCGAGAACAGCACGGCGAACAGCGTACGCGCGCTGAAGGCCATCCTGCGCATGAGCCAGTCGTGCACAAGCATGCCGCCGACAAGCGCGCCCAGCGCGCCTGAAAACACATAAACCGGCATCCATGGCCAGATGCGCGCACGATCCACCCAATGCGCGAGCAGGCCGATGAACACGCCTAAAGCGCAGAAGAAAAGCAGGGAAAATAAAGGCTCCAAAGAAAATCCCTCCCGGCGGAGAATCGGAGGGGATGCCTCCAGTTCCATCCTATGCGGGAGGGAGATGCGCGGTTAATCGATCCACGCGCGATATTGCTCGATGACGGCTTCCCGCGCATAGCGCGCCTGATACAGCGCCCGCGCGCGCGCGCCCATTTCGTCCAGCGGCGAATCGTCGGCAAGCAGGGCGCGAAGCGCCTCGGCGATCCGCTCGCTCTCGCCTTCCCGGAAGCGCAGCCCGACGCGCTCCGCGTCGATGTCGCGCGCGATATCCGATTCGCACGAGGAAATGAGCAGCGTACCGCGCCCGCTGGCGAGAATGCCGTAATACTTGCTCGGCAGCAGCACATTTTGAAACGCGGCGGAGAAAATGACAACCGACAGATCGGCCGTGGACAGATGACGCTCCAATTCGCTCGCGGGCGCATAGCCCTCGAAAACGACGTTGGAGAGCCCTTCCTGTTCGCAGGCGGCCTTGAGCTTGAAATAGTTGCTCCCCGCGCCGGTAATCTGGAAAAGCACCGGCTCGTTTCGCAGCAGGCGCGCCGCGCCCAGCAGCGTCTGATATTCGTGCGCCACGCCGAAATTGCCGCTGTACTGCACGACCAGCCTGCCGCCCCAGCCGCGCGCGGCCTTCGCCTCGCCGCGCGGCCGCGGCTCGATCGCCTCAGGGAAGAAGTTGGGAATCAGTCGTACCTCGGGCAGACCGTATTCCTTTTGAAGGTGCGCGCACATTTCGCGGCTGAGCGAGGCGACCGCGTCGCAGCGGCGCATCGACCTGCCCATTACGCGATGCAGAAAGCGATACGTAAAGCCCGTGCCGTCGCTCATGCCGGAGGATTTGAGCACGTCCGGATACAGATCCTGCACCGTCAGATACACGCGATAGCCGCGCAGCTTTTTCCCCATCGCCGCGCAGAAAACCGCCAGCGGCGGCGCGGTGCCGACGAGCACCGTTTCGTTTCGGCCGATGCGGAAAAGGCAATAGAAAAACAGGCTCAGTTCGAACGTGATCAGGTTGAACAGCTTGCCCGCGAGCGACGATTTGGGAAATTTCGTGTTCCACAGCCGCCGGACGGCGACGCCGTTTCGCGTTTCGCGCCGCGGCGGTTTTTCCGTCATGCCGGGATAGTACGGATCGCCAGTGACGACGGTCGTCCGCCAGCCGTGACAGGCGAAATTTTCGGCGATTGCGCAAAAAATCTGCCCCGTCGAGGCGGGCTCGGGCGGGTACTGCTGGTTGATGATCGTAATTTCAGGATGCGTTGGATTTTGCTTTCGCTTTTTCTCCGTCGACGTCTTCGTCATAAGGCAGCGCCCCCTCGCGCACACCGCGCGCCGTCAGCACGCAGATTACTGAAAAGATGATGATTTTCACGTCCAGCCCAAAGGATATATGATCGGCATAATAGCCGTCCAGCCGCGCCTTGTCGACGGGCAGAACGCAGTCGCGCCCGTTTACCTGCGCCCAGCCGGTAATGCCGGGACGGACGCGGTACGCGCCCTTTTCGCGGCGCAGCTCGTGAATATCCTTCTCGTTGGGGACGAGCGGGCGCGGGCCGATGAGGCTCATTTCGCCCTTGAGCACGTTGAAAAGCTGCGGCAGCTCGTCCAGGCTCGTCTTGCGCAGAACGCGCCCCACGCGCGTGATATGCGATTCAGCGTTCTGCAGCTCGCTCGTGGCCACGTCGCGCGGCGCGCTGGTGTACATGGAGCGGAACTTGTAAATATCGAAAAGCTTTTCGTTGCGGCCGACGCGCTTCTGCTTGAAAAGCGCCGGTCCGGGGGAATCGAGTTTCACCAGAAGCGCCAGCACCAGAAGCAGCGGCGCGAGCACAATCAGTGCGGTCAGGGACAGAACGATATCCAGCAGCCGCTTAAAAAACGAATACATGCTTCAATACAGCCTCGCGAGGCCCAACATCAAAAGCGCCAGCCCTGTCAGGTGCGTCGCCCAGACGAGATCCTCGTACAGTCCTTCCTCCATATGATTTGCGGCGGAAAACGCCGCCTCCATCGCCTTGGATACGACGAGCAGCACACCGCCCAGCGCGACCAGCGGCCGCACGCCGCTGCCGATAAACGCGGCGCAGAACGCCATCCCGGCGAGCAGGCCGCGCGCGCACAGCGCGAGCAGCCATAAAAGCTTCGCCCGCCAGACGAGCACCTGACGGAACACCCACCACAGCCATACAAGCAGCCCCAGCAGCACGAAAACCGGCGCAAGCCAGGCCACCAGCTCCGCGCCGTAGAGCATGCCGGGCGTACGCAGATGACGCGCAGGCATCGCGTCCATTGCGCGCGCAAGCGCGGCGCAGAACACGACGTCCGCCGCGGCGTAAACGAGCCGGGCAGCCGCGTCCGCCTCGCGCACGCAGCGCGTCGCCGCAGGCAGCTTCAGCTTGAGCGCGTCGCCCATCCAGCAGCAGAAAAGCGCCGCAAGAGAGAGGTATTGCCACACCTCGCCGCGCCCGAACGCCAGCACGCAGCAGATGAGCAGCAGCGCGGGCGCAAAGAGAATTTTCCAGCCGACGCGCATGCCGTCGCCTCCGTTTACGCGTTTTTTCGCAGATGATTGTATCATGGATAGGCGCTGGATGCAAGATTTTTACTTTTGCGGCGGTCTGGTCTCCCCGCTTCAAAAAAGCCGCTTATGTCAAAACCCGCCGCTCAACAAGCGGCGGGTTTGACGGAACCATCAAAAAAGCGATTTCAAATTACTTTTGTCCTGCGAACCGCGACGACAAGCGCGGGCACGAGGATCAGCTGCACGATGATGCCCGGGATGGCCGTCGTAAACGCGCCGGCGAGGAACATCGCCATCGTGAACGAGCCGCCGGAGAGGCCGGCCAGCACAAGCCGCGCAAGCCCCCACGCGGCGCGGCCGCCCAGCATCGCCGCCACAAGCGCCACGTACAGCCAGCCGATTTTCCTGGGCAGTTTCGCAGAAACAAAGCCCGTCAGGAAACCGTACACCGCAAGCTCAACCGCCATCGACACGGCGATCGGGAACATTGGCGGCATGCCGAACAGTACCGAGCGCAGCAGCGGCGCGACGACGCCCACAGCCAGCCCCCACGGCCAGCCGCACAGGAAACCGCACAGCAGCACCGGCAGGTGCATCGGGCAGAGCATGCTGCCGATCTCACGGATCTGGCCGGTCAAAAAGGGAAGCACGAGCGCCAGCGCCAGGCACATCGCGGCGACGACAAGCTTTGCGACGGATTTCTTCTGCATCTTTTTTTCTCCTCCAAAACGCACAAAAACGCAGGCCCCGTTGCCCGGAGCCTGCGCCTTCATGACGCGATTTCGTATTTATTATACCGGCGCGAAGCGCCTTTGTCAAATCATTTCTTCCAACAATTTTATGGCCTGCCGCGCAAGCGCGCCCACCGAGGTTTCCGTAACGCCCACCACGACGTTCGCGCAGGCGTTTACCGGCAGCAGCAGCTTTTTCGCCGCGCTCTGCCCCACCGCGACGGCCATCGCCGGAGTGATTTCGCCCAGCAGCGAATCGGCAATCACCACGCCGACCGGACCGACGATCACATCCGCCGTCCGACTTGCGACGATCACGGCGTTTTCGCCCGTCGCCGCGTGATCGGCGCCCGCCTTAATCATCGCCGTCGTCGCAATCGCGTTGGTGCCGACGGCCGTCAGTTCCAATTGCGGATGCGCGGCCTTGATCGCGGCGATCAGCTGCCTGCCCATGCCGCCGCCCTGCCCGTCGATGATCACGATCCGCATCACGCGATCTCCAGCGCCAGGCGGAACATATCCGTCAGCGATTTCTGCCGGTCTTCGGGCGAAAGCTCTTCGCGCTCGCTGTCGGAAATCGTGCACAGGCAAAGCGCGTTCTTTCCGGCCTCCATGGCGTTGATATAAAGCGCCGCCGCTTCCATCTCGCAGGCGATCGCGCCCATGCGCGCCGCGGCCGGGCCGAGCTGATCCTCATAAAAAACGTCTGTGGAAAGCAGCGGGCCGACATGCAGCGTGACGCCGAGCTTTTCCGCCGCTTCGTCCGCGCGGCGCAGCAGCTTATAGCTGGCCGTCGGCGGAATTTTCCCGGCGAAACCGTACTGATCGCCGAACGTGCTGTTGGTAAAGCAGCTCACGCCCGCGCACAGATCGCGCAGGCCGAGCCGCTTATCCAGCGCGCCCGCCGTGCCGATGCGGATGATGTTTTCCACGCCGTAGAAATGAAACAGTTCGTAGGAATAAATGCCGATGGCCGGCATGCCCATGCCGCTGGCCATGACGGAAACGCGCTTGCCGTGATAGATACCCGTATAGCCCTGCACACCGCGCACGTTGTTGACGAGAATCGGGTTCTGCAGATACGTTTCCGCGATGTGCTTCGAACGGAGCGGATCGCCGGGCATGAGCACGGTTTCGGCGAAATCGCCGGGGTTGGCCGCGATGTGCGGGGTCGGTGTATGCGCCATGAGAACGCCTCCTTACTGGATTTTCTCGCGGAACGCCCGCGCAGCCGCGGCAGGGTCTTCCGCCTTTGTAATGCCCGCGCCGACGATGATCACGTCCGCGCCGGCGGCCAGATAATTTTCAACCGTGTTGGGCTTGATGCCGCCCGCCACGAACAGCTCGCTCTTTCGCGCCGCCGCGCGCAGCGTGCGCAGATCGGAAAGCGGCGTGCCGCCGGCCGCCTGCCGGTCGAGCCCCGTATGCGCGGCGATGCAGTTTGCGCCGATGGATTCCAGCTTGCGCGCGCGCGCTTCCAGATCGTCCACGCAGATCATATCCACAACGGCTTTGCGGCCGAATTTCTCCGCGGCCTTCAGGCAGCCGCCGATCGTGATCAGATCCGTGCAGCCCAGCACCGTGCAGTAATCCGCCCCGGCCTCGAAAGCGATGGTCGCGGCATATTCGCCCGCATCCATGATTTTCGTATCCGCCAGAATCTCTTTATCCGGACAGCTTTGCCGCAGAGCGCGCACGGCGCGCATGCCCTCCCGCTCAATCAGCGGCGTGCCAATTTCAATGACGTCCACGAAGCCCGCCACGCTTTGGACCAGCTCCAGCGCATCCTCCAGAAGGACGTCGTCCAGCGCGAGCTGCAGTTTTGCTTTCTTCATGTTCCCCTCCTCGCAGGTTTCATGGCAATACCCCCGCCTCTATTTTACTCATCCGCGCCCGTTCGGTCAATACCAGCGCGGCACGGGACTCCGCATCCCGTCGTACCAGTCCAGCACGTCCTGCGCCTGGCGCAGCATCACGTCCACCTGTTCCTGTCCGTACGGAATCGCCCACGCGACGCTCGAAAGCTGATTGCCCACGATATACAGCGCGAGCAGCCGCCAGAATTCCTCCGGCACGCGGCCGTCGAAGTAGCCGTCCACCATCCCGGCGGCAAAGCGCGGACTCGCCTGCGCGCACCAGACGATGCGGTTGAACTCCTCCCACGGATCGCCGAAATCGTCGCGGTCGAAATCAATGATAAAAAGCCCGCCGTCCCTGCCGACGATCATATTGCCGACGTGATAGTCGCCGTGCTGCCAGGTCTGCGGCCGGTCTGCAAGCAGCCGCCGATTCTCCTCGATATATTCGATAAACCGCTCCGCGCCTTCATACTGCACCGGGCATTCGCGGTACATCGCGATTTTCCGCTCGAGCTTGCGGTTATAGCGCGTCTCCCAGGGCTGCGCATCCTCCGGCGCGGGGACCGCGTGAATTTTCTGCAGAATGCGCCCGGCTTCGCAGCCCATGGCGTACTGCGCGTCCGCGTCCATTCGGGCAAGCGCCTCTTCCGCGTCCTCGCCTTCAACCCAGCCCAGCAGCGTATACACGCCCTCCCCGCATTCTCCGCAGGCGACGGGCTCGCACATCGGCACGCCGCTTTCCCACGCGCGGCGCATCAGCGCAAAGCAGCGCGCACGCTGTTCGCGCTTTGCAGCAGGCGATATGCGCAGCACGTATTCGCGGCCGTCCCGCCCCTGCGCGCGGTATTTCCTGTCGCCGGACCAGCCTTTTTCCAGCGGCGCAAGCGCCGCAAAATCAAATCCGCACATCCGCCCGTTCCTCCGTTTCGCGGTTTCTATCCACACGGCAAAAGCTTCTCTTATGGCTAAAATATACCCGAATCCGTCAGTAAATTCAACCCTGGAGAAAGCGGACGGTCGTTTTCCCTGCCGGCCGAACGGGAAATATGGCGCGGCTCCTTCCGATTGCCGTTTTTCGTTTCCTATGATATACTTTATCCAACAAATCACGATTCGTAAAGGAAGAAAAAAGATGAAATTCAGAAGATTGGGAAAGACAGGGCTGCAGGTCAGCGAAATCGGATTCGGCGGAGAATGGCTGGAGCGTCACCCGGAGGCGGAAGGCGTCGACCTGATCCGTTATGCGTCCTCGCAGGGAATCAACATCCTGGACTGCTGGATGGCCGATCCGAAGTCGAGGGATATCATTGGCAGCGGCATCAGCGAAAACCGCGGCCAGTGGTACATTCAGGGGCACATCGGCTCCACATGGAAGGATGCGCAATACTTCCGCACGAGAGAGATGAAATATGTCCGTCCCGCCTTTGAAGACCTGCTGAAGCGTCTGCAGACGGATTATATCGATCTGGGCATGATTCACTATGTGGATTCCGAAAAAGAATGGGAGCAGATTCAGCATTCCGAATATCTGGACTATGTTATGGAGCTGAAAAACAGCGGCGCAATTCGTCATATCGGCCTGAGCTCTCATAACCCCAGAGTCGCCGTTGAGGCGGCGGAATCCGGCTATGTGGAGATGATCCTCTTCAGCGTCAATCCGGCGTTTGATATGCTGCCCGCCAGCGAGGATATCGATACGATGTTCGCGGAAGAATACGCCGCCGGCCTGAAGGGAATCGACGCCGACCGCGCGAAGCTGTATCGCGTCTGCGAGCAGAACGACGTCGGCATAACCGTCATGAAGGGCTTTGCCGGAGGCAGGCTGTTCGATGCGAAGCGCTCCCCCTTCGGCGTAAGCCTGACCCCGGCGCAGTGTATTCATTATGCCCTGACCCGTCCGGCGGTAAGCTCGATCCTGTGCGGCTACGATACCCGGGAGCAGGTAGATCAGGCGCTGGCCTATGAAAGCGCCTCGGAAGCGGAAAAGGATTATGCCTCCGTTCTCTCCAACGCGCCGTTCCACTCCTATCGCGGAGAATGCACCTATTGCGGACATTGCAAGCCCTGCGTCGCGCAGCTCGACATCGCCATGATCAATAAGTTCTACGATCTCGCAGTCATGCAGCCGGAAGTGCCCGCCACAGTGCAGTCTCACTATGAAGCCCTGGAACATACCGCGTCCGAATGCATCGGCTGCCGCGCCTGCGAATCCCGCTGCCCGTTCGGCGTGAAGATTGCGGAGCGGATGAAGAAAACCGCAGAACTCTTCGGGCGCTGAACCCCAAAACGCTGCCGTCATAAAAAAGCAGGAACCCCGTGATTTTCACGAGGTTCCTGCTTGCTTTAGGGGGCATCTGAAAAAGGAAGAGGCGACAGCACGAGCAGTTCTTTTCGACGCCGAAACGGCGGAAAAGGCGCCGTGATGAAGTCTCGGGGAAATTTTCAGATACGCCCTGATTTACAGCTTCCAGCCGACGGTCTGTTTCTTTCCGCCCACAAAATCCGCATAAATCCCGGATTCGGCGATCAGCTGCTCATGCCTGCCCTGCTGCACGATACGGCCGTGGTCGATCATGAGAATCTGATCGGCGCGACGCGCCGTTTTCAGCCGGCGCGCGATCACGACGATCGTCTTATTGTGCGTCAGCGCCTCGATCGCCCTTTGCAGCCGGTCTTCGTTTTCCGGATCGACGTTCGTCGTTGCTTCGTGCAGGATGACGATGGGCGCGTTTTTCAGCATGGCGCGGGCGATGGCGATGCACTGCCGCTTCCACCTTCGCGTCCGTCGCCCCGGCGCGTCCCATGCGAATGTTTTCCCGGCCGGTATACCGCATCATTCGCGTGAAGGAGGACGAGCTGGATTTGCGTTGGATGCAAATTGCAGATTTCGCGCGCAAAGGGCAGCCCTGCAAGGCGGATTGATTTATCCTCCAGCGCGTGATAAAATAAAAACGCCGCGAGATTGCAAAAAAAAGCAATCAACAGCGGTTTTTCAAAGCTCCCATGTTAGTTGTATTTAACCCTTGTCAGTTTCCCCGCGCTGTGCGGAGTTTGTTAGGGTGTATCTGAAAAAGGAAGAGGCGACAGCACGAGCGGATTTTTCGTCAGTTCAAGGAGGGAAATCGAA
>CAKTTL010000089.1 GCA_934615235.1 uncultured Clostridia bacterium
GAAATTGAACTGACGTGCGAAGCCCTCGGTGCGGAGCTTGAGGGCGTTTGCCGTTATGAAGGGCAGGCCGTGTTCGTCCCCGGCGCGCTGCCGGGCGAGACGCTGCGCGGCAAGGTCGTGCGCGCCGAAAAGCGCTACGCCTTCGCGCGGATTGAAGCGTTGCGCGAGCCGTCCCCCGAGCGGCGCGAAGCGCCCTGCAAACAGTATCCCCGCTGCGGGGGCTGCGCGGCGCTGCACATGCAATACGAAACCACGCTGCGCGCCAAGCGGCAAAAGGTGTACGACTGTCTGACGCGCATCGGCGGGTTCGAAAGCCCCGCCGTGCGGGAGACGCTCGGGATGGATTCGCCCTGGCGCTATCGCAACAAGGGCGCGTTCCCCGTCGCGGGGGAGCGCGGGAACGTCAAAATCGGCTGTTTCGCGGCGCGCAGCCACGCGGTCGTCGACGCGCCGGACGGCTGCCTTTTGCAGACGGAGACGAGCGACGCGCTCGTGCGCGCCGTGCGCGAATGGGCGAACGAATGCGGCGTCGCGCCGTACGACGAGGAGCGCCACGCGGGCCTTCTGCGCCATGTGATGACGCGCGAGGCCGCGGACGGGACGAGCATGCTCATTCTCGTCGTCAACGGGCGCAGCGTGCCGCAGCTGGAGAAGCTGGTTTCGCGGGCGCAGAGCGCCGCGCCGGGGCTGCGCTCGGTCATTCTCTCGGAAAACACGGCCCGCACGAACGTGATTCTCGGGCCGGTCAACCGCGCGGTCTGGGGCGAGAGCCATCTGACGGAAACGCTGTGCGGGTTTTCGATGCGCGTTTCCGCGCCGTCGTTTTTCCAGGTGAACCGCGCGCAGGCGGAAAGGCTTTGCGAGAAGGCGGTCGAGTTCGCCGCGCTGACGGGGAAAGAGCGCGTCTGGGATCTGTACTGCGGCTGCGGGACGATTACGCTGCCGCTCTCGCGCCATGCGCAGGCGGTGCTGGGCATCGAGATCGTGCCGGAGGCCGTTGAGGACGCGCGCGAGAACGCCGCGCGCAACGGCGTTTCCAACGCGCAGTTTGCCTGCGCCGCCGTGGAGGACGAAGCCGATACGCTCGTTCGCCGTCTCGCGCCGGACGTGGTCGTGCTCGACCCGCCGCGCAAGGGCGCGGAAGCCTCCGCGCTGGAGGCCGTCGCCCGCGCGAACCCGGAGCGCATCGTTTACGTCAGCTGCAACCCCGCCACGCTTGCGCGCGACGCAAAGCTGCTTGCGGAGAAAGGATATACGCTGCGCGAAGCCGTGCCGGTGGATATGTTCCCGTGGACGGCGCATGTGGAGACAGTCGCGTGGCTTTCCCGCGAGGACGGATAAAACGGAGGCAAGGAGGGCGAATCGTTGATCAATATCCCCGAGATCCTGGTCGCCAACTGCGGCGGCGCGGCGATGGTGATTTTGCTGTTTGTCTTTCGCGTGCGCGCGGGGAAAACGCTCCGTGCAGACGAAGCGCTGTACGACGGCATGCTGATCGTGACGCTGCTGGCGCTGGCGGCGGAAACCGTCAGTTTCCTCATCGACGGGGGGCGCTTTCCCGGCTGCCGGTTTTTTGTGTACCTGACCAATACGGTCTGCACCGCGGCGACGCTGTTCGTCGGCGTGGCGTGGTGTCTGTTCGTCGATTACAGGACGTACGGCAGCGCGAAGCGTTTAAAGAGAAAAAGCCTGTGGCTCGGTTTGGTGTTCGCGCTGTTTTTCGTGCTGCTGATCGTCAACCTGTTCGGCAACGGGATCGCCTTCAGCGTTTCGGCGGAGAACCGCTATGCCCGTGGTCCGGTGAACACGGCGGTGATCGCCGCGCTGTTCCTGCTTTTTATCGAAAGCATCGTCAACGTGCGGCTGGCGCGGCGCAGGAGGATTTTGAAGGTGTTCTTCCCCGTGTACTGCTTCGTCGTGCCCTGCATGATCGGCACGATTCTGCAGGGGCGCTTCTACGGCCTTGCGACCGGCTGGTTTTCTGTGGCGACGGCGTTTGTGTTCGTCAACCTTCAGCTGCAGAGCTACAGCTCCTTCGTCGACGAAATGACGGGGCTGTTTAACCGCAAGTATCTCAACAGCTGCCTGGACAGGATTTACCGCTCGAAGGCGCGCGGCGCCTACGGCGTCATGCTGGACGCGAACAATTTCAAGCGGATCAACGACGAATACGGGCATCTCGTCGGCGACCGGGCGATTCAGGAGATCGGCGGAATCATCGCGCGGGCCGTGCCGGAAAACGCCGTCGCCATGCGGATTTCAGGCGACGAGTTTATCATTTTGTTCGAAGACGGCGCGCCGGACGCGCTGGAGGAGACGCAGCGGCGCATTGCGGAGGACATCCGCCGCTTCAACGAAACGACGGGCGAACCGTACCGGCTCTCGCTTTCGATGGGCGGCGCGGAATACGACGGCAAGAGCACCGAAGGCTTCCTCTCCGCGATGGACAAGGCGATGTACGCCGCGAAGAAGGAATATTATCAGACGCATGAAAAAGGAGACGCAAAATGAAAAAGACGATCATCGGCGGTTTTCTTTCCCTGATCGGCAGCATCTGGACGCTTGCGATTCTGATTGCGGCCGGCAACAACCTCGTTTCGAGCTGGACGACCCCGCCCGGGCGGCTGCTGGCTACCGTGGCCGAAATGGGGCTGACGTTCTGGTTCGTCATTGCCGTTGCGCTGACCGTTTTTGGCCTGCGCGTGCTGGCGGTGGAGCTTTTCAAAAAGGACTGAGCGGCGGCATAAAAAACGGCGCAAAGCGCCGAAAATAAAAAAGAACCGCACGGAACGTTTTCAGCATGTTCCGCGCGGTTTGCTTTATTTCTCTTATTCCTCGTAATCCAGGCAGAGCCGCACCTCGACGAACGGCCGCACCTTGCCGTCGGCGACGGCGACGTGCGCGGGGTGGGTCTTGTAGCCCTTGAGCGCCGCGGCGCTCTCGAACGTCGTATCGAGCATCATATCCGCCGTGGAGGAGGGGAGGCCTTCCGTGCGCACGGTTACGGCCGTCATGCCGGGGATCTGGCCGAGCAGCCCCTCGAGGCCCGCCTTCACGCCGGCTTTGACGCTCTGCTTTTCCGCGTCCGTCAGTTCGCTTTTCAGTTTCCACAAAATGATATGCCGTACCATTTCTTTCACCTCAATCAATTTGTATTCCCAGCCCGTCGAGCAGGCGCACCACTTCGGGGAACGAGAAGCGCGCCGCCTTGAGGCGGTTGGTCGCAAGGTCGATGGAATAGCCGGCCGCGCCGCGAAAATCCGCCTTTTGCAGGTTGCAGCCGGTGAACTGCGTGCCTGAGAGCCGGCAGTTTTTGAATTTCGCCTCGGCGAGCTGGCAGCCGTCGAACAGGCATTCGAGCAGCTCGCAGCCGGAGAAATCGAACCGCGAAAGCTTCATCTGCGCGAACGCGGCGTATTTGAGCACGCAGCCCTTCAGGCTGTCGATCGGGGCGGCGATGCCGCCGGGGGCGACGAGCTCCGCCCACTGCACGCCGACGAGCTGGCAGTTTGCAAATTCGCAGTGCTTCAGCTCCGTCCGCTCCGTTTGCGGCGTGAGCACGCGGCAGCCTTCGAACCGGCAGGAGCGGAACGCGCAGTCCGTCAGGCGCACGCTTTCGAACGTGCAGCCGGAAAACGCGCAGTCCGCAAATTCCACGCCGCGAATTTCATCGCCCGTAAAGCGCAGCCCTTCCAGCGTCTGCTCTTCGTAAATCATTGCGCCGCCTCGAGGCTCAGAAGCGTGACCGCCGGCAGCGCCACGTCCTTTACCTCGCCGTCCGTGCCGAGCATCGACATCGTGTAGCTTTCGCCCGTCACGCGGAAATACAGCTGCGCCGTTTCGCCCGCGGAGACGGTGACCTCGCCGCCGTCGAGCACGGCGAAGAGCTGCATCGCCGCGTCTCCATCCCGCGCGAAGCGGACGTACGTGCGCGTGCCGCTCGAGGAAATATCCTCGACCGTGCCGTCGTAGCAGACGATGCGGCCGGCGTAGCGGTCGCCCTTTTCGACGAGGTTCTTATACGAGAGCGATTCCGCCTGGTTTTTCAGATACGCGGCGTATGCGCCCTCCGCCCAGCAGCGGTTGAACTCGATGACGAAGCGCCGCTCGGGATAGCCCTTTTTCGACATGGCCAGCACGACCGTGCGCTTGCCGGTGAGACCGCGATCGAGCGTGAAGGAGAAATTGCCGCTCGAATCGCTGTGCGCGGTCTTGTTCGTATCGCCTTCGATGCACTGAATCTTGACGCTCGGCAGCGTTTTGCCGGAGAGGACGAGCTTGTCGTCGTACACGTCGCCGCTGAGGTAGGAGGTGAAGTTGACGGGCATCATGTTGTACTTGCATTTGAGCAGGCTCGTCAGCGAGCTGTCGGCGTAGCCGTCCTTTTCGGCGGTGACGATCAGCTGCCAGTCGCCCTCGCCGGGCAGTTCGGCCGTCAGGCGGAACGCGCCGTCGGACCCGGCCGTCGCGGCGCCGCACAGGGTCGTGTTGCCGTCCGCATCCACGACGGAGGCGGTAACGGTCGCCTTCTTTTCCGTTTTGCCCCGGAGCGTGAGCTTTTTCTGGTTCGTTTCCTCCGGCAGGCCGCCCGTGACCGTCAGCCCGACGGGGAGGAGATTCATTTTTTCCGCGTCCGGCGCGGGGAAGACGAACCCGGCGACGAAATTCCTAAACATCGTCTCGTCCGCGTCTTCGACTTTATTCGCCGTGCGGAACTGCAGCGTAAGCCGCCTGCCGCCGCGCACGGTGAACGCCTGCAGCCCGCGCGCGACGATCGTATCGTCGTAACGCAAGGTGTAGTCCATCCAGAGGATGCGGCGCTGGCCGTCCCGGTTCGTCCATTCGGCGTTGGTAAAGCGGTAGCCCGTCAGCGCCCACGCGTCGCGGTCGAGAAAATCGGCGCGGATGGCGGCGCGCATTTCGTTGGTGTAGCGGTCGATGTCGTAATAGAGGACGGAATCGTCGTCCTCGGAGGAAAGCACGCGCAGGCTGTCTCCGTCGGAGGAGAAGGCGACTGCAAGCACGCCCTCGGAGAGCATGTTGTTGCGCGCGATCGCGGCGGATTCTTCCGAGAACCATTTCATGTTGTTTTCAACCGTATCGGGCGTAACGACCGCCCAGCCGACGGGGAACGCGGCGGTGACGCCGGTTCCGGTCAGCTCGAAGGGAACGAAGGATACGGCCGCCAGCGCGCACGGCGCGGCGACGGCGCAGCAAAGCAGCAGGGCAAGCAAAATCAGCAGGCGTTTCATGGCGTCCTCCCGGGTTATTTCACGGTCTGACAGACGATTACGGGCGCGAGATCTTCCGCATCCGGCACGGGCAGCGCGTCGCCGCGCACGTCGCCGTAAACGGTGTAAATCGTGCCCTCGACGATGGTTTCGGCGGAGTTGAGCAGCACCCAGACCGGATCCTTCCACACGCCGGTGCCGGGGTTGGCGGTATAGACCAGCGCGCAGGGGAGGCCGTTGAGGTCGCGCACCTCGGCGGCGCGGCCGCGGAAGGCGACGGCCTGATCCCGGTAGGCCGCGGGGTCCTTTGCAACCTTCGGGTAGATTTCATCGAGCGATTTGGCCGATTTGCGATAGGCCGCCGCGCGCGCTTCGCCCGTCAGCTCGCGGCGCAGCGCGATTTCCATGCGGCTTTCCGCGCGCCCCTCCGCGGCGGCGACGAGCGTGTATTCGTACGTCTTCGTCTGCTTCGTGCTGAGGTTATAGGTGTGGCGGCCGGTTTCGTCGGCCACGCCGCGCAGGGAGCCGGCGGCGGTGAGCAGCGTCAGCTCCGCGCCGGGCAGCGTTTCAATGGTCAGCGGATACGTATCCTCGATGGAAACGCCGGTAAAGCCCGGCAGAGAAAGCGGCGTGACGCGGCCGTCGTCGGCGATCGCCCCGGGCAGGACGAGCTTGTCCTCGCCCGCCTGCGCTGCCTGCGTCCCCACGCGCGCGCCGAGGAACGTCGTCCGCGCGAGCACCTCGCGATTGGCCGCGCGAAGCGCGTCATAGGAAGCGTCCGCGCTCGAGGCGGTCAGGCAATAGAGCGCGCCCTGCCGCACCGAAACAAGCCAGGAAAAGCGCGCCTGCGCGCCGCCCGCCTGCAGCGTCCAGTCGAATGCCAGCCAGCCCGCGTTTTCCGCGTCCCAGCCGACGTTTTCATACGGCGCATGGTCGTAGCTGGCGAGGAAGGCCGCGCGCTGATCGTCCGTCATCCACGACGCGTCGTCCAGCGCGGCGGCTTCGTCCGTTTCCAGGCAGTTGAGCCGCGCCTGTACGCCGTCCGGCAGGAAAATTTCGAACACCGTGCCCGCCGCCGCCCAGTCGGCACGCAGCACGTCCGCGTCCGCGCCCAGACGGGCCAGCGTTTCGCCCGCCGCGTCCAGCGTTTCGGGGGAGAAAAGCTGCCAGCCCCCGGCAGGCTCCACGAACACGCCCGCCGCCGGGAAGCTGTAGCTCTCGCCCGCGGCCAGCGCGCCCGCGCCGCACAGCAGCGCAAGCGTCAGGCATAGCGCAAGCAGTTTCTTTTTCATCGTCTCTCCTTTATTTTACGCTTCCGGAATTTCCGGTTCCGTGTAGTAAGCCCATTCGGTTTCAAAATCGAGGTCGTCCGTCAGCGCGTCCGCGCCGGGCTGCGCGGAGAGCCGTTCGTATTCCGGCCAGAGCGTCGCTTCGCCGGCGTTCCAGCCGAGCGCCTTCGCCGCGGCGAGCAGCCGCACGCATTCGGCCTCGCCCTCCGCTTCGAGCAGCGCGATGCGCGCCCGCGCCACGAGCACGGCGATTTCGCCCTGGCGGCGCGCGAAGGGGGAGTTTTCCGCCGCGTAAAGCGCGGCCGCTTCCGTCAGCGCGGCTTCGGCCTTTTCGCCCTCGCCCGTCCGGGCGAGAACGTACGCCCAGTCGGCCAGCGCGTCGCAGGTCTTTTCCTCGCGCGCGAGATACGCGTCCGCCGCGGCGAGCGCGCCGTCCGCGTCGCCGGTATCGGCGAGGAGAACGGCTTCCGTCATCTGCAGCTCTTCGGCGCAGAAGGGGAATTTCGCTTCAATCGCGCCGAAGGTTTCCAGCGCGGCTGCGGAATCGCCGCGCGTCGTCTGGACGATCATCCGCGCGGCCAGGGTTTCGTAATAGCCGGGGTATTCGTTGTCGAGCATCTGCAGGGTCTCCTCCGCCGCGTCGCCGCGTCCGGCGCTCAATTCGACCAGCGCCATGAAATACATCGCGCCCGGATCCTCGCCGTTGGCCAGATCGGCCATGCTGTAGGCGAGAGCGGCCTGCTCGAGGTCGCCGCGCTTGCGGTAGTAATGCCCCAGCTGCAGGTACGCGTCGTACGCGTCCATTTCGGCCGCGCCGCCGGCGAACGCTTCGGCCAGCGCCTGATACGCGCCGTCCCAGTCCTCAAAGCCGTCGGTCAGCGCGAGGGCGAGATAGGCCTGCGCGAGCGCGCCGTAGCTTTCGTCCGCGCAGAGCGCGGAAAGCGCATCCTTCGCCTCGTTCCAGCGGCCGGCGTTGATAAACGCCAGCGCGCGCAGCAGCTCCGCATAGCCCGGCGCGGCTTCTTTCAGCGCTTCGGCGGCTTCGGCGGCCTCGTCGAAGCGGTCGAGCATCATCAGCGCGCTCGCGCGCGTCGCGCCCGCCTCCGTCCAGTCGGAGTAGTATTTGAGGAGCGCGTCCAGCTCTTCCAGCGCGTCCTCGGCGCGGTACTGCTGCCACAGGCGGATGCGCGCGCGCTCGAGCCACATGTAGTCGCCAATTCCGGCGGAGATCATTTTGTCGATTACGCGCACGGCGCGGTCAAATTCGCCCGAGGCTTTGTAAACCTCGTATTCGCCGTACAGCCCGACGAGCATGTCCGGCCAGAGCGCGTTGATCTGCTCGTAGGCGGCCAGCGCCCTGTCCCACTCGCGCGCGGACTGATAGACGGCCGCGCGGGCGTAGGCGCAGTCGAGATTGCCGGAAACGTCGAGCGGGTCGAGAATGCGCAGGGCGGAATCGGTATCGCCGCAGAGGGAAAGCGCGTCGGCGTAGGCGACGGCGTACCCCGCGCCGCCGGACGTTTCACAGCGCTGCGCAAGGAAGCCGAGCAGATCCTCGGCGCGGCCGTAATACGAGGCCGTCTCGACGCACTGAATCAGCACGCTTACCAGAACCGCCTCGTCGTTTTGCAGCAGAGAGACGAGCGTATCCAGCGCGCTTTCAAGCGCGGCGGGATATTCGCCCTCCGGGTCCTTTTCCAGCAGCAGTTGGAAGGCGGCGGAAACCGTATTCACGTCGTCCGGGGCGAGCTGCAGCGCTTCCTCGACGGCGGCGACGGCTTCGGCGGCGCTCTGCGCCGCGGCCGCGGTTTCCAGCAGCTCCGCCGCGCGCTGGGCGGCCGACTGGCTGCGGTTCAAAAGCGCGTTGAGCGCGCCGTCGATCTTATCGCCGAAGCGGTTGGAGAACGCGTCCTTGTTTTCCTCGGCGAACGCGCCGAAAGGAACGAGCAGGAGCGCGAGCAGAATCGCACAGAGTTTTTTCATAGCCAGTCCTCCCATTCCTGCGGCGCATAGCCGACGGTCGCGAGTTTTCCGTTGCGGACGATGGGGAGCTTGAGACGCCTGGGGTTTTCCAGCAGGGCGGCGAAGATTGCCTCCTCGCCGGAGGCGAAACGGGCCGGGCATTCCTTCCAGGCGGCGCCGTCCCTGTCGATGAGCGCGTCCAGCCCGACGCGGGCCCTGACCGATTCCAGCTCGCGCCTGCCGATGGGCACGCGGCTGAGATCGATCATCTGCACCTGCACGCGGCGCTCCTTGAAGAAGCGCTCGGCCTTCTGCGCGTCGAAATTCTTTTTGTAAAAATAAATCTGAATCATTTTCCTGCCAGCGCCGCGATGGCGTACGCGAAGATGCGGATGTTGAGCATCATCTTGCTGATCGTGGTGAATTCTTCGGCCTGGTGCGCCAGATCCTTCTCGCCCGGGAAGTTGCAGCCGAAGGCGACGGTGTTGACCATCTCGCGCGAATACGTGCCGCCGCCGATGGCCACGGGATAGCTCTCCTTGCCGGTAATTTCGGAATACACCTTCAAAAGCTCGCGGACGATGAACGAATCGGCCGGGACGTGCAGCGGTTCGCTGTCGCCGGTGAGCGTCGCGGTCACGCCCGCCTCGGCCAGGCGCATGCCGATGATGCGCGCGATCATCTTCGCGTTGGCCAGAACGGGGTAGCGGATATCGAGCGTGGCGGAGAAATGATCGGGCGTCATGCGGAGGATGCCCAGGTTCATCGTCAGTTCGCCGGAGATGCCGTCCTTCACGTCCACGCCGAGGCCCGCGCCGTCGTACGTCACGCCGATGGTTTCGGCCAGGCGCGCGATGAGCGCGCGGCTGCCCCTGCCCGCGCCGATGGCGGCAAGCGCCAGCAGCAGCTGCCCGGCGGCGTTTTTCGCGTGATAGGGGAAAGCGGCATGGCCGGTCACGCCGGTGGAAACGAGACGGACGCGGCCGTTTTCGAGCGGCTCCGCCGCAACGTCGTATCCCGTGGCCGCCAGCTTCGCGCGCAGCGCGTCCAAATCCGCGCAGCCGATTTCCGCGCAGGCCAGGCCGGGGATTACGTTGCGCCGTTCGCCCGCGGTGATGGAGTAAACGGGATACTCCGCGCCCTCTTCGCCGGAAAGATCGGCCGTGAGGTCGATGGAGCAGATGCCTTTTTCGGTGTTGATGACGGGATAGTCCGCGTCGGGCGAGAAGCCGAAGGCGGGCATGTCGGCGTGCTTGCGGTAATATTCCATGTCCTGCATGCCGCATTCCTCGTCGCAGCCGAGGATGAGCCGCACGCGGCGGGAGAGCGGAACGCCCGCGTCCTGGACGGCCTTCATGGCCAGCAGCGCGGCGATGGCCGGGCCCTTGTCGTCCGTGGTGCCGCGGCCGTAAACCGTGTCGCCCTCCATCTGCGCGCCGAAGGGATCGTGTACCCAGCCGTCGCCGGCGGGCACGACGTCCAGATGCGCGACGACGCCCATCACCTCGCCGGAATCGCCCATTTCGACGTCGCCGGCGTAATAATCAAAGTTGCGTGTTTTGAAGCCCATCGCCGCCGCGTCGGAGAGGGCGGTATCGAGCATGGTTTTCAGCGGCTGGCCGAAGAGCGCTTCGCCCTCGGCGGGCTGCTTTTCGCTGGGGATGCGAATCCAACGCTGGAGCATATCGATTACCTGCGGGCGCAGCGCTTCCACCGCGCGATCGAGTTTTTCATTGATCATGGCGTTTTCCTCCATATAAAGAAGATATGGTTTTATTATACCACCGGGGCGTTCGGCGCGTCAAACGCGCCTGAGACCGTGTGGACGGGGGAGCAAGATCCCCCGCCTCGACCACCCCGCGCCCACCGCGCATGTCGCTGGGCTCGATTGGAATTCGAGAGGGCTGCGGCCCTCTCGAGCTCTTCCGGGGAGGGCCGAAAGCGCGTTCGGCGCGTCAAACGCGCCTGAGAAACACCGCGTCGCGCAGGATCGACGAATCGACCCGGTGGGCGAGGTTTTCATACGCGCCGCCGGCGAGGACGGCAAAGCCCGCCTTTTCGGCTTCGGCGATCATCGCGTCGCGCGGGAGGGTGTAGAGGTTCCAGCTCAGCGCGGCGACGCCGCCCGGACGCAGAACCTCCCGCCAGCCGGGGAGACAGGCCGCCAGCAGCGCCCGCGGCGTGCGCGCCCGCGGACCGTTCGCCGCGACGCTGCCATGCTGCACGCCGTAGGGCAGATCGCCGCAGATGACGTCGAAGCAGCTTTTGCCGAAGAAGCGCGCCGCGTCCGCGCCGTCGCCGCAGACGATGGTCAGCCTGCCGGGGTCGGATTTGAGCGCGTCCTTGTCGGGGGCGAAACGGAAATCCCAGCAGAGCGCGCCGAAACGCTTTTCTTCTTTGAGCGTGTGCTTGAAGCGCGCGGTTTCAAGATATTTGCGGAAATAAACCGCCGCGTCATGCGCGGGGGCCTTGAGCACTTCGACGCCCGCCGCGGGGAAGCCGAGCATCGCGGCCTCGTAGAGCGTGGTGCCCTTGCCGGCGATGGGGTCGAGCACGCGCGGACAGGCGCAGTCCGGAACGGAGAGCGTCGCCATCTGCAAAAGCCAGCGGGTGAAGACCGGATTCGTCTTGCCGATGTATTTGAGGATGGTGCTCAGATCCTCGCCGAAGACGCGCCGCCTGTCGACGGGCAGCGGGCGGAGGAGATCGCCGGTTTTTTCGAAGAGCGCGTACGCGCTGGAAAGGCGCGAGAGGCGGAGCAGCGCATCCGGCGAAGGCTCGGCGGGGAGATCGAGCGCGTAATAGCGGAGATTGCCGAGGGACTCGGCGCGGACGGAGGCGGGGGACGCGCCGAGGGATTGCGCGCAGAGGGAGAGCTCGGCGAGCGCGAGGGTTTCGGAGGATTCAAAGAAGACGGCGTTTTCGCCGGGATGGGGGAGAATGTATAAGGTGGGCATGATGTAGATACCTCGTAAAAGACAGGATGGGTATAGGATAAGGCATAAAGGAGTGGGATGCAAGGGGAAGCGGATAAAAAGGAGGGGAAAGGGGAAAATAGGGCGGCATGGCTTTGAGTAAAAAGTGGAAGGTCCAGGGAACTCAGTTCCCTGGCGGGGGTCAGAGCAATCCCGGCAATCCCTGCGACTGCTCGGCTTGTCTTTTTGCGCAGGGCTGCGTCGTTTT
>CAKTTL010000090.1 GCA_934615235.1 uncultured Clostridia bacterium
TTAATGAACTGAGAACGAAGACCTTTCGGAACACTGTGCAGACGATATCGTATCTGCCGCATTTCCTCAGTTGGGTAATTCTTGGCAGCATCGTGCATGACGTGCTTTCAATTAACGGCGTGGTTAATTATATTATCGAATTCTTTGGAGGAACGAAAATACAGTTTCTGACAGAACCGAAATGTTTCCGTGCGATTCTGGTCATTACGGGTATGTGGAAGGAAGTTGGCTGGGGATCGATTATCTACCTGGCGGCCATTACGGGTATCAGTACGGACCTGTATGAAGCGGCTGCTATCGACGGCGCAAGCCGCCTGAAAATCATCTGCAAGATTATCCTGCCGTTGCTGGCTTCGGTGATGTCGATTCAGTTTATTCTTCAGCTGGGCAATATCCTTAATGCAGGATTTGATCAGGTTTTTAACCTCTACAACAGTCTGGTTTATTCTACCGGCGATATCATCGATACGTACGTTTATCGCGTCGGCATGACGGATAAACTCCAATATTCGCTTTCAACGGCGGTTGGACTTTTCAAAAACGTGATCGGTTTCGCGCTTGTGGTTACGTCCAACGCGATTATTCGCCGGATGGGAGATGGGGGGAACGGCATATGGTGAAAAAGCAGAATTTCATGAGCGACCAGATCCTGCATGCCGTAGTCGTTGTGATCATGTCGATATTGACGGTGCTCTTCCTCTATCCGCTGTGGGAAACGGTGGTGCGGTCGCTTTCCTCTGCGAGAACGGCTTCGTCTATTGGACTGAAAATCTGGCCGACAGAGTTCACGCTGGATGCATACAGCTATACGCTGCATAACGCGGATATCGTCACAGGTTTCAAGAATTCCGTTTTTCGTACGGTGTTTGGAACGCTGCTGTCGGTCATGGTGACGTTCTTTGGCGGGTATTCGCTCTCGCGGCGCGATTTGCCGGGTAAAACGTTTCTTACATTTTACATTGTGCTGACGATGTTCATCAGCGCCGGCCTGATTCCGACATACCTGAATATGCGAAACCTCGGGCTGCTGAACACACGCTGGGCGTGGCTGCTCCCGAGCCTGACCTCGGCGTGGAACCTGGTCATCTGCCGTAATTTCGTCAAGGAATTGCCTTATGAGCTGGAGGAGAGCGCGATGATCGACGGCGCGTCGCCGCCGCGGATTATTTTCCAGATTCTGCTGCCGCTGTCTGCGCCAATTCTGGCGGTGCTCACGCTCTGGTGCGCGGTAGGGCAGTGGAACTCCTGGTTCGATGCGATGATCTATACCAGCAAAGCAGATTTGACGGTTCTGCAGCTTGTTGTGCGGCGCATGGTTACCACTGCTTCGCATGATGAGAGCAATGTTCTTGCTGTTTCGGCGGCAGACGTTACGTCCACTACGATCAAGTGCGCTACAATCGTTATCTGTACGCTGCCGATTGCGGTCGTCTATCCGTTCCTGCAGAAGTATTTTGTTAAGGGTGTAATGGTCGGCGCGCTGAAGGGATGAGAATTCAAAGCCCGCAGAGCGGGTTTTGAAAATAAAAAACCTGAAATAGGAGGAACCACAATGAGGAAACTGGTTGCATTGCTGCTCGCTCTGATCTTGACGCTGGGCATGATTTCCGGCGCGCTGGCGGACGAGCCTGACCTGTCCAAGCATTTGGAAATTACCTGGGCTGGTCACGCCGATACTACGCCCCCCGCTGAGGACGGCACCTGGTATCAGAAACACCTCGAAGAAAAATGGAATGTGACGATTATCCCGCAGGAAATTTCTCACGTTGAGATGGATGCTTGGGATTTGTTCTTTGCCTCCGGCAATACGGCGGATCTGATTTCTCAGCCCGCCGGCCGCTACAACATGCTTATCGACCAGGGACTCGTTCGCCCGATCAGTTTGGAAATGCTCTACACGTATGCGCCGCACTGGATGGAAAAGACGATTGAAATGGTCGGCAGCAAGGAACAGGTTGAAGCGATGCTGACCTACGACGACGGCAACGTCTACTGCATGCCGTACATCGCCTATACCGCTTCCTTCCCTTTCAGCGCATATATCCGTACCGACTGGCTGGATAAGCTCGGCCTGTCCGTGCCCACCACGCTGGACGAATACCACGACGTTATCGCCGCCTTCGTCAACAACGATCCCGACGGCAACGGTGTGAACGACACGCTGGGCATCAGCGGCGCGAACATGAACTTCCATTATGTTTTCGGCGCGTATGGCATCATGCGCAACAGTTACTATCTCCAGGACGACGGCAGTGTGATCTACACCTCCGTTGGCGAGCCCTACAAGAATGCGCTGAAAACGCTGGCCAGCTGGTACGCTGAAGGTCTGATCGATCCGGAATCCTTTACGGATGACCGTGCCAAGCTGCGTGAAAAGTGGTCCACCGGCCGCATTGGCATCATGAACGACAACGCCTGGTGGGGCGAATCTTCCCGCGGCAACAACAGCGTGTTCAACATGCTTTATAACAACGATCCTGATGCGAAGGTCACCTGCTTTGCGGCCGTGACCGGCCCGGATGGCCTCTCCGGCGCCTCCTACTATTATCCGAACATTACCGGCCAGGCCTGCGTGCTCTTTGGCGCGGATGCGACGGATGAGGAAGTCATTCGCATTATGCAGATCAAGGAATCCATGACCTACATCGATGAATATAAGATGGGGCGTTACGGCGAAGAAGGCGTCACCTACACGGTCGACGAGAATGGTACGCTGGTTATGAACTCTGACTGGGATTTCGCCAAGCAGCGCTCGATGGGTATCGGTCAGTTCTACGCCCTGCAGCCGCAGAGCTTTGAAGACGCTTCTATTGTGCTTACGCCCGACGACATCGCCACTGCGAATATCGCTATCTCCAGCAATAAGATTTACGACGGCGTGAATTTCTTTGCGCCCCGCAGCAATGAAGCAGCGAATACTTATGGCGGCGATGTGAACACGATCGTCAACGAGTATTACGCCAATGCAATCATGGGTAAGGTCGACATCGACGCAACCTGGGACGAATACGTCGCCAAGGTTAACGCCGCAGGCCTGCCGGAGATCATTGCGGAATACGAGGATATGCTCAAGTAAGGAAATAAAGCGATAGGCTGGCGCGAATGCGTCAGCCTCCAAATTGTCGAAAACCGAAGCTAAATCAAAGGCTTCGGTTTTTATTTTAAAAATACTTTTATCGATCATTTTTTTATACAAACCAGGATATGAGCAAATTCTTTTTTGTGGAATGTAGAACGGAGCGTTGATCAGTTAATGCTGTTTTTTTTCATATAATGGCCGAATTCTTTAGAAAAATTCGACAGGAATGAATAGTTCCATCACAAGGCGTGAGATAATAGTTTTGTATGCGTCCCTCCTTTTTTTTCAATGATTCAGCTATCGAATAATCATTCAATTGTTTATGAATGGAAACAAAATAGAGATACCGATCTATAGTGTCAGTACAGCATTGAAGAAAGGCATGAACGTGCAAAGGATTAGAAATTATAAAATTGCATGGTGAAAAGCAATGGCCAGCAATGATTCGATGCGCATTTAAGGAAATTATGCGCTGGATGCTTGATTGATAGGCTTGTACATCTTCGACAAGTGCGAGCCCAACACCATCAGTTCCACAGCCTTGAAAGCTATCACCAGTGATTAGCGTTTTGCTGTTGCAATGAAGAAAACAGACCGAATCATCCGAATGACCGGGCGTGGCAATTAATTGCAAGCCTTGAATAGGCATCTCTTCATTGTGCAGAATCCTGTCAACAGGCAGAGGGAAGACCTCTGCATCTTTTTCATAAACCGCGATAGGACACCCGAGTATTTCTTTTAAACGTTTGTGTCCTCCGATATGATCACTGTGCTGGTGGGTACATAGAAGCCAGTCCAACCGATCAACGCCGATCTCATGCAAAGCGGGTAAAATATAGTTATCAACTGTTTGGGCACATTCGCCGCTATCGATCAGAACGGTTTGACCTCCGCAGCGAACCAGTACAACACTGACACTATAGTTGCCATTATTGAAGGGGATGCTTAAGAGCGAAATACCATGGCAAACGGATATGAACGAATACATAAAACTTCACCCCTTTACGCTGCCTTGTACGATGCCTGTTACAAAATATTTTTGTAAAAAAGGATATACCATAAGGATAGGTGCCATAGCAAGAAAAATTTTAGCTGTATCAGCTCCAACACTGGCGATTTGATTGGCCAAAGATTGAATATCTGCCATTTGGTTCATATTGACTTCTACGATTAGAGTCCGCAAATAAGTTTGCAATGGGAACAGGCGGTTATCATTAATATAAAGCATGCCGTCAAACCATTCATTCCAATGGCCAACGGCCATGAAAAGAGTGAGTGTAGCAAGACTTGGTTTACACAGCGGTAAAATAATTTGCGTCATAATACGCCAATGTCCAGCGCCATCCAAAGAAGCAGATTCGCTCAGCGCTTCTGGAAGCGTTTTCATGTAGTTTTGAAGCAGAATGACATAAAACACCGGAACCGCATACGGAAGCAACAAAGACCAGAGCGTATTGAGAAGTCCTGTTTTGCTCACAACCAGATAAGTCGGGATTAATCCGCCGCTAAAAATGGTGGTGAATACGAAGAACCATGCATAAATTGAACGCATGGGGAATTTGTTTTTGCTGATCGATAAGGGATAAGCTGTCAGGATTGTCATGATCATTTGCAGCATGAGCCCTAGTATCGTGCGAGTTACAGAAATACCAAAAGAACGATAGAATTGAGAATCTTTGATGACGTAACGATAATTATCCATCGTCACATCAATTGGAAATATTGTTACTTTTCCAGAAATTATAGCGTCTTTACTGCTGATTGAAAGTGAGAAAACATATAAAATTGGCAATAAACAGAATATTCCGACCAAAATACACAGGCAATAATTTGCCATAACGAATGCCTTGCGACCGCAAGAAGCTTTGCGTTTCATTTTGATTCTCCTTTTCTTAAAACACGTAATAACCACTAGTGCGATAGGCAATATGATAAGAACTTACAATAAGCACACAACTGATAGCTGATTTGAAAAGTCCGGCTGCAGTTGAAATACTGAATTGTGCTTGATTGAATGCCATGCGATATACAAATGTGTCGATAATGTCTCCGGTTTTATACACAATTGGAGAATAAAGATTAAAGATTTGATCGAAACCAGCATTGAGAATATTTCCAAGCGAAAGGACCATCATTAAAATAATTGTTGGTACAATACCGGGAAGCGTAATGTGCCACAGTTTGCGCCATGCCCCCGCGCCGTCTACCATTGCTGCTTCATATAACGAATGATCGATGCTGCAAATGGCAGCAAGATAAACAATTGTTCCATAACCAAATTCTTTCCAAGTATTTGTAATGAAGATTAACGGTTGAAATAAGTTTTTTTGAGCCAAAAAGACCTGTGGCTCACCTCCGAGTGCCGATATCAACTGATTGAACAGGCCGGTGGGGGAAAGCAGACGTTGGATGATTCCAGCCATAAGAACCCAAGAGATAAAGTGCGGCATGTAAATAACTGTTTGAATGGAGCGTTTAACAGCTACATTATTTAAGTCATTAAGCATCAACGAGAAAGTGACAGGAATAAAAATTCCAAGTATAATTTTGACTACTGCAATGGTGACGGTATTGCGTAGTGCGTCTAAAAATCCGGGCATCATGAATAAAACTCGAAAGTTCTGCATGCCGACCCACTTTGCATCGAATATGTCCATGCCAGGCTTATAGTTTTTAAAAGCAATGATGATACCTAGCATAGGAACATATTTGTAAAGCAAGGTAAGAACGACAGGGATAACCAGCATTATGTGCAGAGACCGGTTTTGTTTCCAATCAATTTTTGTGCGTCTGCGAGGAATTACCGTCATTGAGAGTCAACCTCCTTAAGGAAGGAATAGCAGAAAGGGACTGCCGGTTTACTATTCGGCAGACACGACAGTCCCTCACTTTCAATCTGGATCTTGTTTAACGACCGGAAGCGGCATTTACTTCATCTGTAATAAGTTGACCACCATTGGCAAGCCAAGCTTCGCAGGCAGCGTCATATACGCTGATATCGCTTCCCATAATAACTTCCTGCATAGCGACATTTAGCTGGTCGTTTACAATATCCCCCAACAGTTCTTGAGTGGATGTTGGCAGTCCGACATAGCCATTATCCAAATGAAGGCCGCTTTGGTAGGCGTCGTACAACTGCGTAAAAGTGCCGTTCTCGCCCAGTGTGAGATACCACCAAATATCGCCAGGAGCACCTTCTCCTTCTTTGGCTGCTAAGGTAGCATTATACCAGCTATTGGCGTCTGGTATGGTGAAGGGATATTCCGCACTGCTAGAAGCGCCAGCCTCCAGCGCCAGGCGAATTTCATTGGCAGCAGCCAGATCATTGATTGCGTTGGCTGGAGTGTCGCCGAAAGGATTGAATTTAATCCAGGCAAAGCCATCCACATCCCAAGAATAGTCGTTAATGGTTTTCAGATCGGTGGAATTTGTCAGTTCCGTTACCAGATTGATGACTTCAGCCACTTTTTCAGGGTTTTTGCAGTTTGCGTTTACAAAGATTTTTCCAACATTGGGAGTAGAAGTCTGGAAACGAATAGGTTCGCCGTTTACATCCTTGATTGTGGAGGAAACTACGTTCGCAGAAGGATCATTGGTGTAAAGCGTGTTCAATACCAGCGTGGGTGTGTATGCAATGCCATAGAAAATGCCGACTTTGCCGCTCGCGATATATTCGCGGGTCAGATCTTCAGTGGCAACTATTGCATCAGCATTTATGAGCCCCTCGGCGTACAACTTCTGCAGTTCCAAGAGAGCGGTGCGCATTTCAGGCTGGATATTGCTCCATACCAGCTTTCCATCGCGTTCAACCCAATAATCCAGCTGTGCGTTGAACACGTTCATAACGCCTGAAATCTGTCCTTCGTTTTGATAGCTGACCAAGAGCCCAATGGTGCCTTCACCGCCCAACTGGGCTGCCTTGAAAGCACGGGCTACGTTCACAATCTCTTCCCACGTTTGGGGATATTTCAGATTCAGCTTATCCAGCCAATCTTGCCGCACGAACAACAAATTGGCGCCGTTATAGCCTTTCGTTGGCCAAGGAAGGCCAAGAAGTTTATCGTCGTATGTCATTTGAGAAACTGCGTTTTGCCCAAGCAGGGCTTTATAAGCGTCGCTGATGTTTTCATTCCAGATTTTTGTGCAGTCGGCTACAGCACCCATATCTACCAGCAATTTATATACTGTATCAGATACGAGCGCAAAGTCCGGTAAATCACCACTTGCCATGGCAGCACTCCATTTTGTGGTATTTGTATCATGGTCGGTGGCAATCCATTTGTAAGAAAGCTTTACGTTTAGCGCCTGCAATATTTTGGAATTCCAACGGTTCTCATCAAAGCTGCGTTTTTCTGGATCAGAGTCATCGAAAGAGACCGTTGGATCCATGGCGCGGGCCGAGGTGAGGATAACAGGTTCTTCAGCTAGCGCAAAAACGCTGGAAAAGCACAGTGCAAACACAATCAAAACAGCGATCAGATGTTTCATGAGAGTTTCTCCTTTCAAAATATCGTTGTGGTCAGAGTGGGAAAAAGACAACAAATCTCCTTTCTATGTATTTCAGCAGGGCAATTTGCCCTGACATGATCTATGCTTTCAGCAGTTATTGAGCAAAATCCGTCCGCCTTCGATGTTATAGTTGCTGCCGGTGATAAACGCCGCGTCGTCCGAGCAGAGGTAAAGTACCAGCTTTACGACCTCGATCGGTTCCGCCGCGCGGCCGAGCGCGGTTTTCATATTCGCCATGTTCGCGCGGGTCAGCACCGGCCCGGGCGTGACCGCGCAGCAGCGTACGCCGAACGGCGCGCCGATGCGCGCAAGCGCCTTGGTCAGGCCGTAAGTCAGGCCGCTCTTCTCGGCTGCGTAGTCGACCGCGCCGCCGGTTTCGCCGTCAACCGAGCCGATATTGATGATTACGCCGCGCTTCTGGTTCATCATCTGCTCCATGACTGCGCGGGCGAAGAGCATCGGCGCGCGGAAATTGACTGCGATGCCCCAATCGAGCACCTCGATGGGCGTGTGGATGAATTCGCCGTCCGTCAGCCCGCACATCCGTGCCGGAAAGCCGCCGGCGAAATTGACGACGATATCAACGTGTCCCTGCTCGGTTACGCATTTGCGTACGACGGCCTGAATCTGTTCGAAATCGCGGATATCGCACACGCAGGGGACGGCCTTGCCGCCCTGCGCGCAGATGGCTTCCGCTTCGGCGGTTACGCGCTGCTCGTTGATGTCAACCATGTAAACGGCAGCGCCCTCCTTGGCGAATTCCTGCGAGGTGACGAGCCCCATACCGGACGCAGCTCCGGTGATGATTGCCGCACGGTTTTCAAATCGCATGTTCGGCTCCCTCCTGAATGTCATAATCGATATGCCAGTTATAATTTCGCAGGATCGTCATCATGTTCTGGATGGGCGGCTGCCCGCTGACGTACTGCGCCGTGTAATGCCAGACGCAGAAGGTCAGCGCGTTGCCGAGAGCGGGCGAAAGAAAACGATGCATGCGCGAAAATCTGCCGTTGCACAGGTGAATGAACGGAATTTTCATTTCGCGGTGCAGTTCAAGCGTCGTGCGGATCGCGTCCAGAAACTGCTCTTCGGTGTCCACCATCGTAACGATTTTGGCAAAATCGGCCCCTCTCGCTTCCACCGCCTTCATCTGTTCCAGTACCTGTTCGCACGTGCGCGGCTCGTAAATATGCGAGGACATGACGCATTCGCCGCCTAAAGCATGCACATCGTCGATGAAACGGCGCTGTTTGTCGACGGCAGCAGGATTGGCTGTAAACTCCAGCGGCGAGGCATCGAACATATCGGCTGTGAGATCGACGGCGGCTGCGCCGCAGCGGATACCGCGCAGCAGCACGTCCGCACGTTCATCGTCGGTGAGCGAAGTTGTATCGCCGGGGCACATGTTTGCGCGATAGCGCAGAAACATCACCGGACGGTGCGTGGCGGAGGCGATTGCGTGGAGATTTTTATCCGTCAGGCTTTCGCGGTCGAAACCTTCAAGGTGGACGGCGAACGCGGGCGCACCGTCAAATTCGCCGTTTTTGATTGTGCTGACAGCCTGATTTACTGTTTCGGCCCGCAGAATACAGGTGACAATCGGCCGGGGAAGCGCCAGAAAAGAAGGCCTGCTCATCGTTGTTTTTCCTCCGGTTCTTTTGGTTCGTTCAAGGATCATTTATTGTTTTTTGCGGCAGCCGTCGATTTGGATGTTCTGGCCGGAAATATAGCTGCCGCCGTCTCCGGCGAGAAAGAGGACCGCGGCCGCATTTTCTGCGTCGCTGCCTGTTCTGCCCATGAAGGAAAGCTCGCTGGGCTGCGTGAAATGGATATCCTGCTGATCGGACGGGCTGACGCTTCCGGGAGAGATGCAGTTGACGGTTACGCCCTGAGCGGCGACTTCTTTTGCCAACGCCCTGGTCATGGCGATGATTGCGCCTTTCGTTGCAGAATAATGCGTCATATTTGCGTTCCCGTATACGCCTGCGACGGACGCGACGTTGATGATGCGGCCGTATCCGCGCGCGATCATCCCGTCAAGAACGGCTTTGGTGCAGTAAACCGTGCCCATGATATTCACGTCCAGAAAACGCTTCCATTCGCTGGAGGAGACCTCCTGGAACGGAGCCCAGCAGCGCCAGAGCGCGGCGTTGTTGACGAGGACATCGATTTTGCCCAAACGCGCCGTCGCATCCTCAACGGCCGCGCAGACCTGCTGTTCGTTGCTGATATCGCAGGGATAGGTGAGGGCGTCTACGCCGTATGCTTTTAATTCTTCTTTCAGCGCGGCAAGCGTTTCCGCGTTGACGTCCAGCAAAACCAACGAGGCGCGCTGCTGCGCGAAAAGGAGCGCGCAGCCTCTGCCGATTCCCACGGACGCGCCGGTAATCATAACTGTTTTCCCATGAAACATGTGGAAAGCTCCTTTACACTTCACTTTTAGAACAGATGTCGCTTACGATTGCGGCGAGGTATTTGCCGACTTTGGAATGACTTTCACGGGATAGATGCAATCCGTCCGCCGGATCGTTTTCGCCGACGATACCGGCGTCGGCAAAATAGCACGCGTTTTTCTCTGCAAGCATCCGATAGTCTTTGGCAAACTCGCGGCTCAGCGTGCAGCCGTTTTCACGGCCGCGGCTTTCGTAAAAAAGCTGCCTGCCGATGGGTTTTAAGATCGGCGCTTCGGTGACAAGAAGAATTTCCGGCGGTATGCCGTTTCTTCCGCAGTCCGAACAGCTGCGAACGATATCAATCAGCTGCTGCATGCCGTCCGCCAGATGCTCTCTGCGCGGATGGAAAACCTGTTTCAGATCGTTAACGCCCAGTTTTAACAGCACAAGATCGACCGGACGGTTTTGCCGCAGAGAATCGCGCAGATGTATATCGCCGCGGGTCAGCGGCGTGTCGTCCGATGGATATATGGTCGTGCGCCCTTCCACGCCGTCTTCTATAACGAGAAAACCGTCTCCAAGCGCTTTTGCCATTACGCCGGGCCAGCGGACGTCCTGTGGGTATCTTCTGGAAGGCGCGTCCGTTTCTTCTGCTTCAGCGATTGTGCCCCAGGTGTTTGAATCGCCGTAGCAGAGAATTCTTTTTACGTTTTCCATGCTTATTGCACCGTCAGCACAATTTTCCCGACGTTCCTGCCCTGCTGCATCATGGCCTGAGCGTCCTCAGCCTGTTCGATGGGGAAGACCTTGCAGATGGTGGGGCGGATCTCGCCGCTTTCAACCTTGGGCCAGATGAGCGTTACCATATCGCCGAGCAGCTGCTTTTTCTCTGCGGAAGAGCGGCTGCGCAGCGTGGTGCCGATCAGCCGCGTGCCGCGGGCATACAGCTTGCGCATGTCGATCGGGGCGATATCGCCCGCAAGCGTGGCGATCATAATCCAGCGGCCGCCGCGGTTCATGTACGGCAGGCATTCGGCGACGGTCTCGCCGCCAAGACAGTCGACGGCGATATCAACGCCGCGGCCGGCGTTCAGCTCTTCTTCCATCACCTTTTGCAGGCTTTCGCGCGCGGTGACGACCACGCGGTCGGCGTGCAGCGGAGCGATTGCGGCGGCGATTTCATCGGTGAGCACGGTGGTGATCACACGCGCGCCGAAGGCTTTCGCCATCGGAATCAGCACGCTGGCCAGGCCGCTTGCGCCGGCCTGCACGAGCAGCGTATCGCCGGCCTTGAGCTTTCCTTCGATGAAAAGAAACAGATACGCCGCGCCGAAAACCTCCGGCAGCGCCGCGGCTTCCACCATGGAAAGGCCCTTCGGGATAGGCATGAGCATGCCCTCCGGAACGGCGACGTACTGCGCGTATCCGCCGCCGCCGAGCAGCGCGCAGACCTTGTCGCCGATATGCCAGCGTCCTTCGCGCGCAGCCTGCGCGCCCATTTCAACGATCTCGCCCGCGGCCTCCAGGCCGAACCAGTCCGGCCAGCCGGGGGGCGGGGGATACTGTCCGGCGCGCTGGAGCAGGTCGGCGCGGTTGAGCGCCGC
>CAKTTL010000091.1 GCA_934615235.1 uncultured Clostridia bacterium
TCCGCGATGCCGCCCCATTGCCCTCGCTGTCCCGGCAGCATTGGCTCTAAAATTGCCCACGCTTTGTCGCTGATATCCTGCCGATGCTGTGATTTCTCCATGATGACACCCTTTTTACTGTGATAGTGCCATTATATCACTTGGCTCGTGTAGACGCAACCTAAAATGTTCCCTTTATTATTGAACGCAAAATTTCACGGAGCGGGAGGGCACACCATGGAACCTGATTTCTTCGCCATCGCAGACCGGCTGTGCGATCTGTACATCACTTACCGCAGGCGCTATGTAGTAATGCAGGCGGCGCCCGAGCTGGAAGCGGGGTACCGGATATACATGCCGAAGTCCAGCTCCGGTCCTGTGAAGCTGACCAACCGGGTGGTGTGCCGGCATCTGAACCGCAAACTAGCAATCAGCGTCTTTGCCGGCGCGTACAGCAGCAAGTTCATCTGCTTCGACGTCGACTATCCTGATCCGTTCGAGGTGAAGAAGCTGATCGAGATCCTGACCGGGTATGGCGTGCCCCGCGACCTGATTTACGTCAGCACCAGCGGCGGCAAGGGCTACCATGTCGAGATCTTCTTCGACGGGCTTGTGTATACCGACCGTCTGCGCACATTCTTTGATTGTGTGGTGCTGAAGGCGGAAAGCAATCCGCTCAAGGTGGAGTTCAGGCCGACCAACGGGCAGGCTATTAAGCTGCCGCTGTCGGTGCATTGCAAGACCCAGAGGCCGACTTTGCGGCCGTGTTGGAACACTTGCCGCGAGCACGCCCTTTGGACCGCGAGGACATGTGCTTCGATGAGCAGGAACCGGTGCCGGTGCTGAAAATGAAGCAGGAAGAACTGGATCGGCTGGAAGGCGATGGCTATCCCGATTTGTTAGAGCCGGGGCACCGGCATAACACGATGCTGGCTATCGGAATTCATAACCGCTATCGCGGGCTAGGTCAGGAGCGTAACCGCGAGGAACTGCTGGCCTGGGCGGCGCGTCAGCCGGAAGACTTCCTGCTTCAGTCGCCGGCAGCATTGGAGCGCGAGGCGGACGACATCATGCGCTGGGTCTACAGCGAGCAGTTTGCCCTGAAGGCGGCTGTAGACAGACCTGTCGTTTTTACACCCAAGGATATTGCGTATTGGGCGGAGCAGCCGAATCGAATCTGCCGGCGGCTGATGTTCCTGCTGGTATGGGGCGGGAAGTATTGGAACTGCTGTCAGATGAGCTATGAACGGATCGGGAAGTTCCTTGGCGTTACAGACGTAAGCGCGTCGGGCGCTGTACGGAAGATGGTTGAAGAAAAGCAAATCTCTGTGGAACATGGGCTCGTGCGGATAAAGGACGGACAGCCGGTGCGAACGGCAAATCGGTATTACCTCTTCAGTCCAGAGCCTGATCCGATCGCATGGAGCTGCCTGGCGGATGAATTTACGTTGGAGCCGCAAATGGCTGCTCCCACACCGGAGAATTTCAAGACGGTTTACAAGGCGGTGCTTCAGGCCATGGTGCCGCAGGCGCGGCTGAAAAAGATTATGGGGGCGAAGGAATATGCCGAAATGCAAGCCAATGGATGAAGCTTATGCGGCCGGGCAGGCGCAGGGAAACGATGTGCGGCAGTTCTTTTTCTCAACTGCCTGCAAAAGAGCTTCGGGAAGATCACCGCCTGGTTGGAATTTATTTGAGCGCGATTCGGATTTTCACAAATGAAAGAAGCGAGGTAATGGAAATGACGGATAATTCGGAAATTCGCGAGTTTCTGGAGAAGGTCGACGGTACTGTCGAACAAGTGGTTTCGCATATTGAAGTGCTCGATAAGGTGAAGCAATTGCTCACCATCCCGGGCACGGACACGATGACCACCCGACAGGCAGCGGATTATTATGGTGTTGAGATCGATACGGTGCGTCGTGTGTATCAGCGGCACAAGGCGGAGATCGATTCGGATGGTACGGCAGTGAAGAAGGCGGCAGATTTTTTAACTGAACCCGAGTTTCAGGTTGAATATGCGAATAGGCTAACTGGACAGGAAGTCACGTTAGGCACCGGCAATGTTAGACCTGAACAGACTGTTCAGGTCAAAAACAGCGACAGTAATGTTTGGGCTGGACAGTCTGTCCAGTCCAAAGGTGCCGTGATGTTAGAACTGGACAGTCTGTCCATGTCAAAAACAGAAACGGAAATGTTTGGACTGAACAGGGCGTTCAGTCCAAAGTTGAAGATATGCTAAATGAACCGAAAGTTCAGTTAGGGGGCAGTGCTGTTGTATTCTCTCAAGTGCAGGTTCGGAACACGGTTGATTTTTGCAAGCTTGTAATCTGGCCGGAGCTCGGCGCTGAACTCAAGGTCAGCAATCGCGGTATCCGTGTCTTTTTCCGCCGAGCGGTTCTTCGAATTGGTATGTTAATGCCGAGCTCGAGGGTTGCAGCTGAAGTGCGCACGCAGCTGTTGAATGTGTTTGAGAAGGTACCGACTGCGGCGGTTGTTGAGCCTGTCGACAACGAGCGCGAGCTGCGAAAGCGTGTCGGCGATTCCATTATTGCCGGTCGGTTTGCCGAAGCAGCTGACTATATTTCTCGTATCTGGAAAGAAACAATAAGGACGCTGGTACCGTGTGAAGGTACAATGGGCTTTTATTGCTCAGATGCTTGTTATATTCGGGCTGCCTGCATCCTCTGTGGGCGGGTTAGTATATTTCCCCTGCCGCCGCAAAACTGCGTCCTAATGCGTAATAAAGCGTGTTATACGAAGGCGAAACGTTGAACAACGCAATATCGGAACGGCTGCGCAAGCAAATAGTCGCTTACCGATTACCTGAATACGGGTGATATATACAAACGGCGCGGAGCGCCTTAATATCCCGACACAACCCGATCAAAGAACCGCATTTCAAAAGGTGGTAAAATGCCGCCCCTTACACTCAATAACGAATCATTATCAGGTGCCTCACAATATCAGATCGCCTCACCGGCGAGAAAGGAACCCGCATGAACAACAGGCAATTTGACCGCAGCAACAGCTTCATCTTCTTCAAGAACTTCAAAGATACGCTGGATAAATACGGCATGCAATTCGGTACGAACGTGAAATTGGCCATGTACGATGCGATTGTCGACTATGGACTGTACCGTCGGTTTCCGTCGGACTCCCTTATCAACACCCTGCTGACTCTGATGATGCTGGATATCGATTCGAGCCAGGAACGCCGCGCACACGGTTTCAAGGGCGGCCGTCCCAAGGCGATCACGGACGCACAGGCGAAAGGCATCCGGCAGATGCATCGTGAAGGAAAATCCATCCGGGACATTGCAGCGCAGCTGCAGATTCCCTCCAGCACACTGTCCGATTTCCTGCATAATGATAATGCTGACGTTGAAAATGATACTAAAGAAAAATATGAAGCTGAAAGTGATGATATATCTAAAGATACTGATGAAACCAACTATGATATAAATTATGAAAGTAATGATGATGCTAATTGTGATAGTAATGGTGATGGTAATTATAATGGCATGGTTTCCGGACAGTTTTCGGACACTTGCGCCGGATATGAAGACATCGGGCAGTACTGCGATATGCCCGGACAGAGTGATGATAACGGCTTACCGTGGTGAGACGTCATTCTGCCGGTGAAAGAAAATGCTCCCGAGCTGAATTCGGAGCAGACCCTCGGCTGGAACGAGGATGCGGGGATAGATTCAGCCTGCCCCCTTCCTTCAAAAATTTTGATTGCTGTGGAAAACAGAAAGAAGGAAGATTTCTATTCAGGGCGAAAATATTGGATTTAACAAGGCGCAGATTCAACAGATCGGAGCCATTGTCGCAAGCGCCTTGTCGGAGCACTTTGACAGCTTCATAGCGGATGTTGCGGGCATGCCGAAAGGAGATAACGACATGCCCAAGAAAATTAGAAGACCGATTCTGGTCGACGGCGTACAATGCTGGGTTTGCGGAAATACGGAACAGGAGTATGCGGAAAATGTAGCGAAACTATTTCAGCGGAAAAGCGGCATACCGGTAGAAAAAGCTGCGACAAAGGAAGTAGTGCTGAAAGACTACCTCCGTGGATTTGTGGATACCTATAAGAGCCGCCAGCAAGAATTAACCATGCGCAACCGTGAACAAATCATCAAGAAACATATCAATCCGCGAGTTGGGGAAATGAGGCTTTCTGAAATTACAACGGCGACGTTTCAGAAATGGTTTGATGAACTGGCGGATCTGGGCTATAAAAAAGAAACGGTTTTGAAAATCAAGAACATTCTCAACCCAGCGCTGGACAGCGCTGTCGAAGACGGCCTGCTTGCACGGAATTCCTTGCGGTCCAGTCGAATCGTGATTCATGCGAAGGACGGCGAAAAGCATAAGGCGATTCCGCCGGAAAAAATGAAACGCGTGCGGGAGGGGTTAATGGACTTGCCGGAAATGCTTCGATTGCTTACGGCGCTTCTCAGCTATGAAGGTTTACGGCAGGAGGAAGTGCTGGGGCTGCAATGGCAGGACGTTGATTTTGAAAATAAATTGCTTCATATCCGTCGGGCGGTTGTCCATTCGAATAGAAACCAGCCGATCGTTAAGGAGCCGAAGACGAAAGCAAGTAAGCGAACTGTACCCCTTGCCGAACCGCTTGCCAATCTTCTCACCGTAGGGTGTATCTGAAAAATTCCCTGAGACTCCATCACGGCGGCTTTTCCATCATTTCTGCGTCGGAAAGCCTCGATTTAGCCCCGCTAAACCTTCGGCTTCCCTCCTTGAACTGACGAAAAATCCGCTCGTGCTGTCGCCTCTTCCTTTTTCAGATACACCCTAGGAAAGTCCGACGAATTCATCATTGGAGGGGAGCGGCCGATCAGTTATCAGCAATATAAGCGCATGTTCAGGAAAATTCAGGATGCGTTTGATTTGTCTGGCTATACGGCGCATGACTTCCGGGATACCTGCGCCACGGAATGGCATGAACACGGAATGTCGATGGACGGCATCGCAAAGATGCTGGGGCATGCCAATTCGGCGGTAACGGAAAAACATTACGTGAAATTCCGCGACGCAGCCATGACTGACGTGAAGAAAAACATGGATGCGGTTTGACCAGCTTTTTGACAGCAGTTCGGTGCGAAAAAACCTTATGCCATAAGGCTTTTCAGGCATTGCCCGGTAAGAAAAATTGACGGTATTTTTGACAAGACCACGTTTTTCGGCAAGGAGTTCATCGAAAATGCATGACAAACGCTGAATCTATGCAAATATACCCCGTAATATAACAAAAAGACCGTCATTTCTGACGGCCTTATGGAGCTGATAGCCAGATTCGAACTGGCGACCTCATCCTTACCAAGGATGCGCTCTACCGACTGAGCTATATCAGCATCGGCAACGAAAGATATTATATACGATATCCGGGGAAAATGCAACCCCTTTTCTCGAAAAATCGCAATTTTTTTATTCGCCGCCCGGAGGATGGAAGCTCATATCGGCGAAGCGCGTGTACTGGCTGAGCCATGCGAGCTTCACCGTGCCGAGGGGGCCGTTTCGCTGCTTCTGTACGATGACCTCGGCCACGTTTTTGTCGGGCGTATCGGGGTTATAGTAGTCCTCGCGGTGGAGGAACATGACCACGTCCGCGTCCTGCTCGATCGAGCCGGAATCGCGCAGGTCGCTCAGCATCGGGCGTTTGTCCTGCCGCTGGGCGTTGGCGCGCGAAAGCTGGGCGCACGCGATGAGCGGCACCTTCAGCTCCAGCGCGATCAGCTTGAGCGTACGCGAAATTTCGCTGACTTCCTGCTGACGGTTGTCATGGCGGCCGTCGGCGGCCATCAGCTGCAGATAGTCGATGACGATCAGATCCAGGCCGTGCTCGGCCATCAGACGGCGGCAGCGGCTGCGCAGCTGCGAAGGCGACAGGCCGGCCGTATCGTCGAGATAGAGATGGCACGAGGCGAGCGGGCCGAGCGCGTCGGTCAGACGCATCCAGCCGTCGTCGTCGATCAGGCCGCGGCGAACGGACTGCATGTCCACGCTCGCCTCGGTGCACAGCATGCGCATCGCGATCTGCTCGCGCGGCATTTCCAGCGAGAACACGGCCACGGTCTTGCCCGCCTTGACGGCCGCGTACTGCGCGAGGTTGATGGCGAAGCTCGTTTTACCCATCGACGGGCGCGCGCCGATGAGAATCAGCTCGCCGCCGTGCAGGCCGGTGAGCAGGTTGTCCAGCTCGTGATAGCCCGTCGGCACGCCGCTGACTTTGCCCTTCAGGCGCGCCAGTTCCTCGATCTGCGCGTATGTGTTCGTCATAACGTCGCAGATGGGCACCAGCGTGTCTGAACCGCTGCGCTTCATCGAAATATCGAAGATCGATTTTTCGGCGTTGGCCAGCACGTCGGGCAGGAGCAGCTCGTTGCCGTAGCTTTCCGTGCGGATTTCGTCCGCCGCGTCGATCAGGCGGCGCAGCGTGTATTTCTCGTCGACGATGTCGATATACGCGCGCACGTTGGAAACCGTGGGCACGTACTGCGTCAGGTTGATGAGATACTCCGTCCCCCCCACGCCCTCAAGCGTTCCGCGGCGGGAAAGCTCCTCGTCTACGGTGATCAGGTCGGCGCGCCGTCCAAGGCGCTGGAGCGCCTTGATCGAATCGAAAATCTCCTTGTGCGCCGGGGCATAAAAAGCCTCCGGGTCGAGAATTTCGAGCGCCAACAGCGCCGCTTCCTGATCCTGCAGCATTGCGCCGAGCACACTGCGCTCGGCGTCCTGATTGTTTGGGGGGATGGCTGTCTGCATGTTACTCCGCTTCCACGATCACGCGCATCGGCGCGGAAATTCCGGCGTAAAGCCAAACGGACGCGCCGTATTCGCCGGTCGCGCGGATGGCGTCGGACAGTTCGATCTTGCGCTTGTCGACGGTCACGTGATACTGTTTTTCCAGCGCGTCGGCCACTTCCTGCCCGGTGATGGAGCCGTAGAGACGGCCCGTTTCGCCGGCGCGGGCGGTCAGGCGGATAGTTTTGCCGCGCAGCCCCTCGGCGATCTGGGCGGCTTTCTTTTTATTTTCGGCCTCGCGGTGTTCCTCGGCGGCCTTGGCGCGGGAGACGGCGTTCATCGCCTCGGCGGTGGCTTCGCGCGCCAGCTTGCGCGGCAGGAGGAAATTGCGCGCGTATCCGTCGGATACGTTGACGATCTGCTCCTTCTTGCCGGTTCCCTTCACGTCTGCCAGCAGAATTACTTTCATTTTATAAGCGCCCCCCTTGAGAATTTGTAATTTATAGTATACCGTTTACGGCAGGGAATGTCAATCGCGGCCGCGGCCGCGGCTGTTTTTTGCGGCGCAAGCGCCGCCTTTTCTTGCCGCCTTCCCGCAAAGTTCCGGATTGACATTGCAGAGAGGAATTGGTATAATACCCAAAAACCGATTAATCAAATTTTTCGCAAAAAAGAAAGGGGTTGAAACTGGATGAACAGGAGAAGGATTGTAACGATTGCGCTGGTTGCGCTGCTGGCGGCGCTGTGCGTTTTGCCCATCGTTTCGCAGGCGATGACCGTCCGCCGCGAGTTTGCCGAGATTATCAACGTCGACAACTGGTGCAACATGCGCGCGAAGCCGACCGTCGAGTCCGAAATCGTCGCGCAGGTGAACCGCGGGGATCGCGTGATTCTCCTCTGCTGGAACGAGGACGAAACCTGGTGCTTCGTCGATTACAACGGCAAAATGGGCTGGATCAACTTCCAGTTCCTCAAGCCCGAAGGATTGAAGGATGTTGAAGTGCTTGGCCCCGCGCCGGCTGAAGTGAAGCCGACGGCGAAACCGACGGTGGAGCCGGAGGAAACGCCGCTGCCGCCATCGGAGCCGTCGGAAGTGCCGCCGACGGCGACAGCAACCTGCATCTGACCTGCCGCTCTGCCGCGGCGCTGATGGAAATCGGCTGCTTTGGCTACCATGCAACAAAACCATGCGAGAACGAAGGAGGGGAACCCGATGAAGAAAATCGTCGCCGTGCTGCTGCTGGCGCTGCTGGTAACCTGCTGCGTGCTGCCCGTGACCACGCAGGCCGTTACCGTTCGGCGTGAATTCGCTGAGATCATTAACGTCGACCACTGGTGCAACATGCGCGCCAGGCCGACCGTCGAGTCTGAAATCATTGCCCGCGTCAACCGTGGGGACAGCGTGATTCTGCTCTGCTGGAACGAGGACGAAACCTGGTGCTTCGTCGATTATAACGGCAAGCTGGGCTGGATTAACGTAAAGTTCCTCAAGCCCGAAGGGCTGAAGGATGTTGAAGTGCTTGGCCCCGCGCTGCCGGAAGCAAAGCCGTCCCAGAAACCGACGGAGACGCCGACGGATCCGCCGAAGGAGACAGAAACACCGTGGGTGCCGCCGACAACGGATGAACCGCCGGTGGGCCCGTCGGGGGACCCGTAAAAGGAACCGCCGACGACGGCGGCCGCAGCCTGCTGCTGATGGAAGATGTTTAACGGCGAACCATTTCGGTTCGCCGTTTTTTTATTGCCTGTAATTTAACCGGATTTCGAATTGACATAAATGAGTTACATGTATATCATATGTATAACCTGTCAATACGGGAATGAAGGAGGAACTCCAAATGAAGAAAATCGTCGCCGTGCTGCTGCTCGCGCTGCTCGTGACGTGCTGCGTGCTCCCCGTAACCACGCAGGCCGTTACCGTCAAGCGCGAATACGCTGTGATCGTCAATGTCGATTCCTGGTGCAACATGCGCGCCAGGCCGACCGTCGAGTCCGAAATCGTCGCCCGCGTCAACCGCGGCGATCGTGTCATGCTGCTTTGTTGGAACGAGGACGAAACCTGGTGCTACGTCGACTATAACGGCAAGCTGGGCTGGATCAACGTGAAGTTCCTCAAGTCCGAAGGGCTGAAGGAAGTCGAAGTGACCGGCGCGGCGCTGCCGAAACCGGAACCGATCGAAAAGCCGGATGATAAGGGAACCGAGAAGCCGCCCGTGACGAGCACGCCGAGTTATCCGGTGAACACCCCGGTTACGGACCCTGACGCGCGTCCGTCGAATGATCCGACTTCGTCGACGACGGCGGGAACGGGAGAAACCGGCGAAGACGGCGGCGGAGATGGCGAAGACGGCGACGGAACCGGCGAGGACGGCGGTGATATCGATCTGGGTGGCGGCGACGGAGATGGCGGAAACGGCGATTGGACGCCTCCGAAGCTGTAAGCATTCCGCAATCATGCTGAAACCTACGGCCGCCGCTCCGGCGCAGCGAAGCCGCCCATAAACCCATTCTGTTTCAAACAAATCAACCCACGCGGCGAGTCTTTCCCGGCTCGCCGCGTTCCGTTTTTTTGAAAAAAATTTTTTCACCCCCTCTTGCATTTTGAGAGAGTCGGTGTTATACTATGAAAGTCAAAGATAATCAAAGTTAATCCAAACAACCTCAAAGGAGGCGGATTTATATGGATATGAACAAATTCACCCAGCGCGCGCAGGAAGCGATTGCGGATTCGCAGTCGATCGCCCTTTCCATGCAGCATCAGCAGCTGGATGTTGAACATCTTCACCTCGCGCTCGTCCGCCAGCAGGACGGCCTCATTCCGCGGCTTCTGCAGCTGATGGGCGTGAACGTCCCGGCCTATACGGCCGCGGTGGAGGGCGAACTGAAGAAGATGCCCTCCGTGCAGGGCGGCAGCCAGCTGTATGCCAGCCGCCGCTTCGGCGAGGTGCTCACCCGCGCTCAGGAGAGCATCGGGCAGTTCGGTGATGAATACGCCGGCGTGGAGCACATTTACCTCGCCATGCTCGACGAGCGCAATACCCCGTCGACGCGCGTCTTCCAGCAGTTCGGCGTGACGCGCGAAAAATTCCTCGCGGCGCTGTCGAAGGTGCGCTCCAATCAGCATATCACCTCGCAGAACCCCGAGGAAACCTACGAGGCGCTCAAGCGCTTCGGCGTCGATCTTGTCGAGCGCGCACGCGCGGGCAAGATGGACCCGATCATCGGCCGCGACGCGGAGATCCGCCGCGTGATCAACATCCTTTGCCGCAAGACGAAGAATAACCCGGTCCTGATCGGCGAGCCCGGCGTGGGCAAAACGGCCGTCGTCGAAGGGCTTGCGCAGCGAATCGTCAAGGGCGACGTGCCCGACGTGCTGCGCGACCGCACCATCTTCTCGCTCGATATGGGCAGCCTGATCGCGGGCGCGAAATACCGCGGCGAGTTTGAAGAACGCCTGAAGGCCGTTCTCAACGAGGTGCAGAAGTCCGAGGGCAAGATCATCCTCTTTATCGACGAACTGCACACCATCGTCGGCGCGGGCAAGGCCGACGGCGCGATGGACGCGGGCAACCTCCTCAAGCCCATGCTCGCCCGCGGCGAACTGCACTGCATCGGCGCGACGACGCTGAACGAGTACCGCGAGAATATCGAGAAGGATGCGGCGCTGGCGCGCCGGTTCCAGCCCGTGCTCGTGGGCGAACCGACGGTTGAGGAGACGATCTCCATCCTCCGCGGCCTGAAGGAGAAATACGAGCTGCACCATTCCGTCCGAATCACCGACGGCGCGCTGATCGCCTGCGCGCAGCTTTCCGCGCGGTATATCACCGACCGCTTCCTGCCGGATAAGGCTATCGACCTGATGGACGAGGCGGCCTCGATTCTCCGCACCGAGATCGGCTCCAAGCCCGCGGCGCTGGACGAGATCGACCGGAAGATCATGCTGCTGGAAATCGAGCGCGAAGCGCTGAAAAAGGAAGACGACGAGCACAGCCGCGAGCGCCTGTCCAACATCGAGCGCGAGATTGCCGAAAAGCGCGAACAGTCCGCCACAATGACGGCGCGCTGGGAGCGCGAGAAGGGCGATATCGACATGATGCGCGGCCTGCGCGAGCAGATCGACGCCAAGAAGCTCGAACTTGAAAAAGCCGAGCGCGCCTATGACCTGAACAAGATGGCGCAGCTGAAATACGGCGAGATCCCGCAGCTGACGCAGAAACTGGAAGAGCTCAAGGAGCGCACCGAAAAGGCGCGCGGCGAGGGCGACACGCTGATTCACGAGGTGGTAACCGAAGAGGAAATCGCCAAGATCGTGTCGCAGTGGACGGGCATCCCGGTCGCGAGACTGGTGGAAACCGAGCGTGAGAAGATTCTCCACCTGCCGGACACGCTGCATAAGCGCGTTATCGGTCAGGACGAGGCTGTGGACGCTGTGGCGGACGCCATTCTTCGCTCCCGCGCGGGGCTGTCCGACCCGAACCGGCCGATCGGCTCGTTCCTGTTCCTGGGCCCGACGGGCGTGGGCAAAACCGAGCTGGCCAAGGCGCTGGCCGAGGCGATGTTCGCGAGCGAGCAGAATATCGTGCGTATCGATATGAGCGAGTATCAGGAGAAACACACGATTTCCCGCCTCATCGGCGCACCTCCGGGATACGTCGGTCACGATGAGGGCGGTCAGCTGACCGAAGCCGTGCGCCGCAAGCCGTATTC
>CAKTTL010000092.1 GCA_934615235.1 uncultured Clostridia bacterium
CAGCACATATTCTTTTTTTGTCCAGAGGTTGGATTGAGTGCTCCAGATGTGAATTGTTTTTCCTTCTTCCGTCTTCTGCTCGTAACTCATCATGGGCAGAAAACGTTCGTCGCTGTCCTTTTCGCCGTTCGCGTCTACGGCGATCATCGCCGGGCATTCCAGCCAGGTTTCGCCATGGGCAATGATATGAAAGCCTCTTGCATCTGCGTTTATAATCATTGTACTCCGATTCCTTTCACTTTTTAGTTATCCGCTGCTTGTATTTCAATCCATAGAATGGAAACAGTAGTTTCGCTTTCGTTGATCAGCCTGTATTCGCTAAAAGCGCGACTATTGCACACCGAAGGCAATAGAGCGGTCTGCATACAGGGCGCGGCCTCTGATTCAGTGTAAATCCAGCAGGACTTTGCATCAGCATTGTATTGGCGGCCGCATATGGTAGGAAGCGCCTGCAAAACCAACGAACAACCGTCGACGTCTGCGGAAAATTCGGGTCGATCTGTTCCGAGAATCAGGTGCTTTTCTTTTTTGGCTGTTCCACTATAAAGAACAAACGAAATAGATTCTTTTGGAGTTAGTGAAATGGGGTAACGCCTTTCTGCGCTTCGTTCGCTGATATATGCGCGATTGCCGGGCATGCCGCAAGCGGCGGCAATGATTTCCTTCGCGCCATCTTCCAATTCGCCGGTTGCTGGGTTGAGAATCAAGTTCATTTCCGCCGAGCAGGCCTGATTGAAAACATAAATGTCATCTGAGCTGCGATAAAGGGCTGAGTCTCGAAAACCTCTCATGATATCCGGAAGCATACCGATTTGTTTGCCCGGAGCACATGTCACGGCCCAGTCGCAGCCGCAAAACAGCTGATAAGGATAACGCTCGAGATTTTTTTCTGCAATTGAAGCGCGCCATTGTGCGATGGGTGGTTCAAAACAGGTGGGCACGAAGAAATTGGAAATGGTCAAACAATCCAGCGAGCCGTCGGCGATCCATTGCGCGGCATCCAGACCTTCGAGAAGGTTTTCTTCTTCCCGCATCTTAATGCGCGCGCCCAGCATGATTTTTCTGCCCGGCAGACATAGCCGTCGCTTTGCTTCGCGCATAAAGGAATTGATCAGTTCCCGGTTTTCCGGCGTTGCCGCCGGGACGACGGGCGTAGTACGCAGCCAATCCAGTTCAATTCCGTCAATTGGATAACTGGCGACAAGCTCCGCTAAATACTCAAGATACCTGTTGCGCACCGGATGGCAGGCATAATTCAGGTATGTCCCTGCTTTTTCGGCGTTTTCGTGAGCGCCCGGGTACTGCATTACGCTGTTGGGAGTGATCGTATATTCTGGATGTTCAAGTGCAAACGCAGCGTTAATCGACGGATTTTCGGGAAAATGGTGATCGTTCATACGAACGGAAAACCATACCTGCTGTCCTTTGGATTTCAAATAATCTACTGCAATCGCAAAGGGATCAATCTCTAATCTTAGCATATCGCGCAGCATGAAGTAAAACATTCCCCACCAGCTTGCACGGTCAAAATCTGCTTCCGGCGCCTCGGTCAGCAGAACGTTTCCGTTAGAGTCCTTCGCCGGGAGGCCGTCGGCGTCAGCCGCTACGTTATACAAAAAGGTATCCAGGCATTTGCTTGGCGTTGCAGAGCGTTTGTAGCAGACGTTCAAAATGATGAGCGCAGGATGATAGGATAAAATCCTCTCACAATAGGAATGTACCGCAGTTTTCACACTTTCATATTTTTCTGCATTTGCTCCTGATTTGTTTAATTCAATCAAGAACATATCCAGTGGAACATTAAATACCATTTTTATCTCTCCTTATGTTCATGCCCCGGACGAATAAAAGAAGGAGGAGGGCCGCGAGTCAGACATTTTTCGCGACACTCCTCCGCTTCAGGCTAGATATTTCTTATTTTGCAGCCAGGAAAGCGTCCACCTGGGCCTGCAGAGTATCGATTACCTTCTGGCCGCCAGCGGCTTCCAGCTTGGCGCAATACTCGTTGAAGTAGGCTTCCCAGTCTGCTCCCATAACGCCCTTGAAAAGGCCGTCTTCGTATTCTTTCTGCAGCGCCATCACCTGCGCCAGTTCAACGTCAACAGTGGACGTATCCAGAATGAAGCCGATCAGATTGGAGAAGCGTGCTTCGGAACCGTGCACCACGTTGACGATGCGGTCGTTCAGCTCATCGGAGCAGGCCTGGTTCAGCCATGCGTTGAAGGTGTTGCCAAGGTTCCATTTCCAGGCAGAATAAGTATTGGCAGCCGACCCCTGCGTAACATCGTATTCGAGCGTCTTGATGTGGGTTTCGTCGATCTTTTCGTACTGCACGCCTTCAAGGCCGTAAACCAGCGTGTTGTAGATTTCCGCGCCCTTTTTGGAGCAGAGCAGGTCGATGAACTTGATGGCTTCTTCGGGATGCTCGCAGGTTGAGGTAATAGCATTGCCGCCTGCGGCGTAGAAATATTTCACATAATAAGTGGGGCTTACGCGAACGACCACAACGGGGAAACCATACGATTCGGCAAACATTTTTTCGTAAGCTTCCTCTGTTTCAACGCCCTGTCCGCCTGCCCAACAAAAAGCGCGGTCATTCAGCATATTGGCGTTGCTATAATCAGACACCTTCAGTGTGAGAATGTCCTCCGGAATCAGACCCTCGTCATATGCTTCGGCGTTTTTCTGGAAAACAAGCTTAATCATGTCGTTCGAATAGCATTCTACTACCTGATTCGTATCGCTCATTACAACCAGACCACGGTATCCGCCGGATGTGATCGGATCATAATCCGGCATGAAAATCGAACTGATAGGTTCGGTATAGATTTCCTTTTCCGGATACGCTTCCCGCAGCGCACGGGTGTAATTCAGCATCATATCGATTTTTTCTTCCATCGTGCCTTCCCAAAGCACTTTACGAATACCCTCCTTGGTTCCGTCTGCAATGTAAGGGAGGTATTCTTCAGGAATGATAACCTGCATTACGTTGCCGTTCTGCTGATAGGTGGGGATATAATACTGTTTTCCATCCACTTTTCCGTAATCCATCACCCATTCTGGGAGTTCTGCGATGGTATCCGGAATTAGTGCCATAAGATCATCCAGCGGAATATATGTCCCTTTACGGAATTCATCCGTAATGTTCGCGGAGGAACGATAGGTCGATACGATATCCACGGGTTCTTCCGCAGTCATGGCCAGCATCAGCTTCTGCTGATATTCGTTAGGCAGAGAGGGCATTAATGTGATGGAAACGTTTTCCAAGCCGGGGATCTGAGAAAGCAGTTCATTGATTTTCTCATTGACCAGCTGAGTGTCGCGCTGCATTCCGTTTCCGGCATAGTAGTAAACCAGATTGATTTTTTCAGCATCCTCTGCCGCAGCGAAACTGCCAAGCGACAATAGTACAGCTAGCGTCAAAACGAGTGCAACCAGTTTTTTCATGAAATAGCCTCCTTTTTATTTTCCGGCGGCAAATGCCGCGGGGGATCAGAACAGTAAGCGTTTAGCCTTTTACAGATCCGATGGTCATTCCTTTGACGAAATATTTCTGGAATAGGGGAAAGATCACTAATACAGGGCCTGCTGCGACCATCGCCATTGCATATGTTAATGAATCCGTCGGCATCATATCCGTTGCATTATTGATCACGCCCTGATCCGCCATCTGCTTGAGGAATTCGGCCTCGGCCAGGATTTTCTGCAGCAGGTATTGCAGGGAATACAGGCGCGGCGAGGTGATATAGATCATCGTGGTCGTCCATGAATTCCACTGGTTGACGAAGAAGTTGAACGCAAGCGTTGCCAGCACGGGCACGCACAGCGGCAGAACAATCTGGAAGCAGATGCGCGTCTCGCTTGCACCGTCGATTTTCGCCGCCTCGATGAGGCCGTCGGGCAGCTGCTTGAAGTTGGTGCGCATTACGAAAATGTTCCATGCGCTGACAAGCGTGGGCAGCACGTAAATCCAGAAGGAATCCTTCAGGCCGAGATATTTGCTGTTGATAACATAGCTGGGAACCATTCCGCCGCTGAAGAGCATGGTGAAAAACAGCAGGAACGTGACGGCCTTGCGATACTTGAAATTGGTGCGGCTGATGGCGTAGGCGCACATGGACTGTACCAGCAGCATCAGCGCCATGCTCAGCAGAGAAAATTCCGCCGTGACCAGATACGAGTTCACAATCTGCGTGGGGTTTTTGAACACGGCGCGGTAGGAGAGCGTGGTGAAGTTCCGCGGGATGAGGGAATAGCCGTATTTAATCAGATCCGCCTCGTTGGAAAGGGAGATGGAGACGACGAGGAGAAAGGGCAGAATATACGTCAGGCACGCCGCGATAAAGACGATATGCAGAATGCACTGGCCCCACTGGAACGGCTTGCGGCGCTTTGCGCGGGGAGAAAAATCAACGGTCATTTTTGCTGCACTCCCTTTCAATCAGAACAGGCTCTGTTCCGGGCTGACCTTGCGCACGATCAGGTTTGTGAGGATGACCATCGCCATGCCCACCAGCGACTGGAACAGGCCGATTGCGGCGCTCTTTTCCAAATCGCCGCCCATCATGGCGCGGAAGACGTAGGTGTTGATTACGTCCGTGGTGCGATACAGCAGGCCGATGTTTCGGGGTACCTGATAGAAAAGGCCGAAATCGCCCTGAAAGATGGAGCCCATGCCCAGAATCAGCTTGATCATGATCACGGGCACCAGATGCGGAATGGCCACGTGCCACAGCTGCTGGCGGCGGTTTGCGCCGTCGAGCATCGCGGCCTCGAACAGTCCCTCGTCCACGCCCATCAGCGTGGCGTAATAGAGGATGCAGCCCATGCCGACGCTCGCCCATTCATGCACGAGGGTGAGAATATAGGGCCAATACTGCGCCCTGGAATACCATTGGATTTTCTTCCCGCCGAGCGCTGCCAGCACCTGGTTTACCACGCCGCTGCGAACGTTGAGCAGCGAGAGCACGATGAAGGAGATGATGACCATGGAAAGAAAGCGCGGCAGAATCATAACGGTGTTGTACACCTTCACGCCGGTATTGCTCTTGAGACAGTAGAACATCAGCGCCAGACCGATGGCCAGCGCGTTATCCAGCGCCAGAAAAACAAGCGCGTAGGAGACGGTGTTGCCGATAACGCGCCCCGCGTCCTGCGATTTGAAGAAGAACTCGAAATTTTTCAGGCCGACGAACTGGCTGCCAAAAAAGCCTTTGGCCGGAGAAAAATCCTGAAACGCAATCACCACGCCGAACATCGGCAGGTAATGGAACAAAAGCAGCAACACCAGCGTGGGCAGCACCATCAGCATAAATTGAAAATTGTCCTTCGCCTGATAGCCGCCCGCTTTTTTGCGCTGCGTATGCGGAAAAGAGGCCACTGCTTTCATCGCTTTTTTCAAACCTTTCAGTCCGTCGTTTCTCTTTGTGTGAACGTTACGATAATAATTTTAGCGGTTTTCAGGCGAAAGTAAATAACAGCAGAGAACCTGTTGCGCGCCCAAATCGTGCAGAAAGGAACTTTTATCAAAAAAGAGAGCGCCCGGCCAAGGCACTCATATACACGAGAGAGGCGGTTATGCGTCTTCGGACGCAGCGGCAGGATCCGGGCTTTCCAGCGGAATCAGCAGCGTAAAGCGCGTATACGCGTCCGCCGCGCTTTCTACCGAAACCGGGGGAGAGGCCGGATACATCAAATGCAGCCGAATGGCGACGTTCAGCAGGCCAATGTGCTTTTCGGGCATTTCTTCCGGCAGATGCGCGAGCTGCGTTCGCAGCTGTTCCAGCGTCTCGGCGGACATACCGATGCCGTTGTCTTCCACGACGACGCAGAGCGAATTATCCCGGCGGTCGATTTGAATTTGAATGCGTCCCTGTCTGCCTTCCAGCGGCACGACGCCGTGGAACACCGCGTTTTCAATCAGCGGCTGCAAAAGCAGCCGGGGCACCAGGCAGCCGTCCAGCCCGGGCGCGACGGACAATTCCACCGTGAACTCCTGATCGTAGCGCGCGAGGAGAAGATTCAGGTAGTTCCGCGTCTGAAGAATTTCCATCGAAAGCGGAACCGAATCCGTTTTTGCCAGCGAATAACGCAAAAGCTCCGACAGCCAGCCGATCATGGCGATCGCCCTGCTCTGGCCGTCTTCGCCGCCTGCAACCTGCATGCTGATCGCGTTGAGCGTGTTGAAGAGAAAATGCGGGTTGATCTGCGAACGCAGAGAACGCAGCTGCGTTTTTTCCAGCAGGATCAGCTGATCCGTCAGCATTTCGCGGAAATGGGCGTTGCTCTGGATCTGCGCCATGATTCGCTGGGTCAGGTAGCGGGTGTATTCATCCTGCGGATGCTTTCCTCCCACGATTTCGCCCTGATCCAGCACGCGCTCCAGGTGCCTCAGCGGGCGCAGCGCGTTACAGGTCAGGTAGGCCGCCACGCATAAGAACATGGCGAGCAGAATCATCGCGCCGGAAAAAATCAACCCCTGCAGCATGCTCATGCGCTCGGTGTATTCGGTCATATACGTCTTTTCGACGAAATACAGGCCGGTCGTTTCGTTGTAGACCTGGCTCCAGACGAAGGCGCGGCTTTCCGTTCTGTCCAGCAGCGTTTTGTCTTCCTGCGTTTTCTCAAAATGGCGCAGGTCGGAAAAGCGCGCCGCGTCCTCCAGCAGCGCCTGCTTGTTTTTGCGATACAGCACCTCGCCCGCTTCATTCAGAATATAGAAGGAATGCGCGTCGTCTTCCTGCACGCCGAGCATGGAGGCGATCGCGTTCAGGCTGATGTTTACAACGGCTACGCCGTCATAGCCATATTCGTTCAGCCGGCGTATGGCGGTGAGCACATAGGGATAACCTTCCTCCTGAATACGGGGCGTAAGGAGCATGCCGCTGGCCATTTGAAAATCATTCAGCCAGCGGATATTGGCTGCGGCCGTTGTGCTTTTGTAGTAGGTCAGCCCTGTCAAAACCTGCCCTGTCAGCGGGGAATAAAGATAAATGCTTTCGATGCCCTCGTAGGTATTCAGATACGAGGTAATCTGCCCGTTGAGCGCTCGCTCGGTGCCCTCGAATACGTCGGAATCCGTGAAAAAGGCGCGCGCATTGTCGTCGAGCAATAACGAGGCGGTAATGAAGCGCATTTTGCGGGTCAGTTTCTTCATCTCTTCCGCTGCGGAGTGGGTGTTGGTCAGATTGATGCTTGAAAATTCGGCCTCAATGGTACGCTCCGCGTAGAGAAAAACGGACAGCGTAATACATAATATAACGGGGATGAAAATCAGCGCCATTCGCAGAAAGCGGTGGATTGCCGTTCGATGCGGCGCGTTTTGCCGTTTCAGAGGATTATTCATCTTCCCTCCGCAAGACACGCCGCCGGTATTCTGTCGGCGTGTAAGATGTATAGAGACGGAACACACGGGTGAACGAACTGGGATTGGCGTACCCGACCATTTCGCTGATCTGCGCTACGGAACAGGAAGAAAACAGCAGCTCAATCGCCTTCTGCATCCGCAATTTTACCAGATAATCGCCGAAGGTTTCGCCTTTCTTCTGCTTGAACAGACGGCCGAAATAGCCGGGATTCAGGAATAAATGACCGGCTACGTCATAGCGCGTGATATCCTCGGCGTAGTGCGCGTCAATATATCGCAGCGCCTTTTCGATCATCTGGTCCTGATCGTTTTCGCTTTTCGCATGCAAACGGCTGCCATAGGCGATAAGCCGCCGCTGCAGTTGATCCAGGCCGCGAATCTGCCATTCGCTTCGAACGGTCGCGTTGCGACCCAAATCGTTAGAAATCGCATGCGCAGCTTTCTGCGGCTGCCAGGGACGGCTTTGCGAAAAAAGCACGAGGAAAACCATTTTCCGCTTTTCGCATTTGATATCAAAGAAAAAGCATTCCGGAAAATTCATGCGCAGCACATTTTTGAGCGCGTTGCATTCTTTTTCGGAGTCGGCCGGTTCACCGGCCGCCGCGTCCAAAGAGATCGTGATCAGATCGCCCCAGCATTCCTTTTCCGAAAACGGGAAGGCGCAGCCTTGAAAACGCCGGCTTCTTTCCGCGCCGTGAATCGCGCCCTCCTGCAAATCCAGAATGAATTCATCCATCGTATCCTGCAGCACGGGAGACTGCATTGCGCGGCGCTGTATGCGTTCGAAGCGCTGCCTGCCCATGTGCGTCAGCGCGTCCGCGAATTCTTTCAAATTGATCGGCTTGAGCAGAAAACTGCTGACGCCCAGCATAATGGCCTGCCGGGCATATTCGAACTCCGAATACCCCGTGATGATGCTGACCACCATATCCGGCCAGCGCGCCAAAGCGCGTTCAGCCAGTTCCAGGCCGGACATTCCGGGCATTTTAATATCCGTAATGAGAATATCCACTTCTTCTTTTTCAAGAAAGCTCCATGCCTGATCACCGGTTTTGAAAGCGCCCGCCAAAGAAAACGAGGGGGCGTTTTTTTCGATTTCCTGAGAAAGGATTCGCCGGGGCATTCCTTCGTCGTCAACGATCGCTACTCGGTACAAACTAAACACCCCATCGTCTTTTTTATAAGCCCATGTCAGGGTGTATCTGAAAAATTCTCTGAGACTTCATCACGGCGGCTTTTCCTTTTTCAGATACACCTTAGCATAACAAGGAACGCATCTTTTTGCAAGCCGGGCTGGAAAAATGAGCGCAATCGGCACGATAAGTTTCTTTTGGCATAGTCTGAACGAAAATAATTCTTGAAGATTCGTTTCGGATATTCCGCGCTTCAGGCGCGAACAAAAAAGGCGCGTACTTTTCAGCGATTCAGGAAGCTGATATAATAAAGCCGCAGCCGAAAAGGCGTGTAAATTCCGCCTGTGCGGCAGAGCGCGCGTCCAACGCCGAAACAGGGAAAGGCCGAACTGGCTGCTTTTTCTGATTCTCGGCCGTGTAACCGCAGAGAGGATAGCGAGGCGTAAAGATGATTCTGAATACAGGCTGCCGCACGGACATTCCGGCTTATTACAGCGAGTGGTTTTACAATCGCATTCGGGAAGGCTTTGTGCTGGCGCGCAATCCCTATCGTCCGGAGCAGGTGCTGAAATACCGGCTCGACCCGGCGGTTGTGGATGCGCTGTGCTTTTGCACCAAGAACCCGCAGCCGATGCTTTCGCGGCTTGGCGAGCTGAACGCATTCCGGCAATTCTGGTTCGTCACGGTTACGCCCTACGGCAGGGAGATCGAGCCGTTGGTGCCGGAAAAGGCGCGCGTGCTCGAATCCGTTCGGCAGTTGTCCGCATGGGTCGGAGAGAGGGCGGTCGGCTGGCGCTACGATCCTGTGTTTATTACGGAAAGGTATTCGCTGGAATATCATCTGCGCAGTTTTGAGAAGATGTCGGCGGCGCTTTCCGGATACGTCAATTCCTGCGTGGTCAGCTTTATCGACCTGTATGAAAAGACCCGGCGCAATTTTCCACAGGCAAAGGCGGTTTCGCCTGATGAGCAAAAGCGGCTCATTCAGGCTTTCGTCGAGATTGGGCGAAAGCATCGCATTTCTATTCGCACCTGCTGCGAGAGAGCAGATCTGGCGCAGTACGGCGCGGACGTTTCAGGCTGCATGACGTGGGCGGTGCTGGAAAAAGCGCTCGATTGCCGGCTGAACGTGCCGAAAGCAAAGAAATCCCCGCGCGCGGAGTGCGAATGCCTGCTGGGCGCGGACATCGGCCTGTACAATACCTGCCCGCATGGCTGCGTTTACTGCTACGCCAATTATGACCGCAGGACGGTGGAGCAAAACTTTCAGCAGCACGATCCGCATTCGCCGCTGCTGATCGGTCATTTGCGCGAGGGGGATAAAATCATCGAAGCGCGGCAGGAATCCTATGTATCGGCGCAATTGTCGATGTTCTAAACGGAAGCGGCAGACCACACTGAGGCGCGCACGGTACAAAAAACGAAGAAAGCGGATACATAGCCGCGCGGGACGATGCGCGAAAAGGGCGAGAAGGATCAGGGGTGCGTCATTCAGCCGGGCAGAAGGAAGTTATGAGAGCTGCGACGGTACGGTTTACAGGCGCGAACGCGCCGAGAACATGATGGGAATCGATGCGGGCGGCAGGGGATGCGGCGCTGTTAAATTGATATCCACCAGCACACGCCGTATTTGTCAATCAGGGTGGCGCAGCATTTACTCCATGGAAGCGATCCAACAGGTTCGATAATTACTCCGCCATCGCTCAAAACCTGAAAAGCATTATAAACCGCTTCTTCAGTCCCCATTTCAAAAACATTAAAGGTCATGGTTTCCCATTTGTATTTGTGTACTATACTTATATCGCACGGATTCTTGGCTTCTGCCAGCGCCAAAAAACCTTCTCCGTTTACAGATAACTCACAGTGTTCATAAGCCGTGTTATCCTTGTTTTTGAACGCGCGGGTTATTTCTGCACCAAAAGCACGGCAGTATGTTTTGGCGGCTTCAAAACTGTTTTTTTACATATACCTGGGTATAATTCTTCATTGTAGCCTCCGTTAAAAGCAGGCGCAGCCTGCCAGCATTGCGATACCGGCTATCGCGAGCGCGACGATCAGGTACAGTGAGACTCCATCACGGCGGCTTCCTTCGGTTTCTCTCCCTGAACCGACGAAAAATCCGCTCGAACTGTCGCCTCTTCCTTTTTCAGCCCCCTTAGGATTTCCTGAAAAAATGAAAATCGCAGCAATCTCCGCCGTAACCCAGGGTTTTCGTGCGGGCAAAGCCTATCTTTTTCAGCCCGCCGTATGTCACGTTGTCAGAATCACAAAACAGGCGGCATAGCTCCGCGCAGCCGTTTTCCTCGCATGCCGTATGCCAGAGGCACTTTTTTATCGTAACGTCAAAGGAATCCGGGGTGCGTTTTTGCGTGCTTTCCCATAAATCGGCCTTGCGCATAATTCTGAGAAATACATGGCTGTAAATTGCGTAGAATCCCGGAACGGCTTCCATTTTTGCCGTGGACGCATGCTTTTGCGCCGCGACTTTATCGATCATGTATTTTTGCACGTGCCTGTACGCAGCATCTTGTGAAAGGCCGTTTTTTGCCAGCGCCTTGTACAGCGCGATACAGGGAAAAATCGTCTGGGTAAGCGTTTTCATCTGACTTTGGGATTTGCCGTTTTCGCCTGCAACCAGCGCATTCAGCGTTTCCTCCTGCCTGGCGAACAGGGCGCTTCCCCGGTCTTCACCAAATTCCTCGATTAAAAAGGCCTTTATTTGTTTTTGCCGCTTTATTTTCATGTTCATGACATCTCCCTGGATTCTGGTTTTCCGAATCGATTATAGCACGCCAACGTAAAAACGGCAAATTCGGCGGATCGCGTTCGAACCCGGATCCCGAGATATT
>CAKTTL010000093.1 GCA_934615235.1 uncultured Clostridia bacterium
GCGTTACTGGGCCTGTCTTGATCCGGATACTTTCCTGCGGATCCTTTGGGGCTGATTCTTAAATGCTGTTGCCCTGTTCGCGCCCCGCGTTTTGTTTGACATGTATTCCATTTCGCGATATAATACAATTTCGTGAATTATCCCCATGAGGAGGGCCATCCATGGCGCAAAATGTCGATATCGCCGCCCTGCGGCACGAAATCGAAACACGCAGGACGTTCGCCATCATCTCCCACCCGGACGCCGGTAAGACGACGCTGACGGAGAAACTGCTGCTCTACGGCGGAGCGATCCGCCAGGCGGGCTCCGTCAAGGCGCGCAAGGCCGAGCGCTACGCCACCAGCGACTGGATGGAGATTGAAAAGCAGCGCGGCATCTCCGTGACCAGCTCCGCCATGCAGTTCTCCTATGGCGGCTGCCATATCAATATCCTCGACACGCCCGGCCATCAGGACTTCTCCGAGGATACCTACCGCGTGCTCGTGGCGGCGGACAGCGCCGTCATGCTCATCGACGCCGCGCGCGGCGTGGAAGCGCAGACGATCAAGCTTTTCAAGGTCTGCCGTATGCGCGGGATTCCGATTTTCACCTTCGTCAACAAGATGGACCGCGCGGCGAAGGATCCCTTCGCCCTCATGCAGGAAATTGAGGACGTGCTGGGCATCCGCTCCTGCCCGATGAACTGGCCCATCGGCGTGGACGGCGATTTTCAGGGCGTTTGCCACCGCGACACGCGGATGATCGACCTGTATTCGGCGGGCGATCACGGCAAGAGCCGCGTGGAAAAATACCAGGTCGGCATGGACGACCCGCATCTGTCGGACGTGCTGGACAAGCATTATATCGACCGCCTGCGCGACGAGATGGAGCTGCTCGACGTGGCGGGCGACGCGTTCGATCTCGGCGCTGTGCGCCGGGGAGAGCTGACCCCGATGTTCTTCGGCAGCGCCGTGTCGAACTTCGGCGTGGAGCCGTTCCTGGAGCGCTTCCTGCGCCTGGCCCCGTGCCCCGGCTCGCGCGAATACGACGGCGGCATCATGGAGCCGGACAGCCCCGAGTTTTCGGGCTTCATTTTCAAAATTCAGGCCAACATGAACCCGGCGCACCGCGACCGGCTGGCCTTCATGCGCATCGTTTCGGGCGTGTTTGAAAAGAACATGTTCGTCTGGCATTCCGGCACGGGCAAGAACATGCAGGTCAAGCAGCCGCAGCAGTTCATGGCCGACGAGCGCGAGGCCGTCGAGAAAGCGTATCCCGGCGATATTATCGGCCTGTTCGATACGGGCGTGTTCCGCCTGGGCGACACGCTGTGCGACGGCAAAAAGATTCGCTACGAGGGTATCCCCGTTTTCGCACCGGAGCATTTTGAGCGTGTCAGCGCTTTCGATTCAATGAAACGCAAGCAATTTGTCAAGGGCATTACGCAGCTGGCCGTTGAAGGCGCGATTCAGACGTTCAAGCGCCCGGAAATCGGCCGCGAAGAGCTGATTGTGGGCGTCGTGGGCGTGCTGCAGTTCGACGTGCTCGAGCACCGGCTGCGCACCGAATACGGCGTGGAAATCCGGCGCGAGCCGCTGGATTACCGCTTCGTGCGCTGGATAGAGGAATGCCCCTGCGAGCCGCCTGACCTGAAGCTTTCCTCTTCCACCACGCTGGCGGCCGACCGGTTTGACCGGCCGGTGCTGCTGTTCCAGAACGAGTGGTCCATCCGCTGGGCGGAGGAAAACAACAAAGGCTTGAAGCTTGCAGAGACGGTAAGCAGGAAGGAAGAAATAGAATGATTCGGGAAGATATTCGCAACATCGCCATCATCGCCCACGTCGACCATGGTAAGACCACGCTCGTGGACGGCCTTCTCCGCCAGAGCGGCATTTTCCGCGATAACCAGCAGGTTGCCGAGCGCGTGATGGACTCCGGCGACATCGAGCGCGAGCGCGGAATCACCATCCTCGCCAAGAACACCGCCATTCACTGGAAGGGCGTGAAAATCAACATCGTCGACACGCCCGGCCACGCGGACTTCTCCGGCGAGGTGGAGCGCGTGCTGAAGATGGTCGACGGCGTGATGCTGCTCGTCGACGCGTTTGAAGGCCCGATGCCGCAGACGCGCTTCGTTCTGCGCAAGGCGCTGGAACTGAAGCTGCCCGTGCTCGTGTGCATCAACAAGATCGACCGCCCCGACGCGCGCTGCGACGAGGTGGTGGACGAGGTGCTCGATCTGCTGATTGAAATGCACGCGCCCGACGATCTGCTCGACTGGCCGATCCTCTTCGCGTCCGCGCGGCGCGGCTACGCCACGCTCGACTGGCGCAAGCCCGGCGACGACCTGACCCCGCTGTTCGACGCGATTGTCAAATATATCCCCGCGCCCGAGGGCGACACGGAAGGCCCCGCGCAGGTGCTCATTTCGACGATCGACTATTCCGAATACCTCGGCCGCATCGGCATTGGCCGCGTGGAACGCGGAACGCTCAAAGAGGGCATGATGGCCGTGCGCTGCACGTACGGCGAGGATAACGTGTCCGCGCCGCTGCGCCTGTCCGGCCTGCACACGTTCGACGGCCTCAAGCGCGTGAAGGCGACCGAAGTGGGCATGGGCGATATCGTCGCCGTTTCCGGCTTTGAAAACCTGAACATCGGCGATACGATCTGCGATCCGGTGCAGGTGGAGCCGCTGCCGTTCGTGAAGATTTCCGAGCCGACCGTCCGCATGACGTTCTCGGTCAACAACAGCCCCTTCGCCGGCCGCGAGGGCAAGTTCGTCACCAGCCGCCACCTGCGCGCGCGCCTGATGAAGGAACTGCAGACCGACGTATCCCTCCGCGTGGAGGAGACCGATTCGCCCGATTCATTCCTGGTCAAAGGACGCGGCGAGCTGCATCTGTCCATTCTGATTGAAACGATGCGCCGTCAGGGCTACGAGCTGCAGGTGAGCAAGCCCGAAGTGCTGATGCGCGAAATCGACGGCGTGAAGTGCGAGCCGATGGAGCGCATGGTTGCCGACGTGCCGACGGCGTATGTCGGCGCGGTCATCGATAAGATTGGCCGCCGCAAGGGCACGCTGGTTTCGATGAGCGGCGAGGAGCGCGTGCGCCTTGAGTTCGTGGTGCCGGCGCGCGGCCTGTTCGGCTATCGCAGCGAGTTCATGACCGACACACGCGGCGAGGGCATCATGAGCGCCGTTTTCGACGGCTACGAGCCCTTCAAGGGCGAGCTGCCCGGCCGCGATACCGGTTCGCTCGTCGCCTTTGAAAGCGGCGAAACGACGAGCTACGGCCTGTTCAACGCGCAGGATCGCGGCACGCTCTTCGTTGGCCCCGGCCTGCCGGTTTACAGCGGCATGATTGTCGGCGAATCGTCCCGCCCGGGCGACATCGACGTAAACGTCTGCAAGAAAAAGCATGTGACGAACATGCGCAATTCCTCCGCCTCGGAAGACAGCCTGAAGCTGACCACGCCCAAGCCTTTCTCGCTGGAAGAGTGCATCGAGTTCATCACCGAGGACGAGCTGCTGGAGGTCACCCCGCAGAGCCTGCGCATGCGCAAGCGAATCCTCTCGCACGAGCAGCGGATGAAAGCCGCGTCGAGAGCGGGCAAGTAAAAATGATTTCAGGGGCGCAGGAGCGCCCCGTTTTTTTGCGCCACATCGTCAAAAAAAGAGGATTTGCCCCCACACGGGCCGCAAATCCTCTTTCTCTGTAATCCTCTTCCCAGTACCGCCCCAAAGCGGCTTTCTTAGAGGAGGGGGTCTGGGGGAGGAACCTTCTTTCTCCAGAAAGAAGGTTCCTCCCCCAGAAAAAACCCCGTTCCCCTTAGAAAATCCCCAGTACCTTCGGCAGCTTTTCGATGGGCTCGACGATGGTGTCGCCGCAGTGGATGCAATGGCGGGTGCGTTCGCCTTCCTGCTTTTTGGTCGCTTCCTTCGTGGTTTCCCATTCGGTGTAGCTGTGGCCAAGCGCAGGCAGCGTTTCGGATTCCAATACCGCGTCGCAGGCGGCGCAGCGTTTCTCTTTCAATCCCGTCTGCAGGCATGCGGCTTCCCGAACGGTCTGCCATTCGCCTTCGCTGTGGCCGAAGGCGGGAACGGTTTCAGTTTCCAGAACGGCGTTGCAGCGCTCGCAGTAAAGCGCGCGTTCTCCGTCGGCGGTGCAGGTGGCGGCGCGGGTATCCCGCCATGCGCCGCTTTGATGGCCCAGCGCGTCCAGCGCGGCAGAATCCATCAGTTCGCCGCAGGCGGAGCAGCGTTTTTCCTGCAGCCCCGGCTGGAGGCAGGTAGCTTCGACGACGGTTTGCCAGCCGCCGGCATGGTGGCCAAGCGCGGGCGTTTGTTCATCGGCGAGGAGCGCGTTGCAGACGGTGCAGCGCTGCTCGGCGTAACCGCTTTCGGTGCAGGTCGGCGCGGAGAGCACCTTCATTTCGCCGGGGATGTGCGCGGTGACAGGAATCGTCTCGCTTTGCAAAACGATGAAGCAGCGCTTGCACTGGCTGGTTTTCAGCCCGGCCTGAATGCAGGTGGCTTCCGTGACGACGCTCATTTCCGACGCGTCGTGGCCGAGCGCGGGAACTTCTTCGCTGGCGAGCGTTTCCCCGCAGACGGAGCACACCTGCGCGAGCAGTCCGGGTTCGGTGCAGGCGGCTTCTTTGATCTGCTTCCATTCGCCCGGCGTGTGGCCGAGCGCGGGGATTTCCTCCGTCGCAGCGGGTTCGCCGCACAAGTCGCAGGGGAACGTCCGGGTTCCCGGCTCAGTGCAGGTGGGCGCTGCGGTGATTTCTGAAACAAGACCGGGGAGATGGTGCCCGTCGAAGCAGACGGAGAAATAATACTTATTATAATCTTTTAGTTGACCGATTCTGTTGTGGTTTAGATATATTTTTTCGTATGCACGAACAGATAACGCGATGATTAACTGATTATTTCTTTCAATGTTCGCTTTTTCGATCTGGTTCATGTTGGAGTCAAACAGCTCGATAGCACTGGAATCGTTGCTATTGGTAATATTAATATAATACGTCCCATCTGTTTCGGCCTGAAGCACATACCAGTCGTCCATTATATCGTAAATATTCCCCTTTGCCAGTGCAGAGTAATAAAGCACCCCGCACTGATCCTCCGTAATCGCAACGGCCGTGTCCCATGAGGCGCCGCCTGTAAACTTGGGCGCTTTGTTTACGTCGGAGGCCGCCGCGCTTGCAGCTGCCAGCAGCAGTAACGCCGCCAGCAAAAATGCCATCCACCTTTTCATTTTTCCGTCCCCTTTCGAACAAATGAATTCTATAGGCATAAAATAGCCCATGAAGTTTATAATATGCTAGCACATTTGTCTATACAATTCAAGTGATTTTATCTGTGTAGGCGGTGAAAAGGTGGATTATTATGAAATTGGGCAGCGAATTCGGAGAATCAGGAAGGCGAGAGGGCTTTCTCAGGAGCAGCTGGCGGAGAAAATCGGGATTTCCGTTACGCATATGAGCCATATTGAAACCGCGAATACAAAACTGAGCCTGCCGGTGTTCGTAGAGCTTGCGGAGGCGTTAGCGGTTAAAACGGATTTTCTACTCTATGACGCACCGCAAAGCACCGTCAGTGAATCCCAGGCGGCCGTCGCGGCAATTCTGGAAAGCTGCTCGACGGAACAGGCGCAGATTATCGCGGACGTTGTAAAAATTCTGAAGCAGTCGCTGGAAATAAATGGTCGGAAATAAAAGGAGGATTTGCACCCATATGGGCCGCAAATCCTCTTTCTCTCTAGGGTGTATCTGAAAAATTCCCTGAGACTCCATCACGGCGTCTTTTCCGCCATTTCATTGTCGGGAAATCTCGATTTAGCGCCGCTAAACCTTCGATTTCCCTCCTTGAACTGACGAAAAATCCGCTCGTGCTGTCGCCTCTTCCTTTTTCAGATACACCCTAATCTTTTTTCAGCTTTTATACTTCAGGCACGTCTTCTTCCGTCAGCTGCATCAGCGTTTCTTTTGTGATTTCCTCGGGCGATAGCGCCGCAAGGCGGTTCGCCTGCCGGGCGGCGATTTCCTCGAAGAGGTTGCGCACGCCGCGCGCGTTGCCAAAGCCGAGAGGATCTGCCGTAACCCGTGCGGCGATCAGCCCGCCGAGCTTTGCGCGCGCCTGCAGCGAGATGGCGTAGCCGCTCTTCCCGCAGCGCATATCGAAAATGGCGAGCATTTCCTCGACGGAATAATCCGGAAAATTCCAGAAGCGGTTAAAACGGCTCTCCAGACCGGGGTTGGAATGGACGAACGTTTCCATCTCGTCCACGTAGCCTGCGACGATCACGACCAGCCGGTCGCGATGGTCCTCCATCATTTTCAGCAGCGTTTCGACGGCTTCCTTGCCGAAATCGTTCTCGCCGCGGTTCGTCAGCGCGTACGCCTCGTCGATAAACAGCACGCCGTCCAGCGCGGATTTGATCACCTCGGCCGTTTTGATCGCCGTCTGTCCGACGTAGCCTGCGACCAGCCCGCCGCGGTCGACCTCGACAAGATGCCCTTTCTTGAGAATGCCCAGGCTTTTGTAAATGCGCGCCATCAGCCGGGCGATCATCGTTTTGCCCGTGCCGGGGTTGCCGGAAAACACCATGTGCAGCGACATATCCGCCTGCGGGAGGCCGTTTTCCCTGCGCATCTGGTTGACGCGGATCCAGTTGATCAGCCCGTCCACCTGCTCCTTGACCGTGTCCAGGCCGATATACCCGTCCAGTTCCTTTTTCAGGTCTTCGATTTTTTCGGGCGGCTCTTCCTGCTCGGTCTTTTCGGGAGCGGTTTTTTCAGCCGCGCCCTGCGCGGCCTGTTCCTTCGGCGCGGCCTGTCCGCTCTTCTGCGGTTTGGCGAAGGGCGAATTCGCGCCCCAGAAATCGTCGTATATGCCGCGCAGACTGCTGCTCGAGCGCGTAATCCCCTTGATAACCTCTTCCTGCAGCTTGAGCACTTCTTCGAGCCTGTCGTCCATGTTCCCGCTCCTTTATCGTTCGATCATCGCCCGTGCATGCGCGCGGCCCGTCTCGCCGCCGCCGAGCATCTGCGCCACGGCTTCCACGCGGCCGTCCGTGTCCAGCTCGCGCGCGTCCGTATGCGTGCGCCCATCGCGGACCGATTTCTCCACCCAGAACTGCGTCCTCGCCGCCGCCGCGATCTGCGGCAGATGCGTTACGCACAGCACCTGACGCTTCGCGCCCACCTCGCGCAGCTTCTCGGCGATGGCCACGCCTGTCGCGCCGCCTACGCCCGTATCGATCTCGTCGAAAACCAGCGTCGGCACGCCGTCGTTTTCGGCCTCGACGCATTTAAGCGCCAGCATCACGCGCGAAAGTTCGCCGCCTGAAGCCGCTTTCTGCAGCGGACGCGGCGGCTCGCCGCGGTTTGCCGAAAGCTGGAACTCAACCGCGTCCAGCCCGTCGGCGGAAGGCGCGGCGTCCTCCGAAAAAGCAACCTCAAATACGGCGGATTTCATTTCCAGTGCCGCCAGCTGCGCGGCCACGCGTCCCTCGCACGCCTTTGCCAGCGCGCGCCGCGCTTCGGAAAGCGCCTGCGCTTCCTTCATGAAGGCGGCCTTCGCAGCCTTTTCCTGCTTTTTGAGCGCCTCGCGCTTTTCTTCGCTCGACGCGGTCGAATCCAGTTCCGCGCGCACGCGCTCACGGAAGGCGATCATCTCGACCGTCGTCGCGCCGTATTTGCGGCGCAGCCGGTCCAGCTGATCAAGCCGGGATTCCACCTGTTCGAGCCTGCGCGGATCGACTCCGCATTCCTCGCGCAGCCCGTCCAGTTCGCCCGCCACGCTCTCCGCTGCGTACATCGCGTCGTTGAGCTGCACGCTGAGCGCCTCGAATCGCCCGTCGTATTTGGACAGCCCGCCCAGCGCCTTCGCCGCCTGCTGCAGCGCGTCCAGCGCGCCGGGCAGTTCGCCCGTCTCGTCGCCGGAGAGCGCGCCGTATGCCTCTTCCAGGCCGGAGCGGATCTTTTCGGCGTTTCGCATCAGCGCGCGCTGACGGGTCAGTTCGTCCTCCTCGCCGGCCCTGAGCTTCGCGCCGTCCAGCTCCTCAAGCTGGAAGCGCAGCATGTCCTCGCGCCGCGCGCGCTCGCGATCGTTCGTTTCGATTTCGCGCAGCGTTCGCGCAATCGCGCTCCATTCGCCGTAAAGCGCCCGCACGCGCTCCGTGGCCGCGCGGTGTTCCGCGTCGCCCAGCGCGTCGAGAAACTGCAGATGCTTCGCCGGGTCGAGCAGGCTCTGATGCGCGTGCTGGCCGTGCAGATCGAGCAGCGGCGCCATGACCGCGCGCAGCTGCGCGACCGTTACCACTTCGCCCGCCACGCGGCAGACGCTGCGGCCGCTTTGCAGAATCTCGCGGCAAACGGGCAAAAGACCGTCCTCGGTTTCCAGCCCCATCTCCGCAAGCGCGCTCTGTACGCGCGACAGCGCGGAAATATCGAAAAGCGCTTCGACCCGTCCGCGTTCCGCGCCGCCCGCGATGCGGTCGCGATCGGCTTTTCCCCCCAGAACGAAATCCAGCGAGCCGACGATGATGCTTTTGCCCGCGCCCGTTTCGCCCGTGAGCACAGTCAGCCCCGGGCCAAAGGACAGCGTGAGCCGGTCGATCAGCGCAATATCGCGGATAGAAAGCTGCAGAAGCACTTATTTCATCATCCCTTTGAAACGTTCGGCAACCTCGGGCGCGGACTCAACGTCGCGCAGAATGACAAGAATCGTGTTATCGCCGGCCAGCGTCCCGACGACCTCTTTCCAGCGCATCGTATCGACCATCTCCGCAGCGGCGTGCGCGCCGCCGGGCAGCGTCTTGATGACGATCTGGTTGCAGGCGTAATCGACGCTCTGCACGGTTTCGGCGAAGACGCGGCGCAGCCGCTCCGTCAACCCCTGTTCGCTGCGCTCGGCTACGGCGTAGCGATATACGCCGTCGTCGCCCATCACCTTGAAAAGGCGCAGCTCTTTAATATCGCGCGAGACGGTGGCCTGCGTAACGTCGAAGCCGCGCTTGCGCAGCTCCTCGGAAAGCGCCTCCTGCGTTTCCACCGCCTGATGTTCCACAATTTCCAATATCATCCGATGACGCTGCCGTTTCATGGCCGTTCCTCCTAAATTAACGCTCTTCGCCTGAAAGGCCGCTGCCGCTCCAGAGCGACAGCTTCCCGCGCAGGGAAGAGAAGAATCTGTTTTCCCCGAACCGTACAAACGGCAGACGCTCCTGCGCGCGCCGCACGCGAATTACCGCGCGCTCGAGCGCGATTCCGTCCCCGCCGTCTATCGACAGCATCAGCCTGCCGCCCGCGCCGCGCGGCGCAAGCGCCGCTTCAATCTGTGATTCGCCCGAGACCACCATCGGCCGCGCTGAAAACGTATGCGGGCAAACCGGCGCAAGCACGATGCAGTCCAGCTGCGGCACGACGACCGGCCCGCCGGCCGAAAGCGAATACGCCGTCGAGCCCGTGGGGCTTGAAATCACCAGCCCGTCGCCCGAAAAACGCGCCGCCGCCTGCCCGTCGACCGTTACGTCCGCCTGCAAAACCCGCTGGCACGCGCCGCGCGAGACGACCACGTCGTTGAGCGCAAGCGCACGCTCTCCGCCTTCGCGCTCGACGCGCAAAAGCATCCGTTCCTCCAGCCGGTAGTCCCCCGCGGCCAGACGGCGAACGGCTTCTTCCAGCGCTTCCGGCGCGCATTCGGCCAGAAACCCCATCGTGCCCAGGTTTACGCCCAGCACGGGGACCATCTTTTCGCCCATCAGCCGCAGGACGCGCAGAATCGTCCCGTCCCCGCCGAGCACGGCGACCACGTCCACATCCGCAAGCGCGGACGCATTCCGCGAATCGACGGGCACGAGCGCGGGCCCTTTTTCGCGGCAGATTTCCGCCAGACGCCGCGCAAGGCGCGCGGCCTCCGGCTTCTCGGGATGCACAAGCATGCCGAGGCGCTCGATTTGCTTTTCGTTCTTCATTACCTTTCAGTATACCATTTGCTGCATGAAATTACAAGATTCTTTTCAAATATAAAACCCGCGCTGCAGCGCGGGAAAACGTCTGTTTATTGTGTTTCCCCGCCTTCAAGCAGGTTCCAGTCCGGGATGGCGAAGGTTCCGGAGGACTCCATTTTTTGTGTATATCCGTCCAGCCCGAGCCAGTCCATATGTTCACGCACGCGGCGGTACGCGGCGGCGGAAACCGGTCTGTCCAGCCCGGGAATCTCCTTCGCCCGCCCGTAAGGCGTGTATTGCGCCATGAGACTTACCGGCACGTTCTCCAGCCCCGCGTCTACCAGCGCGCTGAGCGCCTCCATCGACGCGCCCGTACAGCCCGGCAGAATGAGATGCCGCACCATTGTGCCGCGCACCATCATGCCGTCGTCGTCAAATTCCGCGTCGCCCGTCTGGCGATACATTTCCGCAATCGCCTTCAGCGCCACTTGCGGGTAATCCGGCGCGTCCGAGCAGAGCTTCGCAAGCGCCGCGTCCGCATATTTATAATCCGGCAGATAAATGTCCACCAGCCCCTCGAGCATGCGCAGCGTCTCCACGCGCTCATATCCGCCGCTGTTCCAGATCACCGGTACGGACGGTTTGGCAATCCGCAGCGCCTCGGCCACCGCGGGCGCAAAATGCACTGCCGTGACGAGGTTGAGGTTGTGTACTCCTTCGGCGCACAGCGCCTTAAAAATATCCGCCAGTTCCTCCGGCGTGACGGTTTTTCCCCGCGCACCGGCACGGCTGATTTCATCGTTCTGGCAGAAAACGCAGTGCAGCGGACATCCGCAGAAAAACACCGCGCCGCTCCCGCGCACGCCGGAAAGACACGGCTCCTCGCCGAAATGCGCCGCCGCTCTGGCAATTACCGGCAGCGTTCCCATGCCGCAGCGCCCCGCGCCCGCGCGCTCGCTTCTCTCCGCGTGACACATCCGCGGGCAAAGATCACAGATCATTCTTTTCTCCTC